>JAUSIQ010000039.1 GCA_030647955.1 bacterium | reverse complement strand
AGGAAATCTTCGGCATCTGTGTATTTACTTGAAGAGAGATAAACATATCTTTGGCCTAAGTAATAAAGCGGATCAGCCCAACCGAAATAATCAAATTCAATTCTTTCAATATCGCTATCCTCCACCCAGTTAGCAAAACGCTTCAAATCTTGTCCCCAGTCTAAATTGGAATCAACCACGTATTTGTGTCCCTGGCTCGGGCCGCCCACAGCCTGGTTGAAATAGGTGAGATAATAGGGATAAATTTTTAAATTTTCTAGAATGTACCAGCCAAAAAGGATAAACGGCACAACGTAAAATATTTTTAATAACGAAGCGGCCGCACTTTTTTTATTCTTTAGGTGAGAGAGTTTCTCCTTGATGGCGTGTAGGATCACTTCTATCTGTCCGCTGACCAAGATGATAGTGAATGGGAAAATCGGCAGAAGGTGACGCACTCCAATGTTAAGGGTACTGCGAATACTGGTAAACCAGTAAACTGCTAGCCAGGTGAGCATAGCCAATTCTTCAAAATGATCCCTGGCCCAGTTGGCAATGCCCTTAGCTTTTGATCGCATTTTTCCAATGCGCCACCCAGTAGCCACCAAAGCCATCAAGGCCAGTCCCCACCAGGCAAGCGGCTCTTTTATGAAGTAAACAATGGGGAAATAGGAACGCCACCCAAAGCGGGAAACTTCGCCGAGGAAATAGGTGGTGTTGCCTCCGGCGGAGCGCTGAGTCACCATTAATAACCCCAGGGCATATTGTCCCGCGGCTCTGATGACGGGTTTGTCAGACATCCATACGACTGGATCAGCCAAGTAGCGGTTACCAAAGGACTGCATTAGAACTTCGGTGTCATGGTGTTGTCTTTCTGGTGGATAATTCCAGGTGTGGAAATAGTAAACTGGCCAAACGATAATAATAAAACCTACGGCACCAACGACGATCGTCTGCCATAAAGCAAGGAAAGCAGTTTTCCATTTGGATTTTTCTCTGGTCCAGCCCCAAAGTAAAGCGAGGAGTACGAAATAAGGAGCAAGTAGGAACGTGGAGAATTTGGTCAGAAGGGCAACACCAAAAAATATAGCTGCTAGCCAAAAGTTTCGGCGAGTTTGATTTTTTAAATAAGAAAAGAAAAAGTAGGAGGAAAATAATATGCCAAAAAGAGCGGCTAAGTCAGTGGTTACGAAGCGGGCGTGGGTGATAACGGTGGGGGAGAAAGAAAATAGGATCAAGGCAATTAATCCGGCGCGCTGGCCATAAAGTTTACTAGCGAAATGAAAAATTAAAATCGCGGAGGCGATGAAAAAGATGAACATGGGTATCTTGGCGGCGTGTGTGACCAAGTCGGCATTATTGCCAGAGTTGAAAATTAAGCGACGGCCGAATTCCCATTGCCCATTGATCTCCGTCTTCCAAAAGTTGCTCTCAAAAGCAGATTGATTCAGCTTAAAAAAACTCATCCCGATTCCGGCCAAGTCTTTGGCTAGCGGAGGGTGTTCGGGGTTGAGGCGCATGTCGCCTTTCATGATATAGGAGTAACCGGCACCGACGTGGGGAATTTCATCGACGATAAAGGAGTCTCCCCAAACGCTGGTAATAGCCAGCAACGTAGTCACGCCGATAATAACACCGGCCCATATCTTTGAAATATTTTTCATAGTTTTATTTTATATAAAATACTTTTGCTTGCGGGTTGGAGAGGATGGCTCTTTGGCGAACGGCGAATTCTTCAGGAGAGAGGTAGGTAACGTTTTTTTGTTTTTGTCCACTGTCTAGGAAGGTCTTGGAAATAAACATGACGGTTTGAGAAGACATCGGAATATTATTGACGAGTACTCCGGGTCTTTCCACTACCACGTATTTGGGTACAGCGGCCGGAAGAGCATTAATCTCTTCGCCCATTTTTACATCATCTTGGTTAAAATACGAAGCGGTAATGGGATCTTGTCCCCAAATGCGGAAGTAGCGATTGTACTCCGCCAATCCTAAGCTGATTAAGAATATAATCAGTACCATGGTGGTGACTAAAGAAGCTTCGTGGGGATGTTTATCGCGAAGAACGTACCATTGATGCAATGATTTGAATATCCACCACATCCCTTCACCGGCAAAGAGGAAAACCACCGGCAAAGCCACTAAAGCTCTTAAGGAGTGAGGAATGCCTTCATTGGAAAGAATTACTGGTAGGAGGCCGATAAAGAACCAGGAGAGTAGAAGAATATGCACGGCAGCGAAATGACCATGGTCACGAAAGCGTCTAAACAACTTCCAGATACTACGCAAGAATCCAGCGGCAAAAAATACACCAATGGGCCAGAATAAGAGAGGACTGCCGGCAATATTGTGCCGCCAATTGTGATCACCAACAAAATTAAACATGCCGAGCGTTTTTACCGTGTTCATAGTGAGAGTTTCAATCACATGTCCACCGGCAAAGACGGATATTTGGCCAGTGCGGCCTAGAAAGTCGGCGGGGTTCATCCAGTAATAAATCCCAATGGGTAGGGCTACTATAATAGTGGTGACGACCAATAAAACAAAGCCGCGCAGTATAAAATTGCGGCCGTGGGTGTATTCAGGACCGTCAAAATCTTGCTTTAAGAAGTGCCAGTAGGCTAGAAAACCAAAGATCAGGAAAAGAGGAGTAATGCGGAAAGCGATGTAAGTATAAAAGCCTAATCCCAGGAATATTCCGCTGAATAGAAAATTCATGAGGTGTCGGCCGCGTAGTCCTTTCCAAAAGAAATAAACCGCAAAAGCGACCAACATGGGGGCAAAAATAGCTCGGAACGAAATACGGGAAAAATTTACATGCCAAAAAGAAATGGCCATCAGGAAACTAGACAGGGCGCCGATCTGCCAATTGAACATTTCTTTTCCTAATAGATAGAGAGCGATTACTCCGAGGACTCCGGCGATAACGGCCATTAACTTGAGGGTCCAAACATCGGGACTGAAGACTTTAAAGGTGAGGGCGGTAAGATTATTGTAGAGCCCTTCTCGGCCATTGTTGTTCGGATAGTAGATTTTATACTTACCGGTTTCGTTAGCTTCCATGGCGTCATTGCCATTCATGGCCTCGTCGGGGTAGAGACCGGGAGGGAAAGAGTCGAGCTGGTAAGTACGGAAAAAAATGGCAACAAGGACGATGATTATGAAAAATATATTCCGGGTTGTCTTAGAAGGATGAAGCATGCGATTTTTTACTCTCTCCATTATAACACACAAATAAGCGAATTTGCAGTTATCCACACGGCCAATGGTTTAAAAATGAAGGGGTGGTAAAATTACTATAATGTTATGTCAGAAAAGCAGCGGATAGGTTTTATAAAAATTAACGAGAATACCGCGGCATCTAATGATATGGGCAAAGAACAATCTGCTAAGAAAGAGCGGAATGTAGGTTTTGGGCAAAAGAAAGCAGAGTTTAAACGCAAGGATAAGATTAAGGTGGGAGAAATAAAAATTGAAAAAAAAGAATTTGAACCTAAAGATCCAAAGATTTGGGATGTTTTGTATTTTGGTTCCCAGCTGCTTTCATTTGGTGCTTATCGAAAAATGCTCCTGGAGACAAAGGATACAGAGGATTATAAAACGAAGAAGGAGAAATGGCAAAAATATAAAGATATGGTGCTGGAGTATCAAAAAAAACTTCCTGCCGAAGCCTTGGATATTGAAAATTCAGCCTCTTATCTTGAAATTAATATTAGCGAAGAAAAGGTGAAGGAAAAGTTTGACCAATTGCGAAATGAATTAAAAGCAAAAGGTGTCACAGATGAAGATATCGATGTGGCAGATGACACTTTTAAGAAAGAAATGAGTTCTGTTGCTGATGAACCCTCTGTCGATGCAGGAGGTGCGAAGAATGACCCAATCGGAGATGGAGATGTAAAAGAACCGGAGCCGCAATCCGCAATAGACGCGCCTAAGGCAGCAAATTCTAACCAAAATATTGGTTTTACTGCTCCCGTGGAAACAAAAAATCGTATAGAAACAAAACATGACGCCTGGATGGGGACTTGGGATACATATACAGGTGGAAAAGCTCCGGAAGACGTGGCGGCGGTTAAGCGCTATGTGGAAAGAGTGGCGAAAAGCCAAGGAAAAAACACCCTAGCTTACGCTTATGCGGAAAGCTTGCTTAAAAATGCCCAGGAAAAACCGGCGCGAGATGTGGCCGAGGAGAATCGCAAGACTGTTGAGGCTCTGCAGATAGAAAAAGCTAAATTATTGAAAGAACTGGAAGAAGCAAAGAGAGCTCAAGCGGCCGGCGGAGGTGTTTTTGAGGAACCAAAAGACGCGAAAATAAGCAGATTAGAGAGAGAAATAGAAAAAAATAAAAAAGAGGCAGAACCAGCCAAGCAAGGCTGGGGATCAAAGTTTGCACAAGGATTTAAGAATCTTTTTAAAAAAGCCGGCGATGCGTTCAAAAGGAAAAATGCCAGCAACGATTTAAAAGGATTAGATGAGAATGGCTGGATTGATAAAAAACCTGAACCGGGAACTTTAGGAGAAGCTCTCCGCGAAGAGCGAGTCGTAGAGATTAGAGATGCGGAAGAGGCTGCAAAGATCACCGAAACTCCGGAGGAACGCGGAGGGAATTTGGGAAGAGCTATTTCTGAATTGCAAAAATCTGTTGCGGAGAAGAAGCAGACGGAAAGAAAAAAGATTAAGGGGTCATCGGTTTTAGGGTGGTTTAAAGAGCGCGCCAAGGGCTTTGCCACTTTTGGATTATGGGAGGTGGGGCGAGCGACCGGTTTTCTAGTTAAAACTGAAAATGCCGGAGCGGACACATCGGCGCAATCCGACTTATTAAAGCAAGAAGGCGGCTTAATGGACAAAGAGACTGCTCAAGAAGAGGCGGCGGAAATTAAGAGTAGGTTACAGGGAGAAGTTAGCCGACTAAATCCCAGAACTGGAGTAGTGGAGTATTCTTCACGTTCCTATGAAAATTTGTCGAAAGAAATTTCCGCAGAGAATGCGGGCATTAATAAAAGATTGGAAAATTTGATTGTGGCTAGTAGTTTGAAACGCTTAGAGGATAAATTGAAAAACAAAGTGCTTATCGGCAACGAGTATATGCGTGCTAATGGTGGGAAGATGCTTACTCCGGAAAGACTGGCAGAAATAGAGAAGAGATTACGAGAAGAAATGGGGAAAATTCGACGTGGGCAAATTAAAAAAGATTCCGTAAATTTTGGCAGGCTCTATCGGCAATCTCTGGATCGGAAATGGTGGACAAGATATATCTATGGCCCGGTAGAAGCAGCTGCGTGGTTTTTAGCTTATAAATGGGTTACCAGCTCGGGGGTAGAAAACATTGGATCGGGATCTGGTCCTACTCCTGGACCTGAGTCTGTTCCAGGACCGGAAGTCATTGAACCGGGACCAGGTTCTGTGGACATTGGTCTAAAAGATACCATTTGGGATGATACTAAAGATTTTATGATGGATCATGGGTGGGATAATCCTACCGATGCGAATGTTATGGAGTATGCCAAAATGGTGGCGGAGGACTCTGGGGTGGCCGTTAAAGAATGGGGGATGGGCGGAGAAATTATAGATACTCAAATGCCCGGTGGTTATTTATTGAAATTTGGTCGCGTGGCCGCCGAACTGGCCAAATTAGGTTATTAATTATTACGGAATGAATGCAAAAATAGAACAATCGGTTCAAGAAAGATTAGCAAAACTTCTGGCGGAGTCGCCTTTGAATAACGACATTAAGAAGGCATTAGTGGATAATATCGGCAACATTCCCGATTATCATCTTTTCGATCTCATCGATGCCTTGGAAAAAGAGAAAATTGAATTGGGGCGCATTGCTTTGGATGTAAAATTATTTTTGGAACAGCAGGATAAAGATTGGAAGAAAGTTGAGGAGCAACAAGAGAAAGTTTCGGACGAGATCATCGACGCAGAAATTAAAAAACTCGACGATGAATTTGATCTCGAAGAAGCCCGTACTAGTTTAAAGACAGATGAGACTCCCTAGCTCTTATTAAATTACACCTTACAGGAGGCCCGGCTGAAAAACCGGGCCTCCTGCTTTTCTTGGTAAATTGCTTAGTGTATAATTAATCTATGGAAAATCCTGCTAATTTGGAACAAGAGATTGCTGACATAGAAAAAAGATTGGCCGAAAAAAAAGCGGCTCTACAAGAATCGCATGATGCAGAAGAAACTCCTTCTGATAAAGCTGTCTTGCACGAAGTAGTCGGTGAAAAAATTCAGGAAATGAGCCCACAAGGTTTACCGACCGTCTCTGCTCCCGTTCAGCCCGTCACCCCTCCGCCCCCTCCCAGTGATCCACCCGCTCATCTTTCGGAAGATTTAAAAAATCAGATCCAAACTCTGGTGAATATTACTTTTACAAAAAGTTTAGCGGACGCTCTTAAGGAATTAGCCAAAATTGAAAACCCTGCCCTCTTAGATGCTTTTCATGACGTGTTAGTGGATCAGCTTTACGACACGTTAGTAGAGCGGGGAAAATTAGAGAAGATTTAAAATGGGAGAATACATTATCTATATCGTTTCCTTTGTTGCTCTGGCCATTGTTTTCTCGGCCGGGTTGGTGGTTTTGGGAGGAATGAAAACCAAGGGACGCATGCAGAGAGCTCTTAACTTGAGCCTTTTTTTGGTACGGATTCCGAGAGAGGCCGTGGCGAATGCTCAAGGGGGGGGGCAAAAAAATGAGAAGGAGCTGCTTGCTTTGGGTGAACAGATGCTAGCTAGTTTTTCCAATCTGCATTCGAAAGGCTGGAATAAATTTTTATATGGAGAGCCGTATATTGCCCTAGAAATGGCTGTTCATCATTTGGGCGAGGAAACCCATTTTTACATGGCGGTTCCGAAGAGCAGCGAAGATATCATCGAGAAGCAGATGTATGGCTATTATCCGTCAGCCGAAATTACCAAGGTCAACGACTACAGTATTTTTAATCCGGAAGGAATTGCGGCGGGGGCAACGATCAGTTATACCGAAAACTCTATCTTGCCTATTAGGACTTACCAAAAATTTGAGTCTGACCCGATGGGTGTGATCTTAACAGCCATGTCGCAATTGGAAACGGAAGGCGAGGGGGCGGCCATGCAGATTTTGATTCGGCCTACGCACCGGGGCGAGAAAAAATCTTTGGCTACCAAGGTATCGCGTGAAATGCAATCGGGATTTGCGTTTAAAGAGGCCCTGAAGCGTATTAAGCATCCGGCTAAACCCAAGAAAATAGATCCCAATAAACCGCCAGAGATCGAAAAGCCTCGAGTAGTTACTCCCGCCGACGACGAGGTTATTAAAGCCTTAACGAACAAAGCTTCCAAGCAGAACTTCGACGTTAATATTCGTTTCGTAGCTTCGGCTTTGAATGAGGCGCGTGCTCAGCAAATTCTTGAGAACTTGAATGGCTCTCTGGTGCAATTTGCTTCCCCGGATTTGAATGGATTAAAAACCAGCAAAATGGAAGGGGGAGCTTTGAAGCGTTTACTATACAACTTTGCCTTCCGTCTTTTCAATGAACAGCAAGTAGTGACCATGTCCACCGAGGAGTTGGCGAGTTTGTATCATTTTCCAATTGCTTCCACTGCTTCTCCCAAGGTGAACTTTTTAAAAGCGAAGCCATCTGAACCGCCTTCGAATTTACCAACCTCCGGAGTAATTATCGGAAAAAATATCTTTCGCGGAGTGGAAACTCCGGTGCGTATGACCGACGAAGACCGTCGCCGGCACATGTATGTGATCGGACAAACCGGTACCGGTAAGACCACCATTATGAAATCGATGGTGTGCCAAGATATTGAAAATGGCAAGGGTGTGTGCATAATCGATCCGCACGGTGATTTTGCTGAATTTGCTCTTTCGATTGTACCCAAAGAACGCGTTGAGGATGTGATTTACTTTGACCCGGGTGATCTAGAGAGACCATTGGGATTAAACATGTTCGAAATCGATCCTACTCATCCCGAGCAGAAGACCATGGTGATCAATGAACTCTTCGGCATTATCGACAAGCTCTATGATTTGAAAACCACCGGCGGTCCGATGTTTGAAAAATATTTCAAGAACGCTGCATTATTGCTTTTGGATGATTACGCCAACGACATACCCACTCTGGCCGATATCTCGCGCGTCTTGGTCAATGATCAATTCCGCGCGGACAAATTAAGCCGAGAAACCAATCCTTTAGTAAAGGAATTTTGGCAATTAGAAGCTGAAAAGGCGGGAGGAGAGGCGAGTCTGGCTAATATGGCTCCGTATATTTCTTCCAAAGTAGACACTTTTGTCTCTAACGAATTTTTGCGACCGATTATTAACCAGAAAAAGAGTGCGTTTAATTTCCGCGATATTATGGATCAAAAGAAAATTTTGGTCGTCAATCTATCCAAAGGCCGTATCGGCGATCTCAACGCCAATTTACTGGGCATGATCATTGTCGGCAAATTGTTGATGGCCGCCCTTTCTCGCGTGGACATGGACGAAAAAACTCGCAACGATTTTTATCTTTACATAGACGAGTTCCAGAACTTCACCACCGACAGCATTTCCACTATTTTATCCGAAGCGCGAAAATATCGCTTGAATCTTGTGGTTGGACATCAATTTATTAAACAGCTTAAAGAAAATATTCGAGATGCCGTGTTTGGTAATGTCGGTTCGGTAGTTTCTTTCCGTATTAGTTCGGACGACGCCGAATTTATGAAAAACAAGTTTGAACCGGTGTTTACCCCGCAAGACCTTATGAATATCGACAATCTAAACGCGTATGTTAATCTACTAGTCAATGGACAGACGACTCGGCCGTTTAACGTGGCGATCGAAACCGAAAAAGTATTTGGAGCCGGTTCGGCCGAAGTAGCCGCAGCGATAAAACAAATTTCACGCTTAAAATTTGGCCGTCCTCGCGACGAGGTCGAGAAAGAACTAGTGGCTAAATACAATAAAATTTAATAATTAATTTATGAAGCAATTTACAAAAAAAGACTTGGTTTTTTCGGTCTTGTCGGGTTTTATCACTGGTCTGATCGCTTGGCAGGTTCTGGAATTTCTTAAGACGCCGCATTTTCTCGGAACGTCCTTTATCTGGTTGATGGTAATAGTTCCGATTGTGTGGATTATGGGAGTGTGGCTAGGCTTTTTCTTGGGGAGATGGATGAGCTTTTTTACTCAATTTGGAAAATTTGCGGCCATCGGTTTTACTAATTTTGCCGTAGACATTGGTATTTTAAATGCTTTGATCGCCTCTACCGGACATGCTTTGGGAGGCCGGTACGCTTTGTTTAAAGGTATTGCCTTTTTGATCGCGGCCACCCATAGCTTTGCTTGGAATAAGTACTGGACTTTTGAGGCGGGAAGTACTGGCGGTGGTGGAGGAGAATTTGGTAAATTTATGGCAGTCAATTTAGTGGCCGCTGGTATTAATGTTGGTGTAGCGACGCTGGTTGCCAATGGTATCGAGCCTGTGTTGGGCTTATCGCCTGAGCTTTGGGCGAATGTTGCCGCCGTAGTTGGTTCTGCTGCCGCTCTGATCTTTAGCTTTGTTGGTATTCGTCTGTTTGTCTTCAAAAAATAGGGCAAGGCTCTTGATTAGTATCGCGTGATCTTCTATCCTTCCTCTCATGATTCTCTATCGAAAATATCGTCCACAAAAATTTTCCGACGTGGTAGGGCAGGAGCATGTGGTGCGTACTCTGCAAGGAGCTCTGCAAACCGGAAAAATATCTCATGCCTATCTTTTTACCGGTCCACGAGGGACCGGTAAAACTACTATGGCTAGAATTTTAGCCAAAGCCGTGAACTGCGCTAATCCTAAAAATAGCGATGCTTGCGCGGTCTGTGATTTCTGTACGGAAGTGGAGACTGGCCGGGCCATGGACTTAATTGAAATTGACGCCGCCTCCAATCGCGGTATTGATGAAATTAGGACTTTGCGAGAGGGGACGCGCTTCTCCTCAATGAATACTGGGAAGTATAAGGTGTATGTCATCGATGAGTGTCATCAGCTCACCAAAGAGGCTTCCAATGCTCTACTCAAAACTCTTGAAGAACCTCCGGCCAAAACTCTCTTCGTCTTAGCCACTACTGAGGCGCATAAAGTTCTGCCCACCATCATCTCGCGTGTGCAGCGATTCGATTTTAAAAAATTGGCCGTAGAGCAAATCATGGTTAAGTTGGCCAGTATTAGTGAAACTGAGAAAATTAAAATTGAAAAAGATCTTTTGCGTCTCATTGCTTTGCAGGCAGAAGGATCACTTAGAGATGCGGAAAGTAATTTTTCCAAGCTCATCGCTTTTCAGGGTAAAAATATTAACGAAGAGGCGGTCAAAGAAGTTCTGGGCATTATCCCTTTCAATTTCTTTCGTGATTGGTTTGGCTTTGTACATCAAAAGAAGCAAGCCGAGGCCACCGTTCTGGTCAATCACATTTACCAATCCGGGTTAGACTTGGATAATTTTGCCAAGGGTTTGTTGGATTATGCTCGGCGTATTTTAGTCGCACGAGCTAGTCCGGTTGTGGCGGCTAGTTTTCAGGGTGACATTGGTGCAGAGCATGCTCAAGCCATTGTGGATTTGGCCAAAGATTTAGATAGCAAGCGCTTATCCCAAGTGATCGGTATTTTAATGCGGGCCAGAGAAGAAATGAAGTCTTCGCCCATTCCACAGCTTCCTTTGGAGTTAGCAATTGCGGAGCTAACCACATAGACAATTTCAGTATTTTGAGTTATAATTTATAAACATTGCCGGGTCGTCTAATGGTAGGACATGGGCCTTTGAAGCCCAGTATCTTGGTTCGAGCCCAAGCCCGGCAGCATGAGCAATTTGGAATGTTATCGGAGCATTTCAAATCGAAAATTCTTGAGAACTAAATTTTAATGACGGATTCC
>JAUSIQ010000023.1 GCA_030647955.1 bacterium | reverse complement strand
AGAATTTGGAATAAACACAAACAATCAAATACCCCTCTTAAAAGAAAGGTCTTCGTAGCCATGTCGGGAGGAGTGGATTCCTCTGTGGCGGCGGCGCTTTTAAAGAAGCGTGGTTTTAAGGTGGTGGGAGTATTTTTTAAGCCATGGCAGCCAAAAAAAGGTGTAGAGTTTTGTAATTGGAAGGAAGATCGACAGGACGCTCTCGCGGCGGCCAGCACTTTAGGTATTCCATTTAAAACCTGGGATTTTTCCAAAGAGTACAAGGAAAAGGTGGGGGATTACATGATCGACGCTTATCGCGAGGGAATCACTCCGAATCCGGATGTGATGTGTAATAAAGAAATTAAATTTGGGATTTTTTTGAAAAAAGCGTTGGCAGAAGGTGCGGATTTTATTGCGACCGGGCACTACGTGCGCTTAAAGCGCACGAGTGGCAAGCTGAAAGTTTTTAAGGTTCGTAAAGTTTCAGAACTTGATAAACCTGATGAACTTTATAAACTTTATACTGCGCGCGATAGCGCGAAGGATCAGTCGTATTTTCTCTGGACGCTGACCCAAAAAGAATTAAAGCACTGTCTATTTCCGGTGGGAGACTACGCTAAGCCGGAAATCCGCAAGATGGCCAAAAAATTTGGCTTGCCTAATCATGATAAAAAAGACAGCCAGGGAGTGTGTTTTATTGGGCAGCTCAATATGCGAGATTTTTTGAAATACTATATCAAGCCCAAGCCGGGTAAAATTAAGTTACTGAAAGATAGTGAAGTGGTTGGAGAGCACGAGGGCGTATATTTTTATACCATCGGCCAGCGGCACGGTCTCAATATTTCCAACGGCCAAGGACCATATTATGTAACGGGGAAAGATTTAAAGAAAAATATTGTTTATGTTTCCACTAACTCCACAGAGGATTTAGAATCTCGAGAAGTTTATATCAGTGATACCTCTTGGGTAGGGAATAATCCTAAATTTCCGGGGAAAATTAATATCAAAGCGCGCTATCGTACCAAAGAGATTGGGGCAAAAATTTCCAGATCTTCAAAAGGAGTGTTTAAGTTAGTAGCCACGACGCCCATTCGAGCGATTACTCCTGGGCAGTCAGTCGTGTTCTATCGGGGACAGGAGATGCTGGGTGGGGGAGTGATAGTACACTAACAATGATTGATATACGGTGTAGCTACTGTAAATCGGAAAGCAAGCTTCTTCCGGTCATCTCCACCGGCTTAGTAATTCCCATTAATTCCAAGATACTGGGGGCAATATCAGAAATGATGCCGGTAGTTTGGCCACTGAATTTCTTACCTTTATGCTCTTCTACAACGAGAAAGAAAGGAACGGGGCTACTATTGTGCTTTGTTTCTCTTTCTCCGGTAGGGCTGTAAGTTAAAGACTCGGCATTACCATGGTCGGCCGTGATGATGAGGATACCATTTTGCTTTTGCATCTCTTGATGAATAGCTCCGATGGCCGTATCAACCTTCTCAATTCCCTTGGAGACGAGATTAATGTTACCCAAATGCGCGATCAGATCCGCGTTGGCGAAGTTAATGACATAGAAATCAAAGTAACCTCTTTGTAGCTCATTAACTACCTTATCGGCAATATCGGCGCTGCGCATTTCAGGAGCACTCACTAAATCGCGAGGAGATTCTAAAAAGAAATCCGATTCGCCCTCAAAACCCCTATCCGCTAGCCCATTAAAGAAGAGGGTAACGTGGGCATATTTTTCGCTTTCAGCAATGTGAAGCTGTTTGAGTCCGTTTGAGCTCAACCATTCCGCTAAATTATTCTTTACTTGCAGAGGAGGAATGATGAAATTTTCTTGAGCGTAATCGAAGTATTTCGTCAGAGTGGCGACATGGATGTCGGAGGGTTTTTGCCGAGGAAAAAAATCAAAGCTCTCATCCATGAAGGCATGGGTAATCTGCCGCATGCTATCTTCTCTGAAGTTAAAAAATATCAGGGAATCGCCAGGGGTAATCAGAGGACGGGGCAAGCTAGCTAAAACGGTGGGAGGAATATCTTCGTCGGTTATTCCTTGGTTATAGTATTCCTGTAATTGTTGGTCCAGGTCGGTAACGGGCATACCTTCTCCATTTACAAATAGATTATAGGCGATTTGAGTTTTAGCCCAGTCGTTATTCCTTTCCATGGACGCATTGCGTCCAATCATGGTGGCAATTTTAACTTGCGGGAAATCTTTTATATAATCTCGCAATTTTGCTAAAAGAGCAGGGGCTTCCTTAAGACCGGAGTCTTTACCATCGGTGAAAATATGAAGATACACCTCTGGTACGCTGGTCTTGGTAGCCATCTCTATTATAGCCAGAAGGTGCTTAAAAAAAGCATGAACAGATCCAGAGGTTAGTAGGCCGAGTAAATGTAGTTTACCGCCCGCGTTTTTGGCTCCATGCATGCTCTGAAGCAGTACTGGATTTTGGTAAAAACTGCCATTATTAATAGCCCCGTTAATAATGGATAGATATTGCTTCACAATTCTCCCTGCTCCGATCGATAAGTGACCTACTTCCGAGTTCCCAGGCTCACCCCAATCAAGGCCTACGGCCTGTCCAGAGGCCTGGAGAAAGGTATAGGGGTATTGCTGTTGGAGAAGGTCGAGGTTGGGCTTTTTGGCCATAATAATGGCATTTCCAACTCTATTTTCGCTATGGCCGTATCCATCAATAATTACTAATGCAACGGGTCTGTTTGGCATATCAGACAGCATAACAAAACTTGAACCGATCGTCTATTTCTGCTAGGGTAAAATAGTCCACAAAAATAGTAAACTTTAAGCAAAAAATTGTCATGATTTTCTTGCTCAACACTTCATATGAATTTAGCAACCGGAACCATAATTTGGGTCATTTTGTTTTTCTCGGGGATGGGAGTCGGGTATCTCGTCCGGCGCTTAATCGCTGATAATCGTATCCGTTCAGCCGAAAACAGAGCACAGAACATTTTAAACGAAGCTAAGTCGAAGTCGCAAGATTTCCTCTTAGAAGCAAAGAATCGTTCGCTCAAAATTTTAGAAGATTCGAAGCGCGAGGGCAAAGAGAGACATGCCCAGCTTATTCGTATCGAAAACATGCTTTCCAAAAAGGAGAGCGAGTTAGAATCCAAGTCTAAAGAAGCGGAGAAAGATCGTCAGGTTCTTCAGACGAAGATTACTGAAACAGAGAAGATTGAGGCGGAATTGACCGAAAAGAGACAGATTCAGATTGCTGAACTGGAAAAGATCTCTGGATTGAGGCGCGATGAGGCTCTTAATCTCATGCACCAGACGATTGAAAAAGAATACAAGGACGATCTGTACGAGAAGATGAAAAAGTTGGGTGAGGGCAACCAGGAGGTTTTGGACCGCAAAGCCAAGGAGATTATGACCATGGCTATTCAGCGCTACGCCGGTTCGCACATCTCGGATGTCACCACCACGATTGTCAATCTTCCTTCCGATGAAATGAAAGGTAAAATCATTGGAAAAGAAGGACGCAATATTAAAACGATTGAGCGTATGACCGGAGTGGATGTCATTATCGACGACACCCCGGAAACTTTGATTCTTTCCAGCTTTGATCCTGTTCGTCGACATACGGCCAAATTAGTATTAGAAAAGTTGATCGCTGATGGCCGCATTCATCCCGCTAAAATTGAAGAGTTCGTTGAAAAAGCCAAAGCCGAAATTAACGATAAAATCCGCGAGGCCGGAGAAGCGGCTTTGTACGAAACTGGCGTTGGTATCGTCGACCCCAAGCTAACCTTTTTATTGGGCCGCTTGGCTTTTCGTACTAGCTTTGGGCAGAATGTGCTGATTCACTCTATTGAGATGACGCATGTGGCGGCCATCTTGGCCCAGGAATTAGGTGGAGATGTTTCGATTGCCAAGAGGGGTGCACTTTTCCATGATATTGGAAAAGCAGTCGATCATGAGGTACAGGGCACTCACGTTGAAATTGGTCGCAAGATTCTTCAGAAGTTTAATGTAGACGAGAGAGTAATCTTGGCTATGCAGTCGCATCATGAAGAATACCCCTATACCACCTTGGAATCACGCATTGTGCAGGCTGCTGATGCTATCTCCGCTGCCCGTCCGGGAGCTCGACGCGATACCGTAGAGATCTATTTAAAGCGTTTAGAGGACCTAGAGAGGATCGCCAACTCCTTCCAGGGAGTAGAGAAGTCCTATGCTGTGCAAGCCGGACGTGAACTGCGTATCTTTGTCACTCCCGCCAAAGTAGACGACCTCACTGCCCTCAAAATGGCCAAGGATATCGCTAAGAGAATCGAAGAAGAGATGCGCTATCCGGGTGAAATTAAGGTCAATGTTATTCGTGAAACCAGAGCGATAGAATATGCCAGATAGGGGGCTGTGCATAGTTTCCTTGCATAATAACGCTGTTGTACTAGTATTATATAAAGGATAATAACTTATTTGCTTCATGCGGCTAGGGTTAATGCATAATTAACTACAGTCGTTGAGCAAAAGAAGGAGGAATATTATGGTCAAAAAGAATCAATTAGCCGAGAAATTAGCCGAAAAATACGGCGTTTCTAAGAAGCAGGGGATGGAATGGTTAGACACTATTTTCGAGGAGATCACGAAAGTGATCAAGTCCGGAGATAAGGTCAACATTGCCGGTTTTGGTATCTTCCGCGTAGCGGATCGAAAGGCCCGCGAAGGACGAAATCCTAAGACTGGAGAGACTGTTCACATCAAAGCTTCCAAGGCTCCAAAGTTCCGCGCCAGTAAAGTTTTGAAAGAAGCAGTGCAATAGAGTTGATATTTTGGATCCGAAATATCATAGCTAAAACCCGCCTCAAGCGGGTTTTAGCTATGCGTCAGCCTCGGACTTTTTTAAATTAAAAACCACCGGAAACGGTGGTTTGCTATAGGCAATCGTAGGTTAGACCAGTTTGGGGTCGGTGGCGAACGATGCACTTAATTGTACAATTCCTGGCAAATAGAAATTCTCTGATCTTTTCCGACACGGCTTGGGCTATACGTGCGGATACTTTTTCCGCATCCTCGATCGCTACATATTGACTATAATTTTCAATCACAACGAATATCCTTTTTTGTTGCATGGGGTATTCGGCATCGCCCAGATTTTCCAACGGTGTAAATATATCAATTTCAGATGGTAAAACATCTGGTCCGGCCGCCTCGGCAATTACCGCTGCTAATCCTGGACGAAAGTCTGTATTCAGCTGTAAAGAACTTACACCCTGAGGAATGCCGTAAACAATTACGAGCATAGGTACTCCTAATACGATGAACTTTCTGATAGCATATACTTATTTATCAAAAAGTCAATGAAAGCAAGGAATGGCGTTAAGCCGTTGGGGGTATCAAGCTCTCTTTGCTTGTAGACCCTTCAATAATCCTTCAAAAAAGCAGATGACCATCAATTTGGTTGCACCAATATTTAAATACCCAATACATGGACCATCGTCATAGATGTCGTCTGCATCAAAATCATGGTATGAAAGAATGAGTTGATGATCAATTCCAGACTCCCAATATATCATGTAGACAGGGAATGTCTTCCTGCCCTTACGTGCTTTGTCCTCTACTATAAACCAGCGGTTGTTATCGAGTTTCCTGACGCTTTGCAGAAGAGTATCCATTTTCGGATTACTGACTTTTGAATATTCCTCTTTTTGATTAGAACTTAGGTATGTTGATGGCATGATAGGCTCCTCGTCGATTTCCAAGAACTCTGGAGATTATATGTTAATACTTGTTATAAGTCAAGACGGTAGATTTTTACAACAAAAAACGGGGGTTACCCGTTAGTATGAAAGCTATCTTAATAGGGGAGTAAGCCAGGATTGATAATTTACCGCGGCTATAGTCAACCCTAGCGCTGCACCGAATGTAGCCCATCCGACAATCGGCTCTGACGGAAGGTCATCTGCCGCTGTGCCTGCCGCAATTCCGATAAAGACCCATATTCCGACAATAATCTTTAGCCCTTCTGAATTAAAGAAAAAACCAAAACCTAATCCAAGAATAGCGCACACAATTGCCCAAATAGCCACACTTCTTTCTTGGGACATAGGGTTCTCCAATTTTTAAACCTAAGTTAAAATAGCATTTATAGGCTATTTGTCAATAAAAAAACTGACTTTTGTCAGTTGTGTTTCACTAGTCTGTGGTGGGGAATTCTATGAGAAATGGTTATGCCTGCTCCACTGTGAGCACTGATTCTGATATCTTTGGGTCTTAGATGAGGACATTCTGTTTTGATGATTTCTTTAAGATCAGTGTAATTGAATTTTTCATTTCTGTCGTCACAAAAATTGATATTTATAAAATCACCCGCCCCGTCTATCTTGTAAACAGCACCGCTCTTGGTCGTTGGCATGGTTAGCACTGTACGATCTCAAGTACTCTTGCCTCGAATCCACATCGGCTACATGAACCGATACCATCTTTCACAGTAAGCGGCACCTCTTGAACCTTTGCAATATAGAGATGCTCTGAATACTTTTCCGGTAACCACTTGGAAAAATCCGGTCCGTTGATAATCTTTGTACAAAATGAACAAATAGGCTTTGTTACTACCTTTTTAATTACCCTCGGTCTAGAGTTATAGGCCTCAAGCCTTGATCCAAAAAGACTGGACACAGTAATCATAAGTAAAAACGCAATAACCACCCAAGTTGCAACCATGGGACACTCCTTTTTAATATTCTGTCCAGAGAGTAACAATACTTAACGTTTTTGTCAATCTTAAATGGCAGGAAGATTTTTGCAATAAAAAAAGACCGTTCTCGGTCAGCGAGTTCCCGGGGGAACGTCGATCTTTATTCACGATTTTTAAGGTTAATGCCAATGCAGTCTGTTTTCTTTTTTCCTCGGTAGTTTCTTTGCATTTCTTCAAAGAAAACCCCTTGTTCCTTCAGACTGTCCATTATCCTCGCTAGCTGCTTTAGGGCTTCTGGAACCCCTTTTTCTTCGTTCCGTCCAATGACTCTTAAATAAATCTTTCCGCTTTCGAAAGTAAGGCGTATGCGATCGGAAAAGAACTTTACAAGCACTTTTCAAGATCCCATTCGTGAAAGGGATCGGACACAAAGACCATCGCAGTTCGATTACCACTGGTGGTAAAGTGTGTTCTCACAAGCCAGCCCCCGAGTATCTTTAAACGATCTGTTACTGATCTAGAACCCCAACTATCTTCCTCATCCACCACAATCTCCCACATAAGCCACCCCCTTTTAATTTGAGTCCTAAGCTGATTATATAGCTATTTTAACGAAAGTCAAGTAAAGTGGTCGGGGGAATCGCCATCGAGTCTTGATGCAGCTCGCTGAATCAAGCTCTCCGGACCGGGCCTCGCGGTTTCGTCTGCTAACGAAACATCGCTCCGGCCGTTCTCATCCCCACGCGAGAACTCAAGTTCTCGCTTCACCCGGCATCAATACAAAAACACCCCGTAAGAGGGGCGCTTTTGTATTGATGATGAGCGGGTGAGGGGAATCGAACCCCTTTCAGCAGGTTGGAAACCTGCGGTAATACCAGTATACGACACCCGCCTAATTTTTTGCTTTTTTAAGCACAAACTTAGAGCGGGACACCCGCCTTTGCAGTTTTGATCATTGTATTACATTCTCGTCAATTTTTCAATTTATGTCCCTTCTGCTATAATCAAGTAGTGAAAATAAACTTTAAGCTTCGGATCTTAGAATTCATCGTGGCTGGTTTAATTTTGGATTTGATTGAAAATATTATTAGTATAAAGTTAACCACAAATGCCGAAATCACCGCCAATGTTTTCTGGATCGCTTTGATGGTAGTCATTCCTTTCGCTATTGTCACCGAGCTTATTATCGATCATCCCAATTTTTGGCATAAAATCTTAAGGATAAAACCTCCCCGCTAATCATTTTATTATGAAAAAATTACGAGTAGCAATTAACGGTTTCGGTCGTATCGGCAGAATATTTTTCCGTCAGGCTTTTGTTAATCCGGATATCGAGATTGTCGCTTTAAATGACTTGGGGTCTTTGTCTAATCTGGCTTATCTTTTAAAATACGACTCCACTTACGGCCCCTGGGATAAGACGGTAGAAGTAAAAGGGGATACGCTAGTAGTAGATGGAAAGGAAATTCAGATTTGTCACGAAAAAGAACCGGCGCAATTGCCGTGGGGGAAATTCAAAGTTGATGTGGTGGTGGAATCCACTGGAGTATTCGATTCTAAAGAAAAAGCTCAAGCTCACCTTGATGCTGGCGCCAAAAGGGTCGTCATTAGCGCTCCTTCCAAAGACAATACAACTCCGACCGCCACCCCGAACCTGAACCAAGAAAGCCTCAAGAATGAAAAAATTACCTCCAACGCCTCTTGCACCACCAATGCCATTAATCCGGTTGTCGCTGTGATGATGGCCACATTAGGAATTAAGAAAGCGGTGATGACTACAGTGCACGGCTATACCGCTACCCAAAGCTTAGTAGATGGACCGGATAAAAAAGATGATTTTCGCCGCGGACGAGCGGCCGCCCAAAATATTGTTCCTTCTACTACTGGAGCCGCTAAGGCTACCGGACAGGTTATTAAAGAAATGAACGACAAATTTGACGGAGTTGCCATTCGCGTACCAGTGATTTCCGGCTCTCTGATTGATTTTACCTTCGTGGCCGCCAGACCGACGACCGTTGAAGAGGTAAACGATATTTTCCGCAAGGCTGCGGCTAATCCCGAATGGCAGGGAATCTTACAAGCCAGCGACGAGCAACTCGTTTCGACTGATATTCTTGGCAATTCTCATGGCTCAATCGTAAACTTAGATTTAACCAAAGTAGTAGACGGTGACTTGGTCAAAGTTTTTGCCTGGTATGACAACGAATGGGGTTACTCTAGCATGCTCGTTAAGCATGTGCTCTCACTCGCTTCGTTGTTAGATTAATTATGGAACTATTGACCCCGTTAGAGAAAAGCCGCCCCGAGGTGGCTGAAGCCACTCGCTATGGCGAGGGCGTTCTCTAACGGGGTTGACTTTTATGCAAGAATTGTGCTATAATTAACATATTGGGGGTGTACTATGGCAGTAGGAAAATGCGTTTCCTGCTTCGGCCCAGTGAAGGGCGGGGGCAACATTCACCCGAGGGTTCGTTGCGCAACGACCCCGGCCCACGGGACTCACCACGGGGTGAAGGTCCGGCGAATGAGAACCGATGCATTCGGCAAGGGCTTCGACATCCGGGGGGTTGCGGTCACGGGGACTGGCAAACCGTCGGCCAGCTCCGAGAAGAGGGGCAAGAAGAAGGTGGCCCGGCCGAAGGCCGCCTAACCCGACTGCTCTGCAGGGTTGGGAGTGGGGGGCGATCACGAGATCGCCCCTTTTTTTATTTGACGAACTCTGTTAGAATATGATGGAATTTAGATATTACGGGCTGTAGTGTAACGGCAGCACGAGACGTTTGGGACGTTTTAGTCCGAGTTCGAATCTCGGCAGCCCGACAATTAAAAAGTCCTGATCTTTATCAGGACTTGGGAGAAATTAGGAGGCAACGACATTGGCTAATGGAGTACGCTGAGTACGAATAAACTCCTCGGCCTTATCTGTAAAAATTCCTTGTACTCCGATGCTTTCAAAATATTCCATCTGCTCAAGAATGTTTAGGGTGTAAATCCTCACTCCTATTTCCTTGGATTTAAAATAATTTACAGCCTCGGCCGTGACAATCTCATACGGCATATGCAGAGCCTGTATATTATTTTTCTTTAACCAATTCCCTAGCCGGCCACGACCAATTCTGGACGGACTTAAGCGACTAAGCAATAGAGCGGTTTCGATTTGTGCCCCTAATTCATAGGCCTTGAAAAGTAGCAACTCCTCCTTGAGAAACGAAGAAACTACCAGATTTTTTAAACTTTCTCTGGCTATCTCGGGCTTAACATTTCGCAGCATCCTATCAAGTGTTAAGTATAGAGCTAAACCACTGCCAGCGTCTTTAAGCTCTATATTAATTTTGGTGCGATGTAAGAATAGCTTAAGGACAAAACGCAAGGTAGGAATTCTCAATTCCGGCGCCAAGTTGTGTCCACCAGCGCCAATTAAACGATCCACCACTAGACCGCTTTCTATTAATTGATCTAGTCGCTGATCAGCAACTCTGACCTTGAAACCCCTGACATTAAAAATATCATCATGGATAACTACGAGTTGTTTGTCTCTAGGACAAGTACAGCGCACATCCAACTCAATCATCGGACAGCCGAGTAGTACCGCCTTATTGAAGGCAAACGTAGTATTCTCTTCTTCTTTCCGGCGATGGACTCCTCGGTGGGCGATTATTTCCATCCCTCCCTCATCCTCCTATTTGCAAAGAAAAGGTAAAAACATCATACACGATTTTCTCTTTACTGGCAAGCGTTGTCATGCTAAAATGCGTCTAGCCTAGTTGACGTTACTAGGCCCTCGTAGCTTAATGGATAAAGCAGGACTCTTCTAAGGTCTTGATGGGGGTCCGATTCCCTCCGAGGGCACCAGGAAGAAAAAAATTATAGTGTGGTTATAATTAATGTTGGCCGTTGCTTGTTTATCCACGTCATGGTAAGATTGAGCTATGACATGGCAATATATAGCAGGTTTTTTTGACGGTGAGGGATCCATAGTTCACAATGGTAAAGGATTCCGTATAACGATAGCTCAAGCGAATTTGGAAGTTTTAATCGACATTAAAAAATTTTCCAAAATTGGTAATGTGTTTAAAGTTAGGAAGCGTCAAGCCCATTGGAAAGATAGTTGGGTGTACTACGTTGCTAAGCAAGAAGATGTGCTTACGTTTCTTAAAAATACACTAGGCTTTCTCGTTGTTAAAAAGAGGCTTGCTTTGGCGACCAAGCCTAAAGTAACGTCTACTGTTAGAAGGATAGCGAAAAGAAGAAACATCCAAGAAAGAAGAATGATCCTGGCGAATAAATTACGGGCTGGCGGTATGACGTATAGAACTATAGGGAAAAAATTAGGGATAGATTTTGGATACGCCCGCAGATTAATATTAAAAAATGGTGCCCATAGCTCAATTGGTTAGAGCATCAGGTTGTGGACCTGAGGGTTGCCGGTTCGAGCCCGGCTGGGCACCCAAAAGACATAAGAAAGAAATCTAAAAATAAACAATTGGGGTGACTTTTGAATGCGAGTAGTTTTTTTGTCATGAAAATCAGCATTTTTTGCCGGTTGTTTTTGATATAAAAAGAGGGGATAATAGAAGGATGAAAAAGACGGAATCCACTATCGTCAAATATCTAAAACAACGGGGTTGGGATAAAACGGTTATCGCTGATTTACTAAGCATGATTAAGGCCGATAAGGCCTCCGGACATCCCCAAATTACGCGCATCAAACCCAACCCGATCATCATCGTCAAGAACTTTCTTATTTTGCAGGCGGCGGCGATCGTCGCTTATTTTGTGGCTGGGTCTATTACACACTACGCTCAGATTTATCGCTCCTTGGGCTTCTCGCAAGCCATCTCTTATCAAATTGCCCAGGCTCTTTTTCTTCTCGGTGTGGAAGTTATCTTAGTTTTTTACATATTTTTCCGCTGGCACCGGGAATACTACGAGATAAAAGCCGATCAAATCGTCCATGCGTGGGGTATTCTTTACCGTCGCCGCGAGATTGTGCCACTCTCCCAAGTGGCCTCCGTGGCTTATCACCAAGGACCGTTGGGGAAATTGGTGCGTTATGGCACTTTAGAGCTAAAAGATAACCAAGGTCATAAAATCATTTCTTTTCCGCACATTCCTGATCCTCAGCATCACGTGGAATTAATTGTCAGCGTAAAACAAAAAGGGGAACCGCTCTTGCCGCCTGTGGAATTTACCAACTACCAACCCGATCTCCATGCTTTATTAGAAGTAGGGGAGGGTGAAACTTTGGAATTTAAGAGTTCGTTTCGATGGGATTTGCGCGGTAAAAAAGTTAATCGACAATTAGAAAAATCCGTCATGAAAACCGTAGCCGCTTTTTTAAATTCTCGTGGCGGCCACCTCGTTTTAGGAGTGGATGATAATAAGTCGGTTATTGGACTAGGAGAAGACTTTTCTACCCTGGGAAAGGAGAACTCCGATGGTTTTGAGAATCACTTTTCACACGTTTTTCGCAAAATGATCGGCGCCGAATTCCGGCAATTTGTACGAGTACATTGGGGGAAGATAAACGACAAAGAATGCTGTATTTTAAACGTCGCCCCCTCGCCCAAACCGGCCTATTTGCGTACGGATGATAATGAGGAGTTTTACATTCGTACCGGTAACGGCACCACTTCTCTAAAGTTCTCCGAAGCTACGGCTTATATCGATTCCCGCTTCAAAACCAAGTTAATTTAGGAGTTTTTAATTCCCTCATCTTTGAGATGGCCCTTCATGCGGGCTCTTTTTTTGCTACAAAAATGATGAATATCCCTTCTTTTTTCACCCTTACCTCATGATGCATGTAGTATAGTGACACATCATGATTTTCATTGCATACAAGAAATTACTAGCAATTTTGGCCCTGGCCCTCTTGGCCGGTATTTTGCTTTGGAATAGTCAAAATACCCAGGCTTCCTCTCTCGGACTCTCCGTTTTGGCCGTAGAAGAGAGCAATGAGGACCAGAACATCATTACAGAGCCTGCTGATCTAGATGCAGGTTTTTTAGTCACTCCGACCCCCACCCTAACACCAACTCCCTCCCCCTCTCCTAGCCCTATTCCCGGAACTATCTCAGACCAAGACAATCTTCCACCCGGTGACGATGTAGCCTTGAGTCTCCCTTCTATTTTAGACTTCTTTTCCATACCAGAAGCAGGTACAAACTCTACCGGGAGCGTTAACTCTAAGCCGGCTTTTAAAATTTCTGGAGATCCTGAGCCATCCTCCGCCTATTCCTTCCGGAATACTTTTAGTCCGGCCACCACTAGAACTCTCTACTGGTTAAGCGCGGCACTGGCGCTTTATGGAGTTTTTCTAAGCACAGCTTCTAGTCGCTTGTCAGTAAGAGAGAATTAAACTTTTGGCTTATGAGAATTTCGAAACTCCTGGGAGGAATATTTATTATTGCCGCTGTCGCTTTGATTGTAACGGTGATCTATTACAACAGCGCCAAGCGTCAACAAGCGATCGTCTTTTCTCCACGTTCAATGCTGGATGGCATTTGGGATTCCTATAAAAAAGAATACATCGCCGAGGGTCGCACTGTCGACAAACAGCGTAATAATATCACCACCTCTGAAGGACAAAGCTATAGTATGCTGCGCGCAGTTTGGGTGGGAGATCGAGAAACCTTTGATCAGGTCTGGGGATGGACCAATGCCAACTTGAAGCGCATCGACAGTAATTTATTTTCCTGGATGTACGGCCAGCGTCCTAACGGCAGTTATGGAGTATTGAGTGAAGCCGGGGGAGACAACTCCGCCAGTGATGCCGATACCGACATTGCCATGGCGCTTCTGTTTGCCAATGTGCGCTGGGGGGAGCGCGATTATTTAGACTCCGCTCAAGCGATCATTAACGACATCTGGGAGATGGAAGTGGTCGTCATTGCCAATAAGCCGTATCTCGCGGCCAATAATTTAGAAAAAGAACGCTCCCCGGAGGCGGTTATCATCAACCCCTCCTATTTATCTCCCTCTGCCTATCGGCTTTTTGCTCAAATCGATTCCGGTCATGATTGGACCAAACTGATCGATACCTCCTACGAAGTTATTCAGAAGAGCATTGAATCTCCGCTCGATAAAGAGCGCAGCATTAACCTTCCTCCAGATTGGATTTTAATGGACAGAAGCACCGCTCAAATCAAAGCGCCTAATTTTTCAAACCTCACTAGTAATTACAGCTTCGATGCCATTCGTCTACCTTGGCGCTTAGCTTTAGATTGGTACTGGTTCAAAGAACCGCGCGCCTTGGATAATCTTTATCGGTTGGAATTTTTGCAGACCCAATGGGATGAAAAGAAACTTATCCATGCCGGTTATGCCCACAATGGTCAGGTTATCTCGGACTTCGAATCACCGGCCGTCTATGGTGGAAGCATCGGGTATTTTTTAGTGGCTGATTCCGAAACCGCTAAGAATATTTATGAAAATAAACTAGCTGCCCTGTATAACCCCGACACGGATTCCTGGAAAAATCCGATGAGCTATTACGATGATAACTGGACTTGGTTTGGATTAGCCCTTTATAACAATCTGTTACCAAACTTAGTGGAAACAATTTAATTTTACACCCATGAAACAAGCACACATAAAAAAAGATTTTTTAAAGACCAAAACGAGCAAGACGTTGATCTTCACCAACATGGCCATGGCCATAGTTTATTTCTTAGTAATCACTTTTTGGTTTCCGCGTAATAACGTCTACCTTTTTTGGATGGTTATCGCCGGAGAAATTTTCCATCTCTGGCAGCTCCTCACTTACGGATATACTATCTGGGAAACGAGATACGCCGCCCGCTCCGACTCTTCTTTCCGTCCATCGGTAGATGTTTTTATTACCGTAGCCGGTGAACCGGAGGATATCGTAGAGCAGACCGTCTTCGCGGCCAAAGACATGCGCTATCCCAAATTCAACGTCTACATTCTTAACGACGGCTTTGTAGCCAAGAAGGATAATTGGAGAGAGATTGAGAGATTGGCTCAGCGCCTCGGAGTACACTGTATTACCCGCACCATTCCCGGAGGAGCCAAGGCCGGTAATATTAACAATGCCCTGCACCTCACCCACAGCCCTTTCATTGTCGTCTTCGATGCCGATCACGTCCCGCACCGTGATTTTTTACAAAAAACCATGGGCTATTTTGTGGATCCTCAGATGGGTTTTGTACAATCCCCGCAGTTTTATAAAAACCAAGGCCTGAACAATATCACCGCCGGAGCCTGGGAACAGCAGGAATTATTCTTTGGCCCAATTTGTAAAGGAAAAAACCGTCTTAACTCTGCATTTTTGTGCGGCACAAACATGGCTATTCGTCGCCGAGCCTTGGAAGAAGTAGGGGGAATGTGCGAGACCAACATCACCGAGGATTTTCTGACCTCTCAAATGATCCACGAAAAAGGCTGGAAGTCTTATTATGTTTCCGAAGTATTAGCTGAAGGTTTAGCTCCGGAAGATTTTCTCTCCTACTACAAACAACAGTATCGCTGGGCTCGCGGTAGCTTGGAATTAATTTTCAAATTTAATCCACTATTTAAGAAGGGATTAACCTGGGCCCAGAAAATTCAGTATTTGGCCTCATCGAGTTTCTTCCTGTCTGGTCCGGTGATTTTAATGAATGCGATCTTGCCTTTGATTTTCTTTTTCACAGGATTAACGCCATTCAATGCCCCGACCATGGCTTTGGCCGCCGCCTTCCTGCCCCATATTTTTCTGACCGTGGCCGTATTGCGCCGCTCCAGTAATTTTTCCTTCACTTACCGCGCGGTTTCTTTCGCCATGGCCGGATTTACTATCCATCTCAAAGCCCTCTACTCCATCTTAAGAAACCAAAAGGTCAGCTTTGCGGTAACCCCTAAAAAGCAGCAAACCGGAAATTTCATGAACCTGGTTATTCCTCACCTTATCTACATCGGCGCCGTTGTTTTGGGGATAGGTTTGGCGATTTGGCGTGAGGGCCTCACGGCTTCGGTGATGACTAACGTCTCCTGGGCCCTCTTTAATGTTTCCGTCTTTATTCCGTTCATCGTCGCCGCTGCTCCGCAAACGCGCTGGGCCGAACGAAGAGCAGCCGCACTGGCCGAAAACAAAGCTCTCTTTCAAACCATCAAAAAAAATTAATCTACTCTCATGAGAATCGCCACCTACCGAAAAATAAATACCGCCACACTTTTGGGGATACTCATGCTCGGAGTAATTATTTTTTCCTACTTTGTATTATCTAAACAAAGTTTGCGCCTCGACGAAGCCCAGAGTCTTTGGCAAACCAGTCATAGCCTTTCTCGAATTTTGCATTTGGTAGCGGGGGATGTACACGTCCCGGTTTACCATTTCCTCCTGCATTTCTGGCAGCTCTTTTGGGGGAGTGGGGTCGGTACTGCCCGACTACTCTCCTTAATCTTTTTTGTGGCCACTATTCCGGCCGTTTATGCTCTCGGCCGTTTGGCTTATAGCTCTGCCGTCGCTCGTTTTGCCGCTATCTTGATAGCCATTTCTCCTTTCCTGAATTGGTACGCCAACGAGATTCGTATGTATAGCCTCCTTACCTTACTAACGGTTTTAAACCAGTATTTTTTCTTACGCCTCTTTAAGGATCAAAACTCTACTGCTAAACTTTGGACGGGATACGTTTTGACCTGTATTATCGGTTCTTTCACTCATTACTTTTTTGCCTTTGGGTTATTAGCTCAAGTCATCTTCGCCTTACTGCACCGTCACCATTTTATCCAAAAGAAATTGCACAAAAAATTTATAGCCACCTGGTTTTTACTTTTCTTTTTGATGCTCGGCTGGGGCTGGTATGTTTTACAAGTGGGGGAATTAAATTACAGCACTCCTTTACTTACTGCCCCCACTACCATTAATCTCTTTGAGACCTTCTCGCAATTTATTTTTGGTTTTCAAAACGATCATCTTAATACCCTGATTGTTTCTTTGTGGCCGCTCACCGCCTTATTGGCCTTTTTGAGCTTAAGCCGCAATAATCGCATTACTCCGGAAACTTCTTTTCTTGTCCTGACTATTTTAATTCCCATCATGGGATCTTTTCTCTTTAGCATTACCGTTCGTCCGCTTTACCTGACGCGGTATCTAATCTTAAGCGTTCCGTCGCTCTATCTTTTCTTGAGCTGGATTTTCTCCACCTACCATCCCAGCTTATCTCGAGCTATCAAAGGTGTCGTCGTCGCGGCCATGTTATTAACTTTTGGTCACCAAATGTTTAGCAGTCAGACTCCCGTTAAAGAAAATTTCCGAGAGGTTAGTCAGTATTTAGAAAAAAACGCTACCTCTCAGGACGTCATCGTAATCTCCGCGCCCTTCACCATTTATCCAATTGAATATTACTATCACGGCCCCGCTCCGCTCTCTACTATTCCAAGCTGGAATCGCTTTGCCCAAGGAGCGATCCCGGCATTTTCCGAAGACAAGTTGGTCCAAGAAGTTACGAACCTTCAGTCTAATCATCTGCGGGCCTGGGTGGTCTTGAGTTACAACCAAGGATATGAGCAAGACATTAAGTTGTATTTTGATACCCACTTTGAGCAAATAGAGGAAAGGAATTTTTCGGACGGCTTGAATCTATACACCTATAAATTACGCTACGACTTTGACGAACAGCAGGCCTCGAAAGTTTCATCCAGTCATTAAAAACATTCATAAAAATTACACGACTAACTTCTAAGCTACAGGGTTAAGCAAAGATCATCATTTTATTAATCATAAACCTATGGAGATCAAAAAAATTATCGTTCTCGCCCTCTTATTGAGTCTATCTCTTGGCATTTTTGCTACCCGATCTACCTCGGCGACGGTAGGAGATTGGCAAAAGAGCGTTAATATTAGATCTTTTTCACCAGATGATTTTGATACGGAGAGTTACCGGGCTAGTATTGATCAGCTGGCCAGTACGGGGGCAAATTTCGTGAGCCTAGTCGTTCCGATTTACCAATCCAATCTTTATGCGGATGACGTCCAAACCGGTTATCGCACTCCTACCGACGCCGCCTTAACTTCCGCCATTAACTATGCTCACAGCAAAGGATTAAAGGTGATGATTACGCCGCATTTGGAATCTCATACTGGAGAGTGGCGAGCCTACATTAACGCTAATAATAAAGATGCTTGGTTTACCAATTATGGAAATATGCTTTCCCGTTATGCACGCATTGCTCAAAGCACCGGCGCTGAGCAAATGATGATGGGAACAGAATTACAGACCATGACTACCAAGTATAACCAAGACTGGATCAACCTAATCGCCACTATTCGCGGAATTTATAACGGCAAACTAACCTACAGCGCCAACTGGGGTCCTTCGGGAAGCTGGGACGAGACTAACCGCATTGGTTTTTGGCCACATCTAGACTACATCGGAATCTCTGCCTACTATAATCTGAACTCAGACGGATCCGTGGAGGGTATAAAAGGAGCCTGGGACTATTGGAACAACACCCAGATCAAACCGTTGCACGATAAATATAATAAACCGATTCTCTTTACAGAGCTCGGCTATCGTAGTATGCACGGAGCGCATTACGAGCCATGGAATAGCGGGTCAAACAATGGCTACAACGCCCAAGAGCAAGTTAATGCCTATGAGGCGCTATTTCAATATTGGAACAACTACTCCTACCTGCAAGGTTGGCATATTTGGGAATGGAACATTGACCCTAACTCCGGAGGAGAAGGTAACGTAGATTACACTCCCCAAAACAAACCCGCTCAAGCCACGATGACCAAATGGTTTACCGGCGGGGGAGCTACCCCGACACTCACCCCCACCCCATCTCCAACCATCGGAGAGATCGATATTTGGTGGCCAACTAATGGCGTTTCCGTTTCCGGAATACAGCCCTTCAAAGCAATGTTTAAAAATAATGCTGTCGAGCAGTATGAAATGTTTTGGCAGGTTGATGGCGATCGTCTTAATCCCATGTTCAATAACTACGTTGACTATCCCCATAAAGAAGTGGCGGTGGACTTTATCGACTGGAATTGGAAAGGGAGTGGACCGTATCACATTAACTTTGTAGTTCAAGATTTCGACCACAATACCCTTGCCCAGCGCTCCATCGATATTTTTGTGAACAGGTAATATAAAACTCTCGCATGTGCGAGGGTTTTATTGAACTACCCTATCTTTACTTTCCAGCGATCGCTGGAAAGTAAAGATTACCAGCCAGCGTTGCGTGCAAGACCAATGGCATACTCCGGCCAGAAAGTTCCGGCCGATGGCCCACCATTACAATAACCATCGGATTCGGTGGGATTTTTAATCCATAGATAAGCATCCACCAAAGAGTTGCCCGTGTTTAGAGTCGGGACTTTTCCAAGAGCGCGACCCCAAGGATTACACCATTGAGCATCGCCAGTCGGACCGTTACCGTTTCGACTTGTATCCACTACGAAGTGTTTTCCGCCTACTTGCGAAGAAACTTGTTGACCATAATTAAGGTTGTCATCGGTAGTGAAGTAGTTGGAGACGTTAAGAGAGAAGCCTTTAGCTTGATCAACTCCGGCTTTCTTTAAGCGATTAGCCATTTCCGAAGCTCCGATCCAGCGGGGGTTACCAGCATCCAGATAAACACTCGCACCGTTTTGATTCAGTGTTCCAATCGCTTCGCGCAAAAGATTAGTTCTTTCGGTTTTAAGACTATCAGACAAACAGTCTATTCCCGCCAAGGCATCCGGCTCTAAAACCACGATAGCCGAGCGATTGCCGATTCCGCGAGCTACCGCGCCAATCCAGTTGCGATAGGCATCAGCACTGCCCGTTCCTCCGGCGGAATAACCACCGCAGTCACGATGCGGAATATTGTAGACCACAAAAGTGGGTGTTGTACCTTGTGCGCTAGCCGCGCTCATTACCGCACTAACATCTCTTTGGACGTCGGAGTTCCAATTACCAAGCCACTTGGCTGTGGGCTGGTTCACCATCTTTTCCATTAGACTCTTTTCTTCCGGTTGCTGATTATTACTCCAGTTTTTAGCAATGGCGTTATCTTCTACATAGAGCTTACTATCATTTACAGTCTGAATCACCGCCACGGGAGTAGGCGTGGGTGTAGGAGAAGGAGTGGGGGTAGACGACGGAGTCGGAGTTGGAGTTTGCGTTGGACTTGGAGAAGGTGTAGCACTCACACTCGGACTAGGCGTAGGGGTAAGAATGACCATTGCCGGACAAGCCAAAATCGGGGCGGGCGTAGGAGTGGGAGTAATAGCCGCTGGTGCACACGGAGCTAAAGAAGGAGTGGGCGTCGGGGTTGCAATAGGTGTTGGAGTTGGCGTAACCGAGCCAGCAATAAAGATCGGAAAAGATTTTTCCACTTTGTTGCCAAATCTATCCAGAGCAATGAAGTTCAATTGATAAGGACCTTGACCCTTCCATTTCCAGCCACTCAAATCTACCGCATATTCTTTATGCGGGTAATCCTGTTGATTATCACCCATATAATTCCAAGCCCCACCGTCTACTTGCCAGAAAATCTGGTAATCAGAAAGAGCGCTATCACGAAGTAACGCCTTAAAGGGCTGGAGTCCGACCAATTGAGCATTTGGTGTAGGCCACCAAACATCGATAGTTTTTTCACTAGCTGAAGTAAGCTGCGCATGGGAGAAAAAGAAGAAATAAATGATGAGCGCAAAAAATGAAGACATCAGCCATTTCTTAGTTAATGATTTTTTCATGAGGTTAATTATAGTGGAGAGGGGAGCAGAGTCAATAAAAAAATGAACATCGTGAAGCGTTTTCATAATTTTCCCGCATTAAATCAATGTAAGAAAAAAATAAAGATGAATTTGCCCATAAAAAAATCCCGCGGGGCGGGACTATTTCTTCGCTAAAAACTTTTTGATCTCTCGTCGCACTTGCTCTACTTTTTCTTCCCAGATAGGCACCGGGGAAACATACAAATAACGATTATGAATATTCCAGGCCCATTGAATACTTCTGTCTAGCATTAGAGCTTGTCGATGAGTTTCTTTGCGCACGGGATTATTACTCTTCATTTCGTCATAAACTGTTTTAGAGGGTACTCCCAGGCAGATTACTTTCCCGTATTTGGCATATTCTGCCACTGCGGTAGTTCGGAATGTTTTTTCAAATCCCTTAACCCCACCGGAAAAATAAGCCGCACCATCCATCGAGCCGCGATCAAAAATTACCGCTTCTTTTCCTTCACTAGCCGCAAAGTCGAGGGAGGTAGATTCAAACAATGACTGCACACGATAGATGGCCTCTTGCAAAGTACGCTGGCTTAACTTACTGCCGATTGGAACAATGCCTAGCTGTCCGATAACAATTGAGGCCACTTCGGGCACAAAATGAACATTGGGAAATTCTTCTTTTAAAACGGCCATCACCGAACTTTTTCCGGAGCAAGGTCCGCCAGTGATCACCATGGTCGGCAAGCGCTTCAGGAGGTGAGTATAAAACAGATTGAAGTTTTCTCCCGCTCCATTAAGTTGAGTGGCCAAACGCGCCAGGTGTAAATTAGTCAGAGAGTCGGTGACCTCTTCTCCCTCGGCCCATTTGGGAAGCGTTAAGTCCGGCTCCGGATTTTCCATTTCTAAAATGGTGATACCCGTTAAGACGCCTCTATAAATATCCAATTCCCAGCCGCCTTCGAGATGATATCGATACTTTTCTAGGCAATGATCAGCACGCTCCAGAAGACTTCGCCCCATGGCAAAAGAAATAGATTCTTCGAGCTCTTCTCTGACGAGACCCCGACCCTCCTTAATGGTCAGCACCGCTGTATCATCGCCATAAATCCTCACTCGTAGACTACGGCTGGTATTGGCTTGCTCCAGATAGCCTTGATAAATTCTATCGAGTTTTAATACCTGAGGCCAAGGTCGCTTGAGTTCACGTATCAAAAACCGGCGTTCGATTTCCTGTGGCATGTTCCTCCTTGTTAAGGTCCTGGGTGTCGGAATAATAAAATAAATCATGCCACTGGTCAACCCCGTAGTAGATTTTTCAACTGCGCCTTTGGCGCAGCCGGAAGGCATTTGAAAAATTCACTACAGGGTCAAAAGAAAAAGCCTCCCGAAGGAGACTTGAAAAACGTCTTATCCAAAGAGCGAATCGGCACCCTGGATTTTGAACACTCGCACACTCAAGATTTCGTAATTCAGAACAGCAAATAAACCACCAACAACTGCACCGATCAAGGCCGAGCCGCCAAGGAAACCAATCACGACCCCAATCGCCGCATCTACGGCGCAAAGTAGTCGGAACTCGGAATGTATAATTAAGAATAAATACTTAAAAAATTTGGCACCGAGCGGAATACCCTTAAGCAATAGCCATTTGATACCCAAGGCACTATATTCTGGCAAAAGCACAAGGTAGAGATATAGGAAATTAGGAGCACCCTGCGCTGATGTGAGAATAATAATCCCCCTAGTGTCATAAGAACTAGACCCCAAGACCATGCCGCAAGAGATAAAACAACCGGCTAGAAAAGTTGCTAACAGTAAAGCTATGTGCGCTTTCCAATTACCCGTGAGAGCAAAGATTGGAAAAGAAATTAAAGCAAAGCCGATGCATATTATAGCCACCAAGTTGAATTCGCCAAGAGTATAGTTTCTTAAAGCTTTCCACCATTCTCGATCCGGCTGCCAACTTGTGGTTCGTCGCCAGGCTCTTGGAATTGCTAGAGCAATTTCCTTTAAGTCATAGACCAAATAGGCGATGGAGCCTCCTATCAACACTCCTACCCACCAAAACATCCGGTTTACTTCCAAAGCGATGGTTCCACCAATGAACGCCCCAGCAAGGACTGCCAACAAAATACGCACCGTTCTATGCATTTCCTCTCCTTTTTAACGAACAAAAGCTAGCCATATTCTATCAATAATTATTAGAATGTCAAGGTAAAAGAAAAACGGACGCTTAGTCCGTTAACTACTATCAGCTTGCTTCAGTAAAGCTCTGACCCTACTCAGTTCTTCCTTAATAGAAGCGATCTGATTATTTAAACTCCTTACTATATTAACCATTTCTTCGGGAGAGAATTTTCCACCGCATACGGTAGTGATTTTTTGATTACTTCCCAGGGTGTCTCGCTGATGCTCTAGCTGAGCCACTTCTCTTTCCAAATTGCCGATCCAGGCCTCTACCCGTTCTTGTTCGTCTTCAGATTTCGAAAGCCGAATGGTCATTACACCTCCCCAATGAAAACAATTTAATCGTAATATAAAGCAAGGAATAGTCAACTAACAAGCTTTTGCTTATCCTAAATCGATGACATATAATAAAGCCATATGAGTATATTTAACGCACTAATTTTAGGAATAGTCGAAGGTATCACGGAATTTTTGCCGATCTCTTCCACGGCTCATCTGATTTTAACCGCCCGACTTTTATATATCCCGACCTCGTCTTTTTTAAAAACTTTTGAAATTGCCATCCAATTGGGAGCCATCGCGGCCGTGGCCATCTTATACTGGAAAACTTTTCTCTATCGCTGGGATATTAATAAAAAAATTATCGCCGCATTTTTACCTACGGCTATTCTGGGGTATTTTCTCTACTCTGTTTTTAAATCACTTTTAGAAGGATATGCCGTTGTCCTTTGGGCGTTGTTACTAGGTGGAATATTTTTGATTCTATTCGAATGGAAGCACCGCGAGAAAGAGAGTAATATAGACGAGATATCTAAAATCTCTTTCAAGCAGGCGATCCTTATTGGTATTTTTCAAGCCGTCTCGATTATTCCCGGAGTTTCCCGTGCCGCCGCCACCATTATCGCTGGAATGTTTTTGGGCTTAAAGCGTAAAACCGCCGTGGAGTTTTCTTTCTTGCTGGCTTTGCCGACGATGGTGGCTGCTACCGGTTATGACCTATTTAAAAACGCGGGAGAATTTTCACAAGATCAGTTTGCTGTTCTGGGTACCGGTTTCATCATTTCCGCCGTGACCGCCCTCTTAGCCATTTCTTTCCTCCTCCGTTTTGTTAAAAAACACGACTTCAAACCTTTTGGTTTTTACCGCATCGCCCTCGTAGTAGCTCTACTTCTCCTAATGGTGTAAAAACTTGAATATTTGGAAGACCCTTGCATTTTATTCGATTATCGGCTATAATGATATATAAGTAGGTAAAAGTATTCTCAAACGAGCTTTATTAGCCCTTCGGGCGGCCCTCGGGCAAGCCAAAAGCGAACGAGTGATCAGAGGATAGGTCTTCCTACTCGTTAAAAACTAAGAGGATTTGGTTCCAGGGCTACGCGATAGTCTTGGAGCTCATTTCCTCTGATTTTCGTTCGTATGGCAACTAAATTATACATAGGGAATCTTTCCTATGATACGAATGAGGATGCTCTTAAAGAGCTTTTCTCTCAAGCTGGAAGCGTTGCTTCTGCCTCGGTCATCTTGGACAAGATGACCGGCCGATCCCGCGGTTTCGGTTTTGTAGAGATGGCCGATGATGAATCTGCTGCGAAAGCGGTAGAGACTTTCAATGGCTACGAGCTCGATGGGAGAAAATTGGTCGTCAATGAAGCCAGACCTATGTCTGACAGACCCCGAACTGGTGGTGACCGCGGAGGATTCCGTGGTGGCAACCGTGGTGGTGGGTTTGGCGGCGGAGGTTTTGGTGGTGGCGGTGACCGATACTAATCTTCACTCTCAAAAATCCCCTCACGGGGATTTTTGATTTGACAAATAGGAACAAAAATCGATAATTATTTGTGATGATGTGCTTAAGGAGTGGTAAACATGGATTATGTGTTGCTGATAGGTTATCTATTAGTAGGAACTATCGGGCTACTGTTTCTACTATTCTGCTCTTTCGTGTTGTTGGAAAAATACGGTAACAAAATTTTTTCATTTTCCAAACACCAGTGCGTACTTCCGCCGCCAAATTTAATAGAGGTACTAGCAAAATCATCGGGACAGAACATCTGGGAAATCAGGCAATGTCCCGTGTGTAAAGAATATTCGGAATGGAAGAGAGACTATCCCGACGAAACATGGTGTCTATGTCGAGTTATACCAGAGCACATTTATAAGTCATACGTGGTGCAGTAGCCCGCCTCGGCGGGTTTTCCTGCCAAATTTTTTGGACTTGCACCCTTGGTGCCAAGCTACCCGCCCAAAAACTTAGGCAGGTTTTTTATTGCGTGAAATTATTTTTTTAATGTAAAATGGATCAGCTCTTTTTTAAAAAGGTGACGTATGCGACTGCAAAAAAGTAATTTTGATTGCGGACCAACCGCGCTCATCAATGCCCTTAAATGCTTTGGAGAAAATTACAGCATTGAAGAGATGATTCACATCTGCAAAACCAGCAGAGCCAGAGGCACAAGTTCTCGAAAATTAAAGTTAGCCATCAAGAAAGTGGGGTTCAAAAAAGAGGCCTTCGATACCAAAGATAAAAAGACCGCCTTAGCCAAACTTTTTGTGGCCTTATACTCTTACCCCATAATCTTATGCGTCGATCATGATGATCACTGGGTCACGGCCCTAGCTCTTCAAGGTGAACGCATCGTTATATTTGATCCTGGAGACAATTATCGGAATCGCCGAGAAAACGGTTGCCACGTTCTTTCCAAAAGACAACTACTGAAAAGATGGAAAAGCCCGCATGGTAAATACTATGGTCTGATCGTTTTCCCCAAATGAACCCCGCCATTCAGCGGGTTTTCCTGCCAAAATTTTTGGGCTTGCACCAATGCTGCCGATCCACCTGCCCAAAAACTTAGGCAGGTTTTCTTTTTGGCGAAAACATGGTAGTTTTAGAATTAATCATTAACATCTACTTATATGGGACTTATTGAAGCCCTCATCGTAATATTGGTCGTGCTTTTCCTCCTGGGGTTCGCTTTACACCTCATTATTTGGCTTACCTGGCCCTTCTTAATCCTGGCCATCATTTTGCTCATCATTCGCTTTCTTAGAAAGGCGTTTAGAAAAGTAGCCAAGTAAGTAAGATACTAGCGCAGCCATCATATCCCTCAAGGGCAGTAAAAGCTGCTGACAGCAGGGTTTGTCAACGACCCGAGTCTGCGAAGGGTTCTTGACAATGCCAGCAACTTTTCCTGATGAGAAAACCTCGCCGGGGTTTTCGAAATCCCGGAGGGATGTGATGGCGGAGCGACGCTCAAAAATGACGCATCAAGAAATCCGACAAAATTTTTTAGCCTTTTTTAAAGAACGAGGACACACGATTGTGCCCTCCTCTTCGCTTTTACCCAACGACCCCTCCGTGCTCTTCACCACCGCCGGCATGCAGCAGTTTAAACCGTACTACACCGGCGAAGCCGATCCGATTAAAGATTTTGGCGCGCTCAATACTACCTCCATTCAGAAATCAATGCGTACTTCGGATATCGACGAAGTAGGGGATGAGCGTCATCTTACTTTTTTTGAAATGATGGGCAATTTTTCTTTCGGAGGATATTTCAAAGAAAAGGCCATTCAGTTCGCGCATGAATTTATCACCAAAGAGATGGGACTAAAAATTGATTACATCACTGTTTTCGAAGGAGAAAGCGGCGTGCCAGCCGATGAAGAATCAGAGAAAATTTGGAAAAGTATCGATCCTAAAATTGAGGTAAAAAAATTCGGACGAGCCGATAATTTTTGGGGACCGACGGGGGATCAGGGTCCTTGTGGTCCCACCACGGAAATTTATATCGATGGTATCGAAATATGGAATATTGTTTTTAATCAATATTTTCAGCATTCAGACAAAACCTTAGAACAACTCAAAACCCCGGGCATCGACACGGGCATGGGCTTAGAACGCCTAGTAATGGTCTCGCAAAATGTGCCCACTATTTTCGAAACGGATCTATTTACTCCACTCCTAAAACCACTGCCACTGGAACTCGATTCGCGCCAGAGAAGAATTATTAGTGACCATCTGCGCGCAGCCGTATTTCTTCTATCTGACAGTATTGCACCATCTAATAAAGATCAGGGTTATGTTTTGCGCCGCCTACTGCGTCGAGTCTTAACCATTGAGCATCAACTTAAACTCTCTCCGCAGGTTTTTGAAAATGTTTTATTATCCGTCATTGAAAATTTCGGTGCGTTTTATCCCAACCTTGTCGAACACAAAAATGATATCATCAACGCCTATTTCGCCGAGAGTGCTAAATTCAAAAAAACTTTAGCCCAAGGATTAAAGGAGCTCGAGAGAATTGCAGAAATTGATGCTCCGGCCGCCTTTAAGCTTTATGAGAGCTTCGGTTTACCTTTTGAAGTAGTCAAAGATATAGCCGGAGAAAAAGCTAAAAACCTTACTCGCGAAGCCTTTGATGAGGAGTTTAAAAAGCATCAAGAAAAATCCCGGGCCGGATCGGAAAGGAAATTTGGCGGGCATGGCTTGTTGCTCGACACTGGAGAATTAAAGGCGGCTAACGAAGAGGAGGTTAAAATTGTAACCCGTTTACACACCGCCACTCATTTATTACATGCCGCTTTGAGAAAAGTCTTGGGAGCGGACGTCAAGCAGGCCGGTTCAGATATTACCGCGGAGAGACTGCGCTTTGATTTTAGTTTTCCAAGGAAGCTAACCCCTGAAGAAATTAAGCAGGTGGAAGACACCGTTAATGAAGCGGTAAAACAAGACGTGATTGTAACCAAAGAAGAATTATCTTACGAAGATGCTTTAAAAACCGGCGCATTAAGCTTTTTCAAATTGAAGTATCCGCCTAAAGTAAACGTCTACTCGGTAGGCGATTTTTCCAAAGAACTTTGCGGAGGGCCGCATGTCACCCATTCCGGAGAAATCGGCCAGTTCAAAATTAAGAAAGAAGAAGCCGTCTCAGCCGGCGTCCGCCGCATCCGTGCGGTAGTTGATCCCGAATGAAGTGAAAAACTTATGGTTTATGCCGAAATAAGATTTCGGACTTCATACGGGATTGACAATTCTCAAAATTAGTTATATTATTCGGCCAGCTTTTAATTAAGGGGAGGGGGCACCTTGAAAATTAGGCATCAGCCCAATGGAATAGCTATCGTTGCGCTGGTAGTAATTACAGTCGCAATTTACCTTTTCGCTTTCTTGTCTTCGAATAGTTCTCTTCCTTTCTCAGTCGGGCAACCCATTGCCTTCAACTTCTTTTCTCTTGTTGCTTTATTTGTTTCAGTGGGGACAAATCCGAGACTCCACTCATATGTGAGTCGTCCCTATTTCTGGTGGGAACGAATGCTTTCAAGCCTTGGTTACTTTATTATGTTAGCCGGTGTTGCTGCTAGTGGTGTACTCGTCTTTGCATCTGCTAATCAAGTAGTGATTGGTGAACTGATCGATATTATTAACATTGTAGCCTTTTATAATCTTTTCTGTCAGGCTTTCTTGTGGAATAGATTTAAGGTTAAGGACGGCATGGTCGTATATATCACCAATTCTTACACAAATACCGTACTAACACCTGGAACAGAGTTTGTAATGTATCGACCATGGTGCTCTTACAACTTAAAGTTTTTGAACTCCAAAGTACCAGTGAATTTCGCCGTGAACCTTCAATTCACCGATGGTATTTTTACAGTATGGTTCAAAGTAGACACGGTGATCGATTTGGAGAAAAGTAATCTACGCCCTATCGGTCCGCAGAGTAGTCCCCAATGGGAAGTGGTAGAAATTCAAGAAGTGGTGGCAATTCGAGATTGGATTTTGAAAGAAGTAGAGATTAGGGCCTCGCAAATGTCGGTAGGCGAATGGCAGACGTGCCAAGCCTTGGGAGCCAGACTAGAAAAAGGCACCACGCTCATCGTTAATTGGGATGGGCATTATATCAAGAAGGAGATACTGAAGAAAGTCGCAGGGCAAGCACATATCGAAATAGGAAAATAACCTCGCCACGCGGGGTTTTTAATTTGTCTTTTCAACAAGTTGTTGACAGTTAATACTTGTTTTTTACAGAGATACTCTATAATTAAGGCATGGCAAGTGGTATAAAGATTATAAACATCCTCAAGGGCGATCACTTCGAGGAAGTTTTTGAAGAATTTAAAAAAGCAAACGCCGAAGAGGTTATTTTAATATTTCCTAAAAACAGTCACATCGCCAAGAGTGAGGCCCATTTTGTTTCTCTATCCACTGAAGCTGAAAGTAGCGGCAAAACTATCACCGTTATGACGGCTGATAACAAAGTCCGGGGCTACTCTCAAAAATATGGTTTTAAATTTCTAGCTTCACCCGGACGTGGTTCAGATGACGAAGAAATGGAGGCAGAAGAAGAGAAACCGAAGAAAATAGAAGAACCGAGCGACGAAGATCTAGAAGTTGAAGAGCTAGAAACAGACATGGTGGACGAAAAAGCAGAAGATGTTATTGAGGAAGAAAAGACTGAAGATGTAGAGGAGGTTGAGAAGGATGATGTAATAGAAGAAGAGACGGTTCCAGAAGGAATGATCGTTGAAGATGATAAAGAAGTCGAGGACACAGAGGAAGAAGAAACCATTGAGGAAGATTTTGAAGACGACGGAGCGCATGCTACAGGGGTAGCCAGTTTGGCAATGGCCAAATTTAAGGCCGGCCACACCCCCGCCAAAAAGAGTAAATCCGCCGAAAAGGCTAGTGCTAAAAAATTAGAGAATTTAGAAAACATGTGGTTCAAGGGAGAGAAGGAGCAAGCTCAAGAAAGTTCTTCCACGGGGATATGGAGTAACAAAAAAATATTTCGTCGACCAAAAACTTCTCCCAAAGCTAATCTGCTGTTTTTGGGTGGGGCGGTTATTGTTCTGGGCGCAGTGTTTTATTTTTTCCTCGGTAACGCTCAAGTAGTTTTAAAGCCTCAGAAACAAACTCTAGACTTTGAGCTGAAAATTTCTACTTCCAGTGACTATTCTGAAATAGATCCAAAAACCAATCGCATTCCCGGACAACTCTTAACTTACAAAGAAGAAGTCACACAGGATTTCTCTTCTACCGGACAAAAAGAAGTCGCCCAAAAATCCCGCGGAGAAATTACAGTTTATAATAACTACAATACCGAGCAGCAGACTTTCATCGCTACTACTCGCTTTGAATCATCAACTGGTTTAATTTTCCGCATTCCTCGTCCCGTCACTATTCCCGGGGCTAAAACCGTCGGAGGCAAACTCATTCCTGGATCAGCTACGGTAGAAGTTTTAGCCGACAAAGCTGGTCCGGAATACAATATCGCTCCCGGAAGATTTACCGTACCCGGCTTAAAGGGTTCTCCGAAATACGATGGCTTCTATGCTGAATCCGCAAAAGCCTTTTCCGGTGGAGTAGTAGGATTATCTAAAATAGTTACCGAGAATGATTTTGCTGTAGCCAAAGAAGAAGTTACCAAAAAAGCCCTGGAAGGTTCGGCCAGTAAACTAAAATCCAAAGCTAACAACTTAAAGATTATCGACCCACTGGATAACAAGATCACCTCCCTGCAAGCGACCGCGGAAGCGGAACAGGCTGTCGATGGATTTGCCGTCAAAGCAATCGCCGAAGCGAAAACTGTTGGTTTTTCCGAAGAAGATATCCTTGAACTGATCCGGGCTTATGTCAGCAAAGACCAAGAAATGATTCTTTTGCAAAACTCTCTGCGTTTGGAGTATAAAAACGTTAAAACAGATTTTGCCCATAACCTGCTAACTTTCAACGTGGCCATTCAGGGCGAAGCAGCCGCCAAGATAGATGAAGAAAAGATCGTGGGCAGTATGCTGGGTATGAAGCAAGGGAATATCAAAGATTATCTTTTAAGCATAAGGGAAATCGAATCAGCTAAAGTAATCCTCTCGCCGTTCTGGGTAAAAGTAGTGCCCAAAAATCGCAAAGACGTAAAGGTCGAACTCATGTATTAAAACCCCAATAGAACCTCAGCAAGCCCCGCCTTAGCGGGGCTTGCTCGTTATTTCGATGCATTATTGATCCCGTACGAAGCCCGCGAGGGCTCACAGCGGGTCTCTGCTTCGTATGGGATTGACTTTAAAACCATAATTTGCTAATATTCTTAAATCTCTTATCAATAGAGTTTAGAATATTTCTTTGCCAGAAAAAGAAGTAAAAAACAGAGTTGAGGGGACAGTTATTGAGGCTTTGCCTGATACTACCTTCAAAGTACAGCTGGCGGACGGCCGGGAGGTTTTGGCCTACTTGTCGGGAAAGATGCGCATGAACTACATAAAAGTGATGATAGGAGACAAAGTAACTTTAGAGCTAGGTTCGGATGAAAGACGGGGAAGAATCGTATTTCGTAACTAGCTTTTTTGTTTCAACCTATGAAAGTCAGAGCTTCAGTCAAAACGATGTGCCGACACTGTAAAATCGTCAAAAGAAGAGGAAAGATTTTTTGTATTTGTAAGACTAAAAAGCACAAGCAGCGACAAGGCTAATCTAGAAAGTTCATAAAGTTTGTAAAGTTATAAAGTTCATAAAGTACAAATCATAAAACTTTAAGAACTTGATAAACTTTCTACTTTATAACTATTTCCTAACACATGGCTCGTATTTCCGGAATCGTTATTCCCGATAACAAAAGAATCGAAGTAGCCCTTACCTATGTTTTTGGGATTGGCTTACATTCCAGTAAATTAATTTTAAAATCGGCCGGAGTGGATGCGGACAAGAGAAGTAAAGAATTAAGCGCCGAGGAGATCAATAAAATCCAGTCCATAATCGAAAAGAATTTTAAAGTAGGAGGAGAATTAAAAAGAGAAGTGGGCAAGAACATTCAGCGCCTGAAAGAAATCGGTTCTTGGAGAGGTAGTCGCCACTCGCGCCGCTTGCCCATTCATGGCCGCAGTAAAACCAATTCCAGAACAAATCGCGGTAACGTCCGCAAGACGATGGGTTCCGGAAGAAAATCAGCTAACGAAAAGACATAACGACAAGCAGTTCATCAAGTCGTAAAGTTATAAAGTTCATAAAGTACAAATCATAAACTTTAAGAACTTGATAAACTTTCTACTTTATAACTAGTTTACGAAGTAAACATGGGTAAGAAACGAATCATAACTAAAGCAGAGGTGACCGAAGGAGCGCAGAAGGACGCTGCCGATAAGTCCGCCAAGAAATCCCAAAAAGCTCAAGTGCTTAAAGGGATGGCGAACATCTTCTCCTCTTACAACAATACCATCATCAGCGTCTCTGACGCCCAGGGTAATGTTTTGGGTTGGTCTTCGGCCGGCTCTTTAGGTTTTAAAGGTGCCAAGAAGTCTACTCCTTACGCCGCCACGATGGTCGCCAAAGATGTTATGGAAAAAGTAAAGAAGTACGGGATGGTAGAATTGTCTATCACTGTCAGCGGTATTGGTCCGGGAAGAGAAGCGGCGATTCGCGCTTTAGCCAACACCGGTTTAAATATTAATGCTATCATTGATGACACTCCCATTGCACACAACGGAGTGCGAGCGCCTAAACCCCGCCGAGTCTAAGGAATAAGTTTGTAAAGTCGTAAAGTTATAAAGTTCATAAAGTACAAATCATAAAACTTTAAGAACTTGATAAACTTTCTACTTTATAACTAGTTTACGAAGTACATATGGCACGCTATACTGGTCCAAAAGAAAAACTCGAACGCCGCCTTGGCACCAAACTCTTCTTGAAAGGGGATCGTTCCAATTCTCCAAAGTCGGCTATGGTCAAAAAGCCATATCCGCCTGGTATGCACGGCAAGACCGCTTTCCGCAAAGTTTCTGAATTCGGCTTGCAGCTAAACGCCAAGCAGAAAGTGCGCATCATTTACCGCTTAATGGAGAAGCAGTTCAAGTCCTATATAAAAGAGGCGATGCGTTCCAAGAAAGAAACGAAAGAATTGATTATCAAGAGTTTGGAGCAACGATTAGATAATGTCGTTTATAAAATGGGTTTGGCTCAATCTCGTGATCAGGCCAGACAACTAGTAACCCACGGACACATTGTCGTGAACGGTGTTAAAACCAACATCCCTTCGTTCCAAACTAAAAAAGGAGATAAGATCAGTATTCGCGAAGGCAGTAAGAAGAGTCCCTACTTTAGTCATCTCGTCCAAGGCTGGTTACCAAAGCACGAAGCCCCGGATTGGTTAAAGGTAGATAAAGGAAACTTAACCGCCACGATCGAACGATTGCCAGATTTAAATGATAGCGGAATTGAGGTTAAAGATTTGCAGTTAATCATTGAGTATTATTCCAGGTAATTAATAAGTTTTCACTCCCGTTGCTAGTTACGCCCAGCGTTGAGCTAGCGACTGTGGGTCAAGACTAAAACATTTATGATTTCCTTACCGGAAAAAGTAAAAATAGTAGAAGAGCAGAATGGACGAGCTGTTTTTGAGTTTGCTCCTTTGTATCCCGGATACGGGGTAACCTTAGGAAACGCTCTGAGACGTATTTTGCTTTCCTCCATTCAGGGAGCAGCAATCACCACCGTAAAGATCAAAGACGTCAGCCATGAGTTCTCTTCTATGGAAGGCATTTTAGAAGATGTCATCGAGATCATCATGAACATCAAGAAGATTCGTCTTCAGAATTTTAGTGATGAGCCCGTCACCTTAACCCTTAAGGTGAGCGGAGAAAAAGAAGTGACTGCTCAAGATATTAAAGCCAACAGCTCTGTTGAAATTATCAACAAGAAGCAGCACATCGCCACCTTAACGGATAAAAAATCTTCTTTGGAAATTGAAATGATCGCCGAGAGGGGTGTCGGCTATGTTCCAGTCGAGCAGAGACAAAAAGAAAAGATCTCGGTTGGTACATTGGCTATCGATGCGATCTTCTCTCCAGTTGTTAATGTTAACTTTACCGTAGAAAACATTCGCGTTGAACAACGCACCGATTACAATAAATTAGTAATGGAAATTGAAACCGATGGTACCGTAAGCCCCAAAAATGCCTTATGGAAATCGGTCAACATTCTTTCTGATCACTTAGGTACAGTGCGTGGCGGATTAGAAGACGCCGGTGCCGGAGAAGAGAGTATGAACCAGCGCCTCACCGAAAGTGGCGAGGAGAGCAAAGAAAAGAAGACTAAAAAGAAAAAGAAGGAATAATTTTATCCATGCGACACTTAAGTAAACAAAAGAAATTCGGACGAACCATGAATCAGCGCAATGCATTGCTGAATGGTTTAGTGCGCTCGCTTATCGAAAGAGAACGAATTGTCACTACCGAAGTGAAGGCCAAAAGTCTTAGACCACGAGTAGAAAAGATTATTACCAAAGGTAAAGTTAAGAATCTCTCTACCGTGCGTTACTTACACAGCCTTCTTAACCCCAAAAACGCTAAAAAAGTATACGATGTGCTTTCACCCCGTTATCAATCCCGCCCTGGCGGATACACTAAGATCATGAAAATGCCTCCTCGCAAAAGCGATGGAGCATCCATGGCCATCATTGAGTTAATTAAATAGTTCATCAAGTTGTAAAGTTATAAAGTTCATAAAGTACAAATCATAAAACTTTAAGAACTTGAAGGACTTTCTACTTTATAACTAGTTTGCGAAGCAAACATGGAATACCAAATTGACGCTACAAATAAAGTATTCGGACGATTAGCAACAGAAATTGCTAATCTTTTGCGCGGTAAAAACTTGGCTAGCTATGAAGCGCACCTTTTACCAAAACATAAGGTGGTCATTTCCGGGGTTAAGAATATTGCCTTCAGCGGTAAAAAGGAAAAGCAGAAGAAATATTATCACTATTCTGGCTATCCGGGAGGAATGAAGACCCGTGTCTTAGAGAATGAATTTGAGAAAAACCCTGGTCGTGTTTTACGAGCAGCCGTCTATGGTATGTTGCCTAAAAACCGATTAAGAGATAAGATCATCAAGAATTTGATTATTAAATCCTAATGACTCCACGAACAAAAACCAAAACTGAAGAGGAGATTACCCCAGAGGTTATCATTGACCAAGAAGTCAAAGATAACGGGGAAAAGGGCTCCGAAAAATACTACGAAGCGGTAGGACGCCGCAAAACGGCTATCGCGCGCGTTAGAATTTACACCAAGAAATCCACCGATGAAGCCAACAGTGAAGACCATGCTTTGGTGACCGTCAACAAGAAAGACTACACCGAGTATTTTATTGATAAAGAATTACAGGAAACCGTCGAGGCACCGCTAAAAAAGCTAAAGTCCACCAACCGCTTCAAAGCCACCGTGCAAGTTTCCGGCGGAGGTATTGCGGGACAAGCGGACGCAATTCGTCATGGACTTTCTCGTGCTTTAGTATTATTCGACGTTAACTTTGCTAAGAAATTAAGAAAGTCCGGATTCCTCACTCGCGACTCTCGCGAAAAGGAGCGCCGCAAGTACGGCCACAAAAAAGCTCGTAAGTCCCCGCAATGGGCGAAGCGATAAAGACAAACAAAAAAGAGCACCACTGCTCTTTTTTGTTTACTGAATTAGTAAGAAACTAGCACGAGATTGCCATTCTTCCACTGCACTATTTTATTGAGAGTTTGGTTGTATTGCCACCGATTACCCAAAGAACCCTGGAGTAAATTGTATTGGTTAGACCCGCCTCGTAGATCAATTTCAGCCAGCAGGGACGCTCCGGTATTGAATTTAAGAATGAGATGAGCACCATTCTGATGCCAAGTTAAATCTTCAAGGGTGCCGGAGAACCGTGTGAGCATTTCTCGTTCACCAACTCTTCTCTGGGGCTGGTAAAGATTGTCTTTAGTAGCCAGCGTCCAGGCTTCGTGTCCCGTAATCCAGCCCAAGAGTCCGTTATCCGGAGAAAAACTAAACTTTACCACCTTGTCTCCGATAAGTAGAGAATCGGCCTGATCAATCTTATAAAGCCGGTCCCCAATGAGCGTATAAACCACACGATCACGTTCCTCTAATTGTCTAATTGAACCGGCGACCGGAAGACGGTCAATTACCGGGAATTGTTCTAAACTATTTGTCTCTAATCTGAGGCGATAAAGCCTTTGATCAAAATTGGAAACAAAAAACAAACTGGTATCCACAAAATCAAAAGCGTAGAGATCTTCAATTACTAAATCGGTTTCACTAGTAGCCACATCGAAAGATTCTAAAATATTTTTACCTTTTTGTATTCTGGTGCCATATATTTTTTGTCCCTCCAAGACGGTTTGCTCGTTTAAAAAATAACGCGGCAGAAAAGTCAGCAGTGAACCCTTTTCAGCCACAGGGTCGATGAGTAAAGCGGATAGACCATCATGAACTAAAATCTTCTCGCCACGTGATTCCCAAACTAACTTTAACTTTGCCGCACTTAGTCCACTCAACGGGGTAGTGTAGATAACATTTCTACTAAATAGGTCAAAAATTACCAACTGCTCTTTTTGAACGAAAGCGAGACGACGATCATCGGGAGAGGGGAAGATCATCTGGATGCCTTTATCCAGAACCTCTTCTTCGGGTATCTCTCGAACCAGCACAATCTTAGAGAAATCACTGACCAATCCTTCGGTTACCTCCACCTGCTTTTGCCAAGACTGAAAGCCCTCCTTTTTAATCTGCACATTATACTCTCCGGGGAGCATATTTCTGCGAGAAAAATTGTGACTTAAAAGAGCAGTGTCTCCGACTTTTTCTTCATCGATCAGTACCTGCGCTTCGACATTGGTTTTGATCGCAATGGAGCCAGTCTGTACTAGCTGATTATTCTCAAAATCATAAGTGATCCCGGACGCAAAAGAGAGCACTCCGATGCTCATAAAAACAAAGATAATCAGCGACAAATAGAACAGTTTTCGTCTCGTACGCTTAGTCATATACTAGAATAGGCTCAATTATCATATTATATAAGAAATTCGCTTGTTTATCAATGTTGCGGAATAAAACCACAAGACTTAAAATAGTTCTTCAAGTCCATAAAGTTTTTAGTAGAAAATTTTATTTTCCATGTTCGTAAAGAAAATTGGCATCGATTTAGGTACAACCAATACTCTCGTTTTTGTTCCGAAGAAAGGAATCGTCATCAACGAACCTTCGGTGGTTTCTATTTCCGTTTTGGATAATAAAATTATCGCCGTCGGTAACGAAGCCAAAGAAATGATCGGCCGCGCTCCGGACAGTATTGTCGTGGCCCGTCCGCTTAAAGACGGCGTCATTGCCGACTACCGCGTGACCGAAGCCATGCTCCGTTATTTCATCCGCAAAGCGATCGGCAAGATCGGCATGTTCAAACCCGAAGTACTCGTCTCTGTTCCAGCCGGCATTACCTCTACCGAACGCCGCGCTGTCATCGAAGCCACCATCAATGCCGGAGCCAAAGCCGCTTACTTAGTCAAAGAACCGGTCTTGGCCGCCATCGGCGCTAAAATCTCCATCAACAGCCCTTCCGGCAACATGATTCTTAATATTGGTGGAGGAACCATTGAAGTGGCGGTTATTAGCTTGGGCGGAATCGTGAATTGGCACTCCGCTCGAGTAGGAGGAAATAAAATTGACGAGGCTATCGTGGACTACATCAAGAAAAAACACGGCCTGGCTATTGGCGAACGCACCGCCGAACTGATTAAGATCGCCATCGGCAGTGCCATCAAGCAGACCAATGAAGAGAAAATCAGTATTCGCGGACGCGATCTTACCACCGGCTATCCTAAAACAATCGAGTTAGGATCCAATGAAATTACTGAGGCGATGCAAGAACAACTCCGAGAGATTATCCAAACAGTTAAAAGCGTTCTTCAAGACACTCCGCCCGAACTTTGTTCCGATATTATTGACAAAGGCATCATCATCTCCGGCGGGGGAGCATTATTAAAAAATATCGACACCCTCGTAACTAAAATTACCGGTGTGCCTTGTCACATCGCTGATGATCCCTTGCTGTGCGTCGCCAAAGGCACCGGCCTCGTTTTAAACAACCTTGATATATATAAGAGGAATATTCTTACCAAGAGATAATCAATAGTTCATCAAGTTTATAAAGTTCTTAAAGTTCATCAAGTAAAAATCGGCAACTTTATAACCTGATAAACTTTATAACCTGATAAACTATGAAGATTGCTATCGTCCACGATTGGCTTTTGGGTTTAGGGGGAGCGGAGAGGACACTAAAGGTTTTTCATGAGATGTTTCCAGAGGCGCCCATTTATACTTTTTTTCATAACGAAAAATTTACTAAGGAATTTTTACCGCAGGCGCAGATAAAACCATCCGCACTTCAAAAGTGGTACAATCTCACCGGCCGACATCGCTGGCTTTTGCCTTTTTTACCTATGACCGCCGAGGCTTGGGACTTCAGTGAATATGACTTAGTTATTTCTTCTTCCATTGCTTTTTCAAAGGGTTTGGTCTTAAAACCCAGAACCAAACATCTTTCCTATTGTTATAGCCCCACCCGTTTTTTGTGGGATTGGAATCATGAATACGAACAGCGAGGATGGGTCTTTTCCCTAATGCGGCATTTCTTAAGAATTTGGGATCGACAGTCCAGTCATCGTGTCGATCAATTCGTGGCCATTTCAAAAAATGTCCAAAGCCGTATTAAGAAGTATTACGGTCGAGACAGTACGGTAATTTATCCGCCACTGACTCTTCCCATCCCATCTTTACTTTCCAGCGATCGCACAAAAATAAATAGAGACGATTATTTCCTGATCGTTTCCAGATTATTTCCGCATAAAAACATTGAGATCGCCATTGAGGCTTTTAATAAATTGGGTTGGCCGTTGGTCATTGTGGGAAGCGGACCGGAATATAAGCGCTTGCGAGCGATGATCACCAACCCTTCCAAAATCCGCATGGTGGGAGAGGTGACTGATACTGATCTGGCTACATATTATCTTCACGCCAAGGCCTTTATCTTGCCCCAGGAGGAGGATTTTGGCCTCACCCCTCTGGAAGCCATGTCCTATGGCAAACCCGTCCTCGCCTTGCGAAGAGGGGGTGCTTTGGAGTATATTTTGGAGGGTATCAACGGCGAGTTTTTTGATGATCCACATCCGGCTACTTTGGCCGATGGAGCGCGACGATTAAGCGATAAATACGCTCAATATAGCCCCTTAGACATTAAAAAAACCGCCGAGCGGTTTTCGCGAGAGCGGTTTGAAGAAGAGATGGGCGAAGCCATTACTGAGATTCGGACTAGTCAGTGCTGAAAAATTTCTTACCCGCTTTATACACATCTGCTCCAAATAGGAATAGCCCCGTCAGTATCGACAATATTACCACCACAATCACAATCACTACTATAACCTTCATACACTCTCCTTTAATATTCGATTAGCTGTCTTGCAAAGCTTGTTACTGTAATAAATAAGTAAACTCGAAGAAATCAAAAGAAAGATCGAGGAAATAACAAATACTACCTCACCCATATGACCCCTCCTTCCGTTTTTATTATCATCCTGCAGTACAACAATTCCGAAGACACTATCAAGTGTCTTAATTCAGTTAAAGAGCTACACTATCCGAATTTCCGGACGATTGTCGTAGACAACGCCTCGGATAAGACTGAACAAGATAATATACGAGAATACGTAAAAAGTCAACTGCAAGATTTAAAGCGAGTTTCTCTGGTTTTTAATTCTCAAAATCTAGGCTATGCCGGAGGAAATAATATTGGAATAAACTACGCCCTCTCCGAAGGTGCGGATTATATTTTTATTCTTAACAACGATACTACCGTCGAACCAGATACGCTCGACAAGTTAGTCACGGCCGCCGAGCAAGATCCGCAAGTCGGCGCTGTCGGTCCGGCCATTATCGAGCCAAACAAAACTGTTTACCATGGGAAAATTTCCTGGTTAAAACCGGAGCTGCGCCATTCCACCACTAAACCAAAAAACAATTTCTTAAACTTTAAAGAATATCTCATTGGCGCGGGGTTATTGGTGAAAAGGGGAGTCTTGGAAAAAATTGAAGGGTTGGATGAAATTTTCTTTCTCTATTTTGAGGACGCGGATTTCTCTATGCGCGCTCAATTAGCCGGGTACAAACTGCAAGTAGTCCCCGAGGCTGTTATTCATCATGGCTCTTCCGCTTCCACTAAAAAACTTGGTTCACCTCTCCTTTTACGTTACCATATGAGAAATGCTCTGATTTTTAACAGCCTCAACGCACCCTGGACCATCAAGCCTTTCCTAATCTTCTGGGCAGGATACGTTCTACTCAAAAATCTCTTTAAAATGTTTTTATTGCCGAGCAAAGAGAAATCCGCCGATGCGATCATCGATGGAGTGCTGGATTTTTACAAGAACCAATTCGGTAAAATTAATCCATGATTAACGTTGGCATCGAATGTCACAACCTAGAAAGCAGGCGATGGGGAGTAGGAAGACACCTCTCCAAAATCTTAGAAGAGATCGCCAAACAAGCAGACACATCTGAACTCGCCAAAGAGTTCAGATTTTATCTTTACTTCAAGGGATCCATTCCTAACGACCCCTATCTCAATCATCCTATTTTCGTAAAAAAGATTTTAAAGCCGTCGTGGCTGCCCCGTCCTTCTTTCAATATTTTCTTTCACCTGCTCTTACCTTGGGCTTATCGTCGCGATCATTTGCAAGCCATGTTTTTTGCCTCTTTCATGTTGCCGGCTTTTTTTGTCGGACGTTCTATGGTGGTTTTGACCAACGACATTTATTACGAATACACCGAAGGCACTTTGCCCTGGCGTTACAAGCTGGCTTACCGCTTATTCTCCAACTGGGCTGCCAA
>JAUSIQ010000019.1 GCA_030647955.1 bacterium | reverse complement strand
AGGACTAAAAAGAGTATCTCCTATAAAAGCTCCGAATATTATTAAAAAGAGTATGAATAGCCCAAAAAACGCCACAAGGATCATTACTGGAAAATTCACAAAAACTAAACCAGGGATAACTATAATTAAAATTCCTACAAGAGCACGCAACCAAGGATTCTTAATGGTCATCTTAACCCTTCCTTCTTCTCTATTTATAAAAGAACCAACAAATTGTTTATACTATATAATTGAATTATTGTCAAATATTTTTAGCTCGGAGCGCTGCACTAAAATATTGAGTGTAGGATCTTTAAAAAATTGAGCGATATCTGAATTTTTCAAAAATTATGGGCAGACAACTATCCTGTAAGCGACATTAAGCGAGGAGATGGAAATTGGCCCGCGATGTGGACGCATGAAGGCGCTGTTTGAGGAGCGAAGCGACGAGTTCGCCGAGAATGCGGCCACAGAGCGGCTGCCAATAATCATCCCCGGAGGAGTCGCGAACAGGATTGCTGCTTGCGCTATGATTTTTGAGTACGCCCTTTCGGAGTGACCCACAATCCGTCGCTCATTATCATTCGCTCCCAAGAAACCCACGGTTTCTTGCGCTCCTCGCGCCGCCAGCTGGCGGAGCTCGTCACTGGTTTCCTACACGGAAGAGATACTCTCTTCCGACCCATCTCTAGACTTTTGGGTTACGCCCTTTCGGCGTAACCCAAAAGCCCATATATCTTCCTAATAGCAATCTTAATTGAGCATCTAGTGCTGGAAGCGAACCAAATACAATAATAATTATTGGTAAAAACGCCCACTGCAAAACAAAACTTACTAAAACAAAACGAGAAACGTGTTTAGGCTTTGGCGGAAGCAAAAGAAAACTTACAAAAGCATTAACCCCTATACCGAACATCGCAATGCTAAGTAAAAAACTTGTAACGTAAGGAAGATTTGCCGCCAATACCGTAGATTTAAACTCCTCCCCGCCAACAGTTGTAGGCAGCCAACCAAACGCAAAAATAATCAGGGCGCTGCATGCCCAGGACCAAAATCCATCAAGTATTACCCATAAATGAAAAAGTTTTTTCCGTAAAGAAATTTTGTTTGTTTTCAAAAAACCGTAAAATAAATACGGTATTTTTTCCGCGCCATATGCCCATCTTCGCTGCTGACGATAAACATTCTGTATGGTCGATATAAGATTATCTCCGATATTGGCATCCAAAGACACCGGATAAAAAAGAGGCACAACTTTATAATTACCCTCAAAAGCCAAAAATGCCTGATAAAAAATAAGCGAGTCTTCAGAAACAACTTTAGTGTTCCAAAATCCTATTTTTATCAAAGAATCCAGGCTCATTGAATGTGAAGAAAATGTTTCCATTTGCTCAGGGCGCACCTGCTGTATCAACTGCCAAATAGTATTTCCCGTCGCAACTAATCGTGAAAACATAGGCGCTTCCCAAATATTATTATTATATAAAGGAATAGGCTGATAACTTGTACGTAAAGGATTATCTGCATTTAAAAAGGTATATGTTAGACAAGAAAAATACTGAGGATAAACACGAGTATCTATATCAAAAGAAGAAACCATAACATGTTTTGGATCTATTCCGCGTGGTTGTATCAATAATTTAATGGCTTCTCGCGCAGCCCAAGCCTCATTTGAACCCTTTCCGGCTATTTCTCCAGGGATATTTGCCGGATGAGAAGTAACCAATATTTCAGCAAAATCATTCTTTCCGCCAAAGGCGGATCCGCCTCCGGCGGAAAATCTATCGGCGATATTTTTTGCCATTATCCCAACATCCTCTCCCCCCCGCTCTTCTGTTGCCACAACAACCAACAAACGTTCATGGGGATAATTACTTTTAGCCAACGCTCGCAAAGTTTCTTCAATAATTTCCTTTGGCTCCTTATACATGGGCAAAATTACCAAATGCCAAACATCCTTCCAGGAAGTCAGCTTAAGCTCTGATTTTCCGCCAAAGGCGGATCCGCCTCCGGCGGAAAACTCTTTCATATCTTCAAGTTTTTCGAGCCAATCTATTTTCAAAAATTTCCTCACTTTTCTATAAGAAACAATAAGATGTAGGGATAAAGATAGGGCGCGCATAAGCCACAAAACATCAAAAATTATCACAAAAACAGCGACCGCAGCGGGCAAAAAGAAAGAAAAAACCGTAAGTAAAATAAGCGTACCGAATGACAGAAGTCCGGCAAGCATTTCAAAAAAACGCCATATAATACGGTTTCTGCTACTGGCAATATCAGTAGCTTTACCCCAAAATAAATTGGGTTTTCCTATTGCTATATTTTTATCAAATACTATAGAATCCATCTTATTAATTATAGATAATCCGCCACCGCTTAGCTATGGTAAGATGCTCAACTCCGACGTAACGTCGGAGTTGCTAAAAATATGAACTTGAATAGATAAAAGCCCAACTCCAGTTTTAAAAACTGGGGCTGGGCTTGTTTATTTTTTACGCGAACATCCTACCAAAGGGTCCTGAAGAGGTTTTTTTCTGAGCATCTGTTGACGCGGCGAACTTACTCACCAAATTGTTATCTAGAACGTAAAGGCATACTTCCTTTGCGCTCCGTTCACTGTGTCCAAACGACTTTATTAGATTTCCTATCATATGCGCCACGTGCTCTCTAATCCTAGCGTCATACGCATCAAAATCATCAGTACCGAAAACCTTGATAGCTTCACGGAAATTCTTGTTATCAACGAACGACTGCAGAGCATTATCTTTCAGGCGCCGAACGTAAGCCGCAAAAAGTTCGCTGTAGAGATCGGTCTTGGTGATGTCGAAACCTCGACTCGCCACCTCAGTAACATATTTCTTCTGAATTTCTCGTGCAAACTTTTGTGCTTCGGCTGTGTTCGCGCCTCGACTGGCCAAACGATCCGCCATAAGCTTCAGGAAATCCTCAGTTACTTCTATCTGCTCGTGCGTATACTGACACTCTATCTTGTCGCCAATCTCATAGTTAACGGCGTCAAGATAGTTCAAAATATCAAGCGAAATCTGATCTTTACTGTAGAAGTACAGAGCTTCTTGTATTTCATTCAGAACGGCGTAATCATACGAAGCTACCAACGAATCAAGAAATCCCCTAGGAGGAAGTTTCTCGTCACGAATTGGCTTCGCAATACCGTGCTTGAAGAACTCCACCACATCATTCATATTTATAAGTCTTTCATCAGCATAGTACTTGCTGAAAAATTCGCCAAACATAACGATTGATTCGCGTCCGGAAAAGCCTTTCATGCCTTCCTTCTGCCCTTCGTTAATCACAGCTCGACGTACTTCTGCCTTGAATTTATTCCTGTCTTCTTCCGACAGCCATGATGGAATATTACTGCTGTAAAGCTCCATCCTGAGCAAGCGACCGAACTCATCGCAATAGCGTCTATACTTCTTAAAGTCGGGAATCCATTCAGTCAACGGAGGGCACTCCGTATTCATCCGTGAAGCAACTACGGTACGCGCGAAATTATCAAGAACTCGTGGAAGAAAATGCTTGTCAATGGAATCTCCAAAAACGTTTCGGTAAATGTCTACCTCAGTCCTCGGCTCCAATACATACGTAATATTACTGTACTGAATCCTTCCTTCGAAAGATTGCATTTTAGCGTCATCGATAACGCTTCTGTCTTCCGGGTTCATAAGGGCAATGAACAGAGAACTTATGTTCTCTTCTGCGTCGCCGACCTTATGCACGCCTTCACTCAGCACATTGTGCAGATCCAGCAATCGTTCCCGATTCTGCAGTTTAATGTCCATAAGAGCATAAATACCGTTATTCGTCTTAGCAAGTGGCGAATATTCATACCGAACTGCATTCGCTCCGAAGAGCTTATCGAGCCAATCCTGAATTGGTTGATTGGTGTAATATCTTTGCGAAAAATCACCTGCAGACTGCGCGTAAATAGGATCTCCAGGATTAAAAACAGTAATGCCCTCGCCCACTCGACGATCAAAACGTGCGGCTCGGACATGCAACCTCTTCAACACTTCCTCAAAAGATCCCGATTTATCGAACAGAGACGAAAAAATTGATTTACAGATTATGCAAGACTCTGTCTGAAAAAGCCACTCGTATTCCTTCTCGCTGAAGATATATTTTATAATCTCACGGTCTTCTTTCGTGTCCCTAGGCAACAGATGATAAAGGAAACGAGAACGATACTCTTTAGGGACGACCAATATAGGAATGTCATGACTCGGACAAGGAACCAGAAGTCGCTGAGATTCGTGCTCGTTGCCGACATTGCAATCGTCTAGTTCCCACAGAACTTCAAACATTTGCCCCTCAGCCGTACAAGTGTACGCTTCGAAAGCTCTCAAAAGATTGTTCAGGAAAGTACTCTTTCCGGAACCCGATGGACCATCATAGATATAAATTCTATTTTGCTGAATGCCCTGTCTGAGCGAACCAACTTGTCGCATAAATCTGTTAGCAAAAGGTGTATCCGCAAAAAAAGGTTTGTCCGCGCCTACAACGAATAGTTTCGAACAATCGTAACGAACGAAGCCTATAGACTCCCGGTCATCAGAATAATTATCTTCTTCTTCTACCTGAACGTTTTCATTAACCATATCGTAAAATAACTGCGAAATACTACGTAGAACGCGCCGAGGATTCTCCTGCACAAGCTCCGAATACTCTTCAAAACTCAGCAGATTTCTAGGTTTCCTGAGCCCCATTTCTTTCCTTAAGAAATTTAAAGCATCGCGATGTTGATCGCTCACGCCGATACCTCCTTTATGACCATATATCAAAGTGCTTAACGAGTCTGCGCCAGACAGAACTCACTATTAGCTTAGTCTTAACCCAAATTGACGCAAAATGGAAGACCCTTCTGGTAATATGCGACCAACAAAAAAGTCCCTCTGTAGAGGGACTATTAAGATATTGATTAAAGGACTTGTCTCTTAATTTGCCTTTCCTGCCGAGAATAAATATACAAAACGCGCTTCATCGAATGCTTCGGTTTGTAACCAGAATCGTACGTTTCCAACCAGTTCTTGGGTGGAATCAGTTCATATTCGGTCGTTTCGAGCCTTACGTCACGACCAGTGAAGAAACTCAATCCTGCCAAAACTGCGGGAATATACTTCGTAACAAGGCTCCTGCCTTCGTAAATGTGGTTCAGGTACAGCTGAGCGCCGTGAGACTCGCTTTCATAATCAATGTTAGGCGGATGGTACAACGAGTCATTGAGCAGTTGACGATATCGCACGCCGTTCTTTGACTTAATGTACACTTCGGCCTTGTCCGGCTTTTCAGGATGCGGCCGAACACCGACAACAAAAAGTTTATATCTGTCTACAAAATCCTGAAAATCGTTATCGGAAAGGAAGTTAATCAGGCGTTCATCGTTAACATTTTGTATAGTCTCGAAAAGAACCTTCCGAACGTATTCTTCACTCGGCTGTGTATCATAGTTCTTTCTTAATTCCATATCATTAAGCAATTGATATGAGGGCGACAATCTGCCTTTGCGCGCAAGATCTTCTATGAACTCGAAGAGGTGCATACCGACAGCATAAGGGTTAATTCCCAGCTGCGGATCCGTCGTGACTCTGGAGTCGACTTTTGCAAAATCAACTTCGTGAGTCCTAATCCGTTCATCAGGTATGAACAACCTCTGATGCCACAGGCTAGCCCAACCCTCATTGCATATTTTAGTACGGATCTGGGCCTGGAAATACAGAGAAGTTCTCCGAACTACCTGCATGACATCTTTCATCCATTTATTCTCATCTTTGTTAAGAACATCGGAATATTCCCAGAGATACTCAAAGATATCAGATGGCTTGGTCTTTTTCTCTTTCTCAAGCCACTGTTTATAAACGGCCTGAAATTCAGGAAACTTTCCACGCAAAACATAATCATCAAAGAATGCACGTTCGCCGTTTTCTTTGCCGACACGTTCAATACAACGGTTGTATCTCTCAAGCTCTTGGTAATAGAAACTAGGATCCAAAGCCTGGGCATCGTATAGTTCCCTCAGGAACTTTCCGAAATAGAAATCTACTTTCGGAGAAATAACACCGAATACCTCAGGCGAATCACTCTTGCTAATTTTTTCAAGTTCCGGGTAATAACCGACAAAATTGTCAATCAGCCGCGAAAACTCGATAACATAATCGACCCAACGTTTCTCAGCACCAAGATCCTCGCGGATCTTATTGATGAGTCGCTTATCGGCCAATGCCTGTCCGCAAAAATCATCGTCCCAGGTACCCCTGAAAAAAAGGTTGTTCTGAAAAAAATCAATATGACCCAAAACGTGATAAAAAATCATCACGTTGAACCAATCGGCATTGTCCTGATTATAGTAAGAGATAGGCGGACGCGTGTTAATCACGGTCTCATAAGGATTCGTCGGATAACTGTCGTAAATCCAGTTGTTCTGAACCGCTTCAACATCGTGAACCCAGTAATCATACAGAGTCGGAATCATAATCTTAGGCGATAGCTCAAGCATATCGTGATTGGTCACGATATATTCCAACGTACTGTCTGAAAACTTCAGACCCGCTGCCCTAGCTATATGCTTACATCTCTCCATCTCTTGTTTCATCGCAAGATCAAGCAGTTCCATCGGATATCCTCCTTAATCCTGCGCAATAAGAACTTTAAGAGCTTCAAGATTCATGTCATCGCTCACGTTAAAGCCTGGCATGGAATGCATGCGGAATACATCGCGCCGCATGTGGATGCCCGCCGCTTCAATGTACGTTTCAAACGTCGTCTTCTGGCCTGAAGCCTTCATGTATGGATTCTTGAACAACGTGACACCTATGCGTCTGGCGTAGCTTAATATCTTCTGCAGTTCTGCCACAGCAGAACCACTACGCTCGAAATCATCGCCGTCAGTACCCTGGAAAACAAAGATATCGTAATCTTCAGCAAGACCTTCGCTCTCGACGATCTCGTTAATCTTCTTGTACAACGAAGCAATGACGGTTCCGCCTCCGGAACTGAGCCCGAAATATTGGCGGGGCGTCACTTCCCTCGCCTCCGTATCATGCAAAACGAATCTCGGAATGACCATCTTTTCGTACTGAAACAAAAGCCACGAATAGATCATCAAATGCTGAGATACAAGAGCTCTCGTCGGATCACCGTACATCGAACCTGAATAGTCTCTGCCCAGGAATACAATTGCGCGGGATTTATAGATACGCTCGCGGGAAAGAACTCTGTAAACCTTGTCTATATCCGCGACGAGCATTTCTGCCGGATCCATGTTATCTGGATCGACTCTACCAAGGATCAGATTTGTTCTAGCGATCCTCTTGAGAGTTTCTTTCTTATCCAGAACCTGTCCTGAACCGCGATGACGGTCCGTCAACTCAAAAGTATATTCATCGGTCGGAAAACGCTTCCGCTTTTCAGAAAGATTCGGAAGATTTAACTTCTGACTTAATTGCTTGCCGAAAGTATATGCATCTTCTTCGATATGATCAGCATCTTCATCACCAGGTTGCTGGTCACCACCATCACCATCAACATCACCGCCACGAGGAATAGGTATCTCTCCGATAACCTCTCCTACTTCGCCGCTGCCGCTACCAGGCACCTCTTTCAGATCATCAGGCTCGTCATTGCCGTCATTAAACTGCGCCGAACTAACGATATGTTTAGGTTCGGAGTCGCCGTGCAAAAGTCTTTCTTCTTCCACAAAGGGCACGGTTAAAACCTTGTTTGACCCAACCAATACTCTTCGCCATTTTATCTTCTTTGGAAAACCATCTTTCACGCGATCTTCGTCGCGGCTAATCAAATCCTCAAGAGGTTCCATGGCCGACGATATTCTGCCGGCTCGGCGAGAAGGCCGAAGACCCAATCTCTTTTCCAGCTCTTCTTTTGCAGCTAATCTCATTCCTATTTTATCAAGTTCGGTAACACATCTGTCTGACATCGAAATCTCCTTTTTATGGAAATCGATTATCAAAGGACTCTTTGAGTTTGCTTATAGCAAAACTCGACTTAACACTGTCTTAACGCATATTGGATAAAAAAGAAAGCCCATTGAGACCACATCCGTGCATAATAAAAATCCCTCTTTTTAAAGAGAGATTTATTTTTTTTAAAAATTAGCTTTCATCAATTTTTTCACAGAAATATTCAATCGTCTTTTCTGCACAAGTACGACAGTACCCGAGCTTATGAAGCATTGTATCAATCATGCGGTTATAGACTCGCACGTTCTCTTCGTTGGTCTTGTTGGCAAGTGCGCCCATCAAAGACCCGGCTCCTGCAACATCCGATTCTAGTCGAACATCCGTCACCGCCTTAACGAGAGCTTCATTATCCATGAAATTATATTCTGGATCAGTGGCAACCTTCTGACCGTAAATCTTGCGGATCGTGGTGCGGAAAGTTTCTCGTTGTTCCTTAGAACTAAGACCCATACGACTTTCTACGCTGTCGATGAACCGCTCATCAATCTTGATGGCTTTTATTTGCCTGGTCTGCGGATTTCGGTATCTCCACATCTTGTCGGGACCGAGCTGATCCGAATCGACACCAATAATCATATTGACATAATCCATGACTTCCTTGCTGATAGCACCAGGATCATCCCGATAAGCGTTGAAGATAGAAGTCTTGATGCGCTCACGGTAAAGCCGACGCGCAATCTGAAGATCTTTCATAAACTTTTCGCGATCGACAGCCTCGGAAACATAGTCTATGACTTCCCGCTCAGCCGCCTTAAACGCATCCCGAGCAAAAAGACATCTTCCTTCGTGGGTTTCAGACATCGTCAGTATACGCTGAACAATTCGGCCAAGACCCCGGTGTCCGATACCTTTCTGTCCCCAACGCTTAGTAACATCTTGACTTGTATTGAGAGTATCCTTGACCTCAATCAAAGTCCGGACGCTCTTTTCACCGGCAATCTCGCCAGCTTCAAGTTTCATGGTCTCAATAGGCGTCAACTTGTTGCTGTGAGGCAGACGGCTCAACGTAACAGCTACAGACAGAGCAAAGTTCATATTAGGGTCTTCGTGCAGATCCTCACCCATAACAGTATTTTTCTTCTCGGAACCGATCGCATAACCTGTCAATTCCGTCTGAAGACGGTAATCAGTGTTGTGTGACACGTAACACATGGTCGAACGGTCCTTGATAGGTCCTTCCTCTTTTTCGGCAACGAAACGATTAAATTCATAATTGTTGCTCGTTGCAATAATAAGGCAATCAATAGGCCACTTGTAGCCATCAAGTTCAATAGTCCTGTTCTGAATCACCTGAAGGTAAATCTGAACAAGATCTTTCTTATTCTTGAACATTTCGTCCGAGAAATGGATACCGCCACCGCCAACGCGAGCGATAGCTCCACGCCGTATGTTGTATTTGTATGGGTTTGTAGTGTCGGTAAGATTCAGAAGCCGCGACAGGTCCTCTTCGCCGAGAAGGTCTGCTGCAGAAGACGTAATCTTATCCCGAGCAGAATACTTACCCGTCACAATACCCAAACTTTCAGTGATCGGCACAGGAACAACTCTGACGTGTTCCAGCATCTTATCGATATCGCCATCGTAGTGAAAACGAATATCATTCCAGATGTGTTCCGTGCAGGCACCAAGCGGCCGCCATTCGCGATAGATCTTTTCTAATTCTTTTTCTTTAAACTTAAGTCCGAGTAAACGTTCCCTACCTGCTTCCTGCGAATCAAAAAGATTCATCGCAAAAATAAAAGGGTCCTCAAAAGTCTGAGACTGGATTACATCGATCTTCCCGTATTTGCTAAGCTGGCTCAAATTGACGAACTCGAACGTATATCTTCTGTTCTCGGCTTTTGCCAAGAACTGCCGATATTTCTTACATACATACTCGACGAAGAAAGTTTTACCGTTACCTGGCTCCCCCACAAGCACAAATGCCTGCTCGGCACCCGATCCGCCTCTAGAAGCTTCCTGCACAAAGTTGACGAACCCGTTTATTTCCTCGAACCAACCAACAGTGTGCTTTGCGCCCTGTCGGAAGAAAGGAAAATCGTAAGTGGTTCTCCCGCCACGAGTAACTTTTACTACTCCCGGCTCAAGCATCATTCGCGAAATACTCTGAGCTGCGGTTTCAAAATGCCGCGTCCCACTAAGAACTTCTTTAAGATGCTGGTCAAGAGTTCCAGAGTTTCTATTCATTGCAGTACCTCTGCTATCCGCCATTTCTTCTCCTCATCTCCTTGTTATCTTTTCAAGGTATATTGATTTAACATAACCCTAAAACATTCATATTGCCTTGTCAACCAAAAAACCCTTATATTTTGGGGCTTTACAAACAATTGCAATTATGGTCTAACTTTTAAAAATTTCTGCTTAAAATTAAAAACGCGTCTTTTAAGGACGCGTTGTGTTTTATTTTTTAGTCTATAATTTCGTGCACGATACCCAATACTTTTGCTTGCTTGGCACTCAACCACGTCTCATTGTGCATAAGCTCAACTATATATTCTTCGCCGGCAGATGTCCGTTCTACCAAACGTTCAGCAAAAACGTGATTAAGATTTTCTAATTCTTGTACAATTGTAGATGCGGAATGCGCTGTATATTCACCATCAAGATGAACTTTAGCTTCGTGCAACAAGAATTTCGTTTTTGTCTTGTCTGCAAAACGATTTGTCCCAGCAAGATACAATAAAAGTGCGGCGGATTCTATACCAAAACCATACGTCTTAAGCGGAATCCCTAAATCTTGCATAGTATATAAAAAAGCTAAGCCGGATTTAACGTCACCACCTGTACTGTTTATAAGCAACTGAACTGAAGATTTATTTTTTTTCGCATCCCGATGTTTTGCCTCAATGTCTGCAATAAGCGCCTGCACCGTGTCTGCAGTCACCATATCAAAAAATAAAATAGTGTTTGGCGAATCAGGGACCCAAATATTTTTGGACATCGTCTGTCGCTTTCTGTTATGAAAGTTCGTTTGTAGTTATTCAACAACAAACAACATAAAAAAACAAGACCGGCTCTGGTCGTACCTGGAGCCGGATAGTTTATGGGACGATTTTGCGGAACTCTTCTTCCATGCGCTGTGCCATTTGCCAAGTTGCCATGGCATCAGGTAAAGCATGATGATGATCTTCCGTAGAAATACCAAATTCGCGCATTGCAGACCCTAAACTAAAACGTGGTCCGAATTTTTGTTCTTGTTTTGTAAGATAGGCCCATCTGATAAAATCCA
>JAUSIQ010000016.1 GCA_030647955.1 bacterium | reverse complement strand
AAGGCCTTCTTCCTGCACGCGGTGTCGCTCGATCAGGCTTTCGCCCATTGTCGAATATTCTCGACTGCTGCCTCCCGTAGGAGTACGGACCGTTCTCAGTTCCGTCGTTGGGGGACGTGCTCTCACACCCCCTACCCGTCATCGCCTTGGTGAGCCATTACCTCACCAACAAGCTGATAGGACCTAGGCCGCTTCCGAAGCGTCTTGCGACTTTACCCTTGCGGGGCCATCGGGAATTAGCCAATCTTTCGACTGGTTGTGCCCGACTTCGGAGTACGTACCAAGGTGTTACTAACTCGTTCGCCACTGTACAAAGTATTGCTACCCTGTACCGTTCGACTTGCATGCCTTATCCACGCCGCCAGCGTTCATCCTGAGCTAGGATCAAACTCTCATTAAAGTCTTCTCTGTAAAAACAAAAAAGATCTTTTTTACGTCTAGTTAACTGTAATAAATAACAACTTTTTACCCGCCTAAATTTTGCGAAGCCTCGCCTAATTTCTCAGAGAAATTGAGCGGGCGAAGCAATTTGGGTGGGTAGTGAATTTTTAAGTTTCTAGCCTTTGAACCCTTCTCCTCAAAAGACAACCACGATTGATTCTTATAAGAATCAATCGTGGTAGCCCTCGACTGTATCCTCTATTGTAAGTTTAGTTCATTTTGATCAATTTTAGCAGATCCAGATCTGATGTCAACCCCTTTGATTTTATTGACTTCATAAATATAAAAGCCGCATTTTGCGGCTTTACCTAAAAGCAATCCTGACAACCTGAGCTCCTATAGCAATTACTAATGGATCGACGGCCTGGCACTTAATAAATAACCCCGAATCTCCATCCCCGAGAGGAGACATTGTAAGCAGCCCAGTATCATCACCTCCATCAACAAAGATACTCATTATGATCTCGCACTGCTGTGGCACGCTTCGTCCCTGATAGACAACGCCTTCCAGTGTTTTATCTTTGACCGTCCAAATTAAGATATCCGCATTAGTTGCATCCACGAGTATTGGCAAGACAACAGGCCCCAACGTCTCTGCCCCTGACACAAGAGATCCTAACATTTCTAGTAATGTATCTATATCTGACGGAGTAGGCACACCTCTAAATTCTTCGCCCTCAATATCATCCTGGCTTTTCGGCTGCAACGGTTCAGAAGTCAGACCTTTATCCAAAGCACCTTCGAAAGGTTTTTGCGGATCGCCTGCCATCTCGTTCCTCCTTAAAAGTACAAGCTTGTGCGATAATACCAACTTTTAGACTTACTGTCAAATAGATTACTTGTGCCCATCTCTCCACTCTTCAATCTTTTTATGATCTCCACTTAAGAGTACTTTCGGGACCGAGATTTTTTTCTTTCCAATCACTAGCTGTTCGGGACGAGTAAATTGGGCGTGATCAAACTTTTCCGCCGATTCTTTTTTGGCAATAAAGCCGGGAACCAAGCGCGAAACCGCTTCCATCACAATCATCGCCGCCACTTCCCCACCATTTAAAACATAGTCACCAATGGAGACTACTTCATCAGCAAGATAATCCGCCACTCTCTCGTCTACTCCTTCATAACGCCCGCAAATGAAAACCACCTGATCGAGTTTCGCCCACTTTTTGGCCATCTCCTGATTAAACTTTTTCCCACGAGGAGAAAACAGAATTACCTTCGTTTTTTTAGAAGTTTTAGAGCTTACCGCTTTCACCGCTTTCATGATCGGCTCTACTTTCATTACCATCCCCGGCCCTCCTCCAAACGGCCGGTCATCCACCGTCTGGTGTTTATCATTCGCCCACTTTCTTAAATTATGTAAATTAATTTTGATCAGCTTTTTAGCTTGTCCACGCGCCAAAAGCGACTCTTCTACAAAGCCTTTGAAAATATCAGGGAAAATTGTAATGACATCAAATTTGAGCATAAAAAGATAATGCCCCGCCCGACAGGTCGGGCGGGGCAGCGGAAGGAGGAACCCGCTTGGCAAGCCCTACAGGCAAGGCTTACTGAAATAAGTATAGCAGATTATGTTTAAATGTCAACAAGCAATCAAAAACCGCCCGAAGGCGGTTTTTGATTCAGCGTTTGCCGAGAAGAAAATTACATATCTAACTCACCCATAACGTCTTCGACATTCTTGGTCTTGTTACCGGAAGCGGACGGAGCTCGTCCACCCTCTGGCTCCTCAATGCGCAAATTGACTCTGGCATTGTTTCTCATGCCAATAATTCTGGCAAGAGTGCGGATTGCTTTCGCGGTAGAACCCTGGCGGCCGATTAAAAGGCCCATGTCCTTCGGGTTTACTTTGACCGAAAGCAAAACTCCCATCTCGTCTACTTGTCGAGTGACTTCGACGTCATTCGGCTCGGTGACGATTTCCTTGACGATAAACTCTACAAAATCTCGATCTTTATCTTTAGCCATACGAGTATTGCAATATTACTTGTAAATCTTCCTCGACCGTTATTATTTCGATTCTATCATTGATATCAAAATTGTCAAACTAGGCTGCGGGGGTCTCGGGAGCAGGAGCGGCGACAACCGGAGCAGCTGCTTTCGGATCCTCCACCTTCTTCTTGGCCTTCCAAACCTGGACCTTTTCTCCCTTGATAATCTGTCTTCCTACTAACAAGTTATTGGCGGTAGCGGACAATTGGGCCCCTTTGGACATCCAATATTCTACCCGCTCTTTCTTAGCATTTAAAGTATTTTTGTGCGGATCATAGGCACCCAAATCCTCCAAAAAACGGCCCTTTGGCTTTTGGGTATGTTCGGTAACGATTAATCGAAAATAGGCTTGGCCTTTCTTTCCGATCCTTTGTAGTCTGATCTTTAACATGTCTTCAGATGATACCACCGTTCTATTAAAATTGCAAATAATTGACACTGTAATCTTTATTATGGTATAAGCAGACCAGCACTTTGAGAATAGGGGGATTACAAATGCTTACTCTTGCTCTTGGTTTAATAGTAGGCGCGATGCTTGGCACCATTGTATATACCTCGGCGGAGAAGAGTCCATATTCATACATGTATCCTGAAGAGGTCGCCGCGGATAAAGCAATTTACTTTGGCATTCCATTCCTTGGCTGTACTTTGATAAGCTTTTTTATCGCCGTCATATTAGCAGACGACATGCCACGAATATGGAAATATGAGGACTTGGGGAACACGGAACTTGTTGCCGTACATAATGCGGCATATACCGAAGGTAGTTACTTTTTATTTTAGAATGAATTGTACTACATCTTCTACACAAAGTTGCCCAATGGAGCAAAGAAATTAGGAAAAGTGCCAGCTGAGAGCTCTACGGTTTTGGAGGAGGAAAGGAGTAACGCTTATCTGCACACGACAAGGTCAGTAGAATTTTATGACCATAGCCCGACCTGGGTAAGGTTATTTGTCCCTGGTTTTTTGAGAAGAGACGGACCGACATGGGGTGTAGTATATAAGCATGAGTTGCATGTCCCCAAAGATACGATAGTCACCGGCTTCAATCTTGATTTAAAAGATGCTATTAGATAACCTCTCCCTCACCGTCCAAAAGGACGGTTTTTATTTACCACCCCTTTTTAGTCAGCGCGGATTCGGCGGCGGCTTGTTGGGCTTCTTGTTTACGAAAAAAATTAAAAAACCGCCAAATTGGATTATGGCGGCTAGAATCAACTAACCAAGTCGTCTTTCAATATATTTACGAGATTCTTCTTTGCACCTAAAGCACTGCATCACTGCCCAATAACCCTCGTAATAGACATAGTCGCTCGAAACTTCTGATGTCGCTTCTGATCTTCCGTATTGTTTTACATCACCTTCTTTTCTTATCTCTCGCAAGTCATGCCCATTGCTAGTACAGAATTGTTGCGGAGTTAACTCCACCTCCGTAAATTCAATTTCAGTACAATTATGCGAAAGTGGTCTATAATCCCACACTCTCTTACAAACCGGGCACCGATAAGCTTTCACAGCGTCGGATTCCAGCGCATCAAACCAATGCAAATCTGCGGGGAAAATTCGATGACCAAAATCGGATCAGCTTGAACGCCACCCGCATGGTATAGTTTGGCGGGAGTCCAGACTGTCAAACTAATACCTAAGGGCAAACCCAAGCTTTGTAACCTTTCAAGAAGATTAATGATCCGTTTTGGAAATCCATTACCATCATGAACATACTCAGAAATACTTCTCCTCTCCCAAAATATATAAACATCGTCATGAACTCTGGTCTTACCAAACCGTCCGATGTGACCAATGGGCATTTCATACCTACGATCTTGCTCTGGTCCAAAAACACCGCTTGCACTCATCTGGGTCGGATCACTCTTAACCAAACACGTGTCTTCAAAAAATAGTGTCTCAACCCCAAGAAGATCTTCTAACCTGCTCCGAATCTTGTCCACTAATACGGGTATTTTTTCATCCTTTACTGATCCGATCAGCCCCAGCTGGGATAGAATTTTAGAAACAGAATGTTGGTCAATTATTATATTTAATAATTCACTATCTTCTAAATTTACCTTGGTTATTTCCTGCGTGGATCTTTCGGTCTGCATGATTATCTTAACTCTTCTTTTTCAAAAATAGTTTCATTGCTCTGACAGATCGTACAACGCTTAGTTTGAGCTGGCGTCGGCCAACTATCGTCTTTTTGAAAACCAGTCCAATCATGAGGACAAACTCTCTGTAATCGCCGCAATTCCGCCACCAAAGAATTGTTTTCGAGAGCTCGCGTAATTTCATCATCAAATCTAATCCTATTCGAATTCTGTTTTTCCTTTTCCTCGCACCGTCGCCGATGCCCTGGCATGACTTCAACCTTGATTCTGTCCATTAGTATGGCAGAGCGCTGCCTAATCCTTCCCATTCTCTCCGGTGTCATGTCTATAGTAGTCATGATTTCTCCTTTCGTTTTCTCTCGCTTTATTTAGACCAACCCAAATACCCAATACAAAAACTGAATTATATACCTGACTAAAATCCTTTAATTTTCAAGGTACACCTCTTCATAGCCGAGTTTTTCGACTAGTGGATGGAGGTAATCCCGATAGAGTCGGGAACGCCCTGGATATTATGAGAACTGCTGTAAAATACAGAACTAAGTAGTAAATGTCAATAGTAAGGTTGGGCTTGCGAATATTGCTTTCGAAGGCTCTGCGGACTAAACCCAACTTTGTATTACCACCCCTTTTTAGTCAGCGCAGATTCGGCGGCGGCTTGTTGGGCTTCTTGTTTGCTTAAGCCCTCACCACGGCCCACCATTTCTTCTCCTAAAAAAACGCCAATATCAAAATTGCGCGCATGATCCGGTCCCCACTCTTTTAAGACTTCGTAAGTGGGCGTAATCCCCACTCTTTCCTGTGCCTCTTCCTGAAAACGACTCTTCGGATCACGATAAAGCTTGTCTTCGATAATGACGGGCAATTCAGTAATCACAAACTTTTTAATAAACTCGTCGGTCACGTCATAGCCTTGATCTAGATAAATAGCGCCGATCAAAGCTTCTATGGCATTGGCCAAAATATATTGCCGAGCGCGACCCACATCCTTGGCCTCTCCACGCGATAAAAGCACATACTCATTGAGATCAAATTTGCTAGAAACTTTGGCCAACATGACGGAATTCACAATGGCTGCCCGCCAGTTAGTCATCTCTCCTTCAGGATTGGGATAGTTGTTATACAAATAATCCGTGACAACTAATTCCAAAACCGCGTCTCCTAAAAATTCGAGGCGCTCATTGTGATCTAACGGCCACTTCGGATCCTCGTTCAGATAAGAACGGTGAGTTAAGGCCTGAAGGAGCAGGTCTTTATTCTTAAATTCGACTCCGGTTTTTTTCTCTAGCTCGGAGAGACGAGAACTGTCCATAAAAAGAGAGTATCTGGTATTTAGTATCTAGTATTAAGTCTGAAATACTATATACGAAATACAATATACTTATTTATATTTATTCCTTTTTTTCTTCGGGAGCTGACTCTACATTCTCTGGTGTTGGAGCTACCTCCCCTTCTTCCCCCATTTTTCTTTTCGGTGCATCATCCTTGCCCGGCTCACCGATTTCGCGATAAATCGTGCCCAAAACGCCATTCACAAACTTTCCCGAAGCATCTCCGCCAAATGTTTTGGCCAGTTCGATAGACTCGTTGATCGCCACTTTCGGCGGAACCTCTTCGCGATTACCAAACAGCAATTCGTAAATACCTAAGCGCAAGACATTGCGGTCTACGATCGCAATTTGATCCATCGGCCACTGCGGCGCCGCTTTTTCAATAATTTTATCCAATTCTACGAGATGCTCAAAAACACCGTCCAACAAAGTAGAGACGAACTTCGTATCTTCAATCCCCGGAGCAAACTCTTTTAGGTTATGCTCGATAATTTCCGGCATCAGCTCTTTATTCTTCCCTCGAAAATCCCATTCGTAAAGAGATTGCATGGCGATACTGCGGGATAAGTGTCTTGAAGCCATAAAATTAGTTCATCAGGTTATAAAGTTTGTAAAGTTATAAAGAAAGAACAAATCATAGAACTTTAAGAACTTGATGGACTTTAAAACTTTTAACTAGCACGTTTGCGCGCCTTCTCCTGCTTCTTGAGATCTTTGGCCAAAACATTGATCTGTTCCTGGCCCTTGTAAAAACCGCAGGCTAAACAGATGGCGTGAGGCAATTTTGCCTTCTTGCATTGAGGGCACAAAGACAACCCGATAGATTTCAGGGCTAAATGGCTGCGTCGGCGTCCTTTTTGTCCGCGCGTAGAATGCGCTCGTGGAACTCCCATAGGATTAGTTTATCAAGTTATAAAGTAAGAGATTTCAGAACTTTAAAAACTTGATTAACTTTATGAACTTTTAACTAAGAATTATGCTAACACATTTCCCAAAAAAATGCAAAACCTACCCTGGAAGCCTAAAAATCCACCAGTTATCCACAAAAAATGCCTGTTGTGGGAAAAGGTGCGAGTGCTAAAATTGGTACATGAAGTTTACGCATCTCCACACTCACTTCCATTTTTCTTTGTTAGACGGACTCTCCAAAATTAA
>JAUSIQ010000013.1 GCA_030647955.1 bacterium | reverse complement strand
CGGATTTTCGGCGGAGACAGATTAAAGGGCTTAATGGAGCGGTTTGATGTGCCCGAGGATGTGCCGATTGAAAATAAGATGGTCTCTCGAGCCATCGGTCAGGCCCAGAGCAAGGTGGAAGGGTTTAATTTTGATATTCGGAAACATCTCTTAGAATACGACAATGTTTTAAATAAACAACGATTGGCTTTCTATGCGAAACGGCAGGAGATACTAGAGGCAGTTGCGCCATATCTCGACGGGGAGACAAGGAAGATCAAAGATCCGGAGAGAATTAAGGAAATCTTAAGGCAGGCAGTCGCGGAGCACCTCGATAAGATCGAGGAAGCAAATATCGATAGCAAAGAGAGGAGAAGGTTATTGAGTGAAATAGGACTAGAGATCGATGAGAATGCCAGTGTAGCCAACGCCAAGAAGTGGGCAGAGGAGAAAATAGAATCTTTCGGATTAGATTTTATCGAAGCAGTAGGGCGCCAGATGCTAGTGATTCTTGATTTTCTCTGGATGAATAATTTAGAGGACATTGAAGCGCTAGTGGAGTCTGTGAGGATCCGGGCTTACGGCCAGAAAGATCCATTAGTGGAATACAGGAGGGAGAGCCGAATCTTGTTCGACAAAATGGAGCTAAATTTTGAGGAATGGATTGTAAATAACATTTTCCGGATAGAAGCCGTACCACAGGATCAAATTCACCAGCACCACCATCACGAGCACGTTGCAGCTGGCGCGAGTGACCCCAAATTCCAAAACGTCGGTAGAAATGACCCATGTCCGTGCGGCTCGGGTTTGAAATTCAAAAAGTGCCATGGGCGTTAAGGACAAAAGCCTGCCTTTCTCTCTAGTAGAGATAGAAAAACTGGCGAGGGAACATCCTACCCCTTTTTATATTTATAACGAGGAGGGTATAAGAAAATCAGCAAGAGACCTGAACGAGGCTTTTTCTTGGGTAGATGGTTTTAGAGAATATTTTGCCGTGAAAGCCACCCCAAACCCTCATATTCTAGCGATCCTCAAGGAGGAAGGGCTTGGAGCCGATTGTAGCTCTTATTCAGAGCTTCTCTTGACAGAGAGAGCAGGAATTACCGGAGAGAATATAATGTTTACTTCCAATGACACTCCAGCAGCTGAATTTCAAGAAGCGAAGCGCTTGAGTGCAATTATCAATTTAGACGATATAACTCACATTTCTTTCCTAGAAAAATCTGCCGGAATTCCAGAGGTGGTGTCCGTCCGATACAATCCCGGGTCTCTCCGAGAGGGGAATGCAATCATAGGAAAGCCGGAAGAAGCAAAATATGGCTTTACTAGAGATCAGATTTTTGAAGGATATGAGATTTTGAGAGAGAAAGGAGTAAAGAGATTCGGGTTGCACACCATGGTGATATCGAACGAGCTTAATCCAGATTATTTTATAGAAACGGCGAAAATGCTTTTTGATCTCGCGATAGAAGTGAAAGAGAAGCTGGGCATAAAGACGGAATTTATTAATATGGGCGGAGGGATAGGGATCCCCTATAAGCCAGAAGAGAAACCGGTGGATCTAAATCAGATTTCACAAGGCATTAAAGCTTTGTATCAAGATAAAATTGCCGCTACCGATCTCCACCCTCTAAGAATTACGATGGAATGCGGAAGAGTTATCACGGGGCCTCACGGGTATCTTGTCTCGGAGGTACTGCATTTGAAAGATACTTATCGAAAATACGTAGGACTCGATGCCTGTATGGCAAATTTGATGAGGCCTGGAATGTATGGAGCGTATCATCATATAACTGTTTTGGGTAAAGAGGATGAAGCTCAGGGCGAGATCTACGACATTACTGGTTCTTTGTGTGAGAATAATGATAAGTTTGCCATTGAAAGAGCACTGCCGAAAGTAGAGATAGGAGATTTGGTTGTAATTCATGACGCGGGAGCTCACGGGCACTCCATGGGATTTAATTACAATGGGAAGCTTCGCTCTGCGGAATTTCTTCAAAAACCCGATGGAAGCTTTGATATGATAAGAAGAGCAGAAACTATCGAAGATCATTTTGCGACACTCAATTTTTGATGAAAAAGATTGTTAAAAAGAAGCTGATTGTGGTAGCGGTAAGCGGGGGATTTGATCCGGTACATGTCGGGCATGTGCGGTTATTTCAAGAAGCGAAGAAACTGGGTGATCAACTAGTCGTTATTTTGAATAACGACCACTGGTTGGTGGAGAAAAAAGGATATGTTTTTATGCCGCAACGCGAGAGGAAGGAATTAATCGAAGCTCTTAAGGTCGTTGATAAAGTGGTCCTGACAAGCCACAAATCGAATCCGAAGGACATGAGCGTGGCTAAAGATTTGAGAAAGATGAAACCGGACATATTCGCTAATGGGGGGGATAGAACTACTAAAAATACGCCCGAGAAAGCAGTCTGCAAGGCAATCGGCTGTAAGATGGTCTACAATCTCGGTCACGGAGGGAAGGTGCAATCGAGTTCCTGGCTCTTGAACGCTTTTCTCAACAATTCTCCAAAGGAGAAAAAGAAAAATAAATAATCCACTATAGTAAAAAAGCGATCGCCTTTTTACTATAGTGGATGAAAAGACTTAAATGGCTTGATGGATTGCCTCGGTTAAAGCTTGCCTGAAGTTTGCTTCGGAGAATTTTTGGGCGGACTTCGTTATTTCTCCTTGTCGAAGATCCATCTTCTGAAAACGCCTGACGGCGTGGCTTAGGCCCTCTTCAGTTTGCTCATCGAAGAAGGCGCCATTTACGCCATCTTCTACAATTTCCAAGGCGCCACCGGCGCGATATGCAATGACCGCCGTACCGCAAGCCAGAGATTCAGCGGCGCTCAAGCCGAAATCTTCTACTTGAGGGAAAATAAGAGCTTGGGAATCGCTAATAATCCTTCTTAACATATTCTCGTCTTTGATCTCCGGGATCATCTCAATTTTCTTTGATCGGATAAGTTTCTTTAACCTTGCTTCGTCGGGACCCGAACCAATAATTTTCAAGGGCAAGTCTAATTTATTGAAAGCTTTTACGATAAGGTCGAATCTCT
>JAUSIQ010000012.1 GCA_030647955.1 bacterium | reverse complement strand
ACACCCTCACCGTCACCAAATCCGGCACTGGCACCGGAACAATCACGGGTGTAAGTAATCCCGCTCAAACCAATATCAACTGCGGCGCTACCTGCTCGCTCTCATATACTGCCGGCACTACCGTAGCCTTAACCGCCACCCCTAGCGGTAGCTCTACTTTCGCTGGTTGGAGTGGTAATGTCGACTGTTCTGACGGCAATGTAACCATGGATGCCAGTAAGACGTGTACGGCTACTTTTAACTCACCCACTCCCACTCCCACTCCGACGCCAACTCCTACCCCGACTTTATCAGTTTTGCTATCCGCTAATCCTGCTACCGGTGCCGCGCCGTTGAATTCCAGTTTATCGGCGATAGTCTCTGGTACGGCTACTGGTACGATTAATTATAGTTTTTGGTGGAACTGCTTATATACGGGTACAAGTGTGGCTACAGCCATTACGCAGTGCGGTGACCCGGACGGGGTCACGGGTAATGCTAGTGGTAATAAGTTTGATGGAGTGGTTAGTACCTCTCAATCCACCGTTAATCATAATTATGCTTCAGCGGCTACTTATAGCGCTAAGGTTATCGTCGAACGAGGGGGCGCCTCTCCGGCAGAGGCTCGAACCAATGTGGTAGTAAATTCCGGCGGAGGAGGCGGTGGGGGCGAGTCAAACCCCAACCTTTCTCTGGTCACGGTAACCGAGCCTGATTATTGTGTAGCGGGACCCGGTGCGGCCGTTACTTGGAACTACACCGATCCCAACGGGGACAACCAAGCGTCATATCAGATCCAGATTGATGATAATAGTAACTTTTCTTCTCCAGAGTGGGATTCCGGAACCGTCTCACAGGTTATTCCGAATAATTCCACCGGTTCCCATAACACTTCTAGCTTTGGCGCCTGTCTGGCTACTAACCCGAATGGTACCGGACTGGGCACCTGTCGTTTAACTTGGAATACGGGTGGACCGGCTTATCAAGCCCGAGTAAGAGTTTGGGATTCAACTAATATGGTTTCAGGCTGGGCTGATCAGACCGTTTGTATTGGCTCCGGTTGTCAGGGGGATCAGACTAAATGGAAGACTCCCCAGCATGCTTACCCCGCGGTTAACTTCTCGTTTGTACCCGTCGCTCCCGTAGAGGGAGGGCTGATCCAGTTTACCGACCAGACCGTCTTTTCTGACACGGGACCCCGCACCTGGTCTTGGAATTTCGGCGACGGCACTCCCAACTCCACTCTCCGCAACCCCACCCACACCTTCGTCGCGGCCAATCTTTATACCGTCACGGATTTCGCCACGGACAAGGATGGATACTCTTGCGCCTTGTCCAAACCGGTCAATGTCAAAGTGAAAGTACCGATCTGGAAAGAAGTTTCTCCGCGGTAGAAAATATGGTAGTTTGGAGGGGAACTGAACGCTCCATCATCATGCTCTTAAGAGCATGATGATTACGCTTTTGGAAACCATTATGACTAAACAAGAGGCGAAAGTGCGTCTTGAAAAACTGAAGAAACTGATTAATAAATACCGTTACGAACGGCTGGTTTTGGATAAGCCGATCGTGGAAGAATCGGTAGAGGACTCGCTCAAAAAAGAGTTGTTTGACTTGGAACAGGAGTGGCCGGACTTGGTGACAGCGGACTCTCCAACCCAGAGAATTGGTGGAAAGCCTCTCGATAAATTTACCAAGTTTACTCATCCGGAGAGAATGCTTTCTTTTAATGATTCCTTTGATGAGGAGGATATGCAGGTGTGGCAAAAAAGATTGGAGAGATTGGATCCCAGTGCGACTAAGAATGGTTTTTACGGCGAATTAAAAATTGATGGGTTAGCCATTGAGCTAGTCTATGAAAAAGGATTGCTCAAGATCGGAGCAACGAGAGGGGACGGTTTAATCGGAGAAGAAGTGACGCAAAATTTAAAAACCGTGGAAGCAATCCCGCTTTCTTTGGACGATACTAAGCGTCCCGTTCCTGATATTCTGGTGGTGCGCGGAGAAGTTTTTATCAGTCACCGAGAATTCAAAAGAATCAATCAGGAGCAGGAGAAAAACGGGGGAGCAGTCTATGCCAATCCGCGTAATTTAGCGGCCGGCTCTATTCGTCAGCTTGATCCGGTGATCACTGCTTCGCGACGGATGGATTCGTATGCTTATTCGGTAATAACAGATGTGGGACAAACCACCCACGAAGAAGAACATGACATTTTAAAAGACTGGGGCTTTAAAACTAACCCGCATAATAAATATTTAAAAGATCTCAAGGAGGTACAAAATTTTCGTGACCATTGGGAAAAGGAAAGAGAAAAACTAGATTACGAAATTGATGGCGTGGTGATCATTACCAACGAGAATCGCATGTTTAAAAAACTTGGCGTGGTGGGTAAAGCGCCGCGCGCGGCAGTGGCCTATAAATTTTCTCCGCGCGAATCGACCACCAAAGTGGAAGACATTATGGTCAGCGTGGGGCGCACCGGAACGCTGACGCCGATTGCCATGCTCGAACCGGTGAACATTGGTGGCACGACCGTCTCTCGCGCCACTTTGCATAATGAAGATGAAATTAGACGCCTTGATGTGCGGATTGGTGATACCGTCGTGGTGGGTCGCGCGGGAGATGTTATTCCCGATATTAAAAAATCCCTTACTGAATTGCGCACCGGAAAAGAAAAAGTTTTTCATTTTCCCAGAACTTGTCCGGTCTGTGGAGAGGCTGTTAAGCGAGTAGAAGGGGAGGCCGCTTACAAGTGTACTAATCAGCAATGCCCGGCCATTAAGCGCGAGGCCATTTATCACTTTGTTTCCAAATCCGCTTTGGATGTCGATGGGGTGGGACCAAAAATTATCGATCAGCTCATGGACGCAGGATTATTGAAAGACACGGCCGATCTTTATACTCTTAAAAAAGAAGACCTGCTGAACTTAGAACGCTTTGCGGAAAAATCGGCGGAGAACACTATTGCCGCGATTCAATCCAAAAAGAAAGTTTCTCTGGATCGATTTATTTATGCCCTGGGTATTCCGCATGTCGGTTCGGAAACGGCCGTGGATTTGGCTAGAAAATTTGGTTCGCTCGAAAAAATTTCTTCCGCTTCTTTGGAAGAATTGTTGGCTATTAAGGATATCGGCCAAGTGGTGGCTAAAAGTATTTTCGAGTGGTTTCAGGATAAGCATCATCAAAAACTTCTCGCTAAATTTAAAGAAGTAGGCCTGCAAGTTTTAAAACAAGAGAGTACGCAAAAATCCTCCAACCTGAAAGGGCTGACTTTTGTTTTTACCGGAACGATGGAAAACTTGAGTCGGGAACGGGCAGAGGAGTTGGTGCGCGAGCATGGTGGCGACACTTCTTCTTCTGTTTCTAGGGCTACTAGTTACGTCGTAGCCGGTAGCGAGGCGGGCTCGAAACTGGATAAAGCTCAAAAGCTGGGCGTAAAAGTCCTTGATGAAAAAGGGTTTTTGGACATGGTTTCTTAGTTTCGTTGTGCTCGCTATTCAGAGTATTATTTCGCTTCCCCACCCCTTTCTTGTAAACATAACCCGTCGCCATAGACAGGATGATTACCCGGCCCCCCACCGCTTTCTCCGGACGCTCGTCCCGCTCCAGCGGCGGGACTTCGCTCGGTTCGGTCTATGGATTCCGAAAGATCAGAATCTTTCCGACCAGCTCCTCGTTTTTATATCTTATTCGAAACGAATGGGCTATAAAAACGAGTCGCTAAGCAATCCACAGACCTCATACGCCTTCGAAAGCGGTGAGGGGCCGGGTGAAAAAATATATAAAGCGCAGCCACTCCCTCCTCGTAACGTCCCGCAGACCGACCGAATCAGCTAATCGAGAATCAATATTTCCAGAATTTTAGGTCGAGAGCGAGGGATGAGATGAGGGTCACATAAAATTTCTGGATTTAAATATTGATTCGAATGACGCTGATGCGAGAGGTCGAGGATTAGTGGAGAGGAGGGGGTGGTGGAGCGATAAATGGTTTAAGCTACTGCCCTTGTGTGTTGCGCTGTGCTCTGTTACGCTTTGCGCAGCAGTACTTTACAAAGGAGAGTCTCATGGCTTCAGAGAAGCGTGCTGTTGGTATTTTTATGATTGCGGTGGCCGTGTTTGTCTTTGTCTTCGGCATGTGTTCTGATGTTCAGGCCCAGGACGATAAGCGGGGCTTGATCTATTTCAAGATGGGTGGCAATTCCAAAATCGATAGCTCGGACTTGGATGCCAAGTTTAACCTTGGCTTCGGCGGAGCCTATCAGTTCGTCCCGAAGGTTCCTCTACTTTTAGATGTAAGTTTGACGATGAACATGCCGTACAACGAGGTCATCTATGATTACGGAGAACCGCTAGCCTTCTCCACGAAGACTATGCTGGTGGATGTGAACGGCACATACGTTCCCTTCAAGAAAAAGATCTCGCCCTATATCACCGGAGGTATCGGCTTCTTGCGTAACTCGGCCGGATTATCCGACGGCTATTCTAATTACGGTTTGGATTCCAGCACATTTTTCACTAAGAATGTGGGAGCGGGGTTGCGAATGAGAGTGTTTGGTAGTGTTTTTGTCGGAGTGGACTCTCGCTATTATTGGGCGGACCAGACCAACTTCAAAACCTATGGCGGAACAGTCGGTATCGCGTTTTAATCCCCCACTTTCTAGAAGATCAGAAAGTGGGGGATTTTTTTATCAGTCTTTCAAGACTGATAACCCGCCGGAGCTTTAGCGAAGGAGGGTCCTTTTTGCTAAGAATTCCTTTTTAAATTTTTGGAAATTATTCTCCTGAATCGATACCCTAATCTGCTCCATAAGATGGTTAAAAAAATAAACATTATGCACGGTGGCGTATTGTCCAGCAGTTTGATCCTTAGCTTTAAATAGGGCGTGTAATTCCTGGCGAGTAATTTTTAGACAAGTCGGGCAGAGACAATCTCTTTCTAGGGGAGTGGAGTCTACTTTGTAAATCGCTTTGGTAATATCGTATGATCCTTGGCCCGTCCAGATTTTTGCATGGCGAGCCTCCCGGGTAGGGATGACGCAGTCAAAAGTATCAATGCCCAACGCCACGCCCTCAAAAAGATCTTCGATTTTGCCAATACCCAGAAAATGGCGAGGGCGATCTTCGCTCAAAAGCGGAATAGTCCATTTTAGAACATCAAAGGCGCCGCTTTCGGATTTGCCTAACGATCCTCCGATGGCCAGACCATCAAACGGCAGGGAGTTAATAAATTTGGCGCTGGCGATGCGCAGGTCTTGAAACTCTCCGCCTTGGACGATGCCGTAAAGTAATTGGTGAGAAGATTTTTGGTCTAAACAAATTTTCGCCCAGCGATGGGTGCGCTCCATGGCCTGCGCGGTATAGGCATGATCTTTGAGAGGAGAAGCAAAGTCATCAAAGGCCAAGATGATATCGGCTCCGAGTTTTTCTTGAATACGCATTGATAATTCCGGACCGAGAAATTCTTCTCCTTTGGCTGTAGTAAAAAACACCCCTTCTTCGGTAATGCGTACTAAATTTTTTTCAGCAGAGTCTGCTTGCGGAGGAGGTAAGTTATTATTCACTTTTCCGACGCCATGCTCGCGGCCGAATCCCAAGCTGAATACTTGAAAACCACCACTGTCGGTCATGAGTGGAATATTTTGTCCAAAGAGATCGTGAACCCTTGGTAGGTTTTCCAGTGCATTTACTGGCCCGCCTAATTTTTCGTCTCGAAATTTTGGCGGGTTGTCTTGCCCGCTTCGACTGCGCTCCAGCGCGGCGAGCCAGAGGTGATAAGTATTGGTGATAATTACTTGTACTTTGGCAGGAGCAAGCATTTCTCGGGGAAGGCATTTTACTTCGCCGTGGGTACCGACGATCGTATAAGCCGGAGTTTCAATTACGCCATGCGGAGTTTCTAAGCGGCCGACTCTGGCCCAGGATTCAGGGTCTTTTTTGATAATATTGAACATAGGGATTGGTCAGATAATCCATATATTATAGCTATTTAGGCTTGAAAAATCAAGGTTTTAATAGGTCTTTCACTCTTGTATATTATACTAAATTATGGTATAATTAAGGTATAGGAATTGGGTATGTTTTTTAACAATGAACAATGTATGCAAAAACGGGGAGGTGGCACGTGAAAGTTATGGTTATTTTTGCGGGACTGCTCGTGTTCGGAATCTCCGACACCGCTCGAGCGGAAGATTGCTCGAAGGTGCCGGCTCTTCTGAACTTTCCCGTTTTCGTCGAAAGCGGGGAGAATACGGAGGTTGTCTCTGAGCTCTGGCCGCTCGGCGAGACTGGTCTGCCGGATTTTTCCGGCAAGCCTCTCAAGCAGGCTAACCTCGGCGCTTTCTATGGCTTACGTCTTCCGGATGGCCAGGATCGAAAGCTCTTCGAGCTTGGCGTCATGGAGACTCGATGCACCGAGATCATCCGTGAGGATCTCGCGGTGATGACGTTCCGCCTCTGGAGCGTCCGGGTCCCGATGGTCAGGACCGCGGCGATCAAGTTGCGGGTGACTCCAAGTTCAAACGTCTACTTGTCGGCACAGAATGCCGACAATCAAGTGGTTGCCCGACTCCGGCTTTATAAGTACGGGGTTCAGGTAGGGGAGGAGCGCAGTATTTTTCCCTTCTCCTCTGCGTTTTTGATGAATGTCGCCGAAACCTTCGCCATTCGCGATGGCGAGGAGGGCGATTATGTTCTTGAAGTTCTTTTCCCAGTCGATTCGCCAGTGCGTGTGCGAGCGCCCCGGCGGAGTGGACGATCGGAAGTTTACAATGGCGGCGCCCCTTAGGGCGCCGCCTTTTCAATTGTCTACATCTGTCTACATCTTTTCTTTGGGTCTAGCGCTAAAGCAGGTATAATAAATTTAACATGTCGAGAAAGACTTTTTTTATCGTGGCGGCTTTAGTAGTTGTATTTATTGCGGTTAGCGGGTTTTACTTTTGGAAATTTCCTATCGGAGGACGAGCTGTCCAAACTACACCGGATCACTTTCAAGCTTATGTTGGAGAAGGACCGGTGGTCACCAAAGTAGCTTTGGGAAAAACTCCAAAATATTTTCCTTCCGGTGTTTTTATGGAGAAGGACGCCCGCTTGGCAGAAGGCAGTAATACTTTTTTGGACAATGGCCAGGTCTGGGCCACTAGTAGTTACTACACTCACTCCTCGGCTGATGCGATCTCTAGAAATTACGAAAATTATTTAAAATCATTAGATGGCTGGGTAATAACTCAAAAACATCGTGCCGGTAATCAAATCTTTCTTTCTGCCGGATATGAAAAAGACAGCTTGATAATCAATATCAGTGATAAATCACCTGGCGACAACCTAGTTTCAATAACTTTTATAAAAGGAAGATAGATGTTCAAAATTTCTCGGCTTAATTTAATTCTCTCTTTGACGGTCATCCTTTTGGGCGTATTGGTGTCTTTTCTGGTGCCAAATATGACCCAGGCTTCTTCGCACTGTGCAGAGTATGTTTGTGGCGGTGCTCCCGGAACTTGTTTTCAAGATCCTGAACTTTGCAGTATTGATTTCTATACCCCCTCCGGCGGCCAATCTCCTGGCGGATACGCTATAGATATTCTATGGGAAGGCACTAGCACAGCTCATACAGGGGGAGGAAGAGAATGGACGACTCATCTTAATAACGTGGCTGGAGGAAAAGCGGGGACTTGTGAATGGGTCGCGGTTAGTCCACCTGCGGGTTGGAATTGCTACCCAAGTGATTCCGCTAGCTGTCCTACGGGCCATTCTGTTTATCAGTGCTATTCCGGTCCGCCTCCCACTTGTAATATTACGGCCAATCCTCCTTCCGGAACTAATCCCACCTCGGGAACTTTGAGTTGGACAACAGGCAACAGCCCAACTTCTTGTACGGCTTATGGGGGATGGAGCGGATCAAAAAGTGTTAGCGGTGGTTCGCAAGCCTTTGGTCCCATCTCAACTAGTACAACCTATGGATTGACTTGTACTAATAGCGGAGGGGATGTGGATTGTTCTACAACGGTTACTATTAGTACGCCGACCAACAACGCCGCTTGCTTGGGACTCTCTGCTCCAACTTCGGTTACTACCGGTCAAACTTTTTCTGCTCAAGTATCGCTGGGTAATAACGGGACCAAACCGTGGACGACTGACGGCACTCCTCATCGTTTGGGTTCTCAAGACCCGCAAGACACTAACCGATGGGGACTAACCAGAGTTGATCTACCCAGTCAGCCTATTAACACGGGGCAGGGGACTACTTTTAGCTTTTCAGCTACGGCTCCGGCTACTGCCGGAACTTATCCGTTCAGCTGGCAAATGGTAGAAGAGGGAGTGGGATGGTTTGGAACGATGTGCTCGCAAAATATTACCGTTACTAGTCCACCCGGCGCAATTTGTTCTCCTAAAAATCATCCGGCTATTACTACTGGCCAGGCTGCTAGCTTTTCTGCTACGGGTGGCAATGGTGTCTTCAACTGGACCGCGGCGGGAGGTAGTCCTTCCAGTGCTAATAATAACCCCAACTTTTCCACTACTTACTCAACGCCCGGAACGAAGACGGTGAGTGTGATTAGTCCGAATGGCAGCGCCGTCGATACCTGTCAGGTCGTGGTCAATCCTACCGTAAGCTGTGGACTGACTGCTTTTCCGGACTCCGGTAATCCTCCTCTTAACAATGTCTCGCTTACCGGCAATGTTTCCGGGTCAGCTACAGGAAATACGCGTTATCAGTTTGATTGCACGAACGACGGCTCTTATGAGGTGGATGTCACTAGTGCTACCGCTGTCTATGCTACGACGGGCGCTCAGCGCTGCAATTACGCTACGGCTGGGGTCAAAACCGCACTATTGCGCGTGACTCGTCAGGGAGTGATCAATACTTGCACCGCCACCATCAATGTGGCTGCTGGAGCGATCCCGAGCTGTTTTGCCGGGCTCGTGGATTTTAATTTTACGGCTACCCAGGGAACGAATCCTCTTCCTCAAAACTGGACAGTGTGGAATTCTGGAGATGTCGGCTCCACTTTACAATGGAGAGTTACTTCTCCCGAGTCTTGGATTGTTCCTGGGCCGCCTTCCACCGGCTCTGCGGCGGCTGGAGTGCCTATTAATATTAATACTACTGGCTTAACCCCGGGTACCTATGTTGGTAGCGTAGTGATGTCTGATAATGGTTCTTCTCCTGCGGCATCAAATTGTCCGCGCAGTGTGGCTGTCAATCTAACGGTCAATCCCCCGATTGTCCCGACTTTATCGGTTTCGCTGGCCGCTAACCCTTCCTCCGGCGTGAGCTCTCTAAACTCAATTTTGACTGCGACCGTTGGGGGGACTGCCACAGGTACAATTAATTACGCTTTTTGGTGGAGTTGCACTTATGTCGGCACCAGCATGGCCACTGCTATTACGCAGTGTGGAGATCCGGATGGAACGGCCGGGAATGCAATCGGTAACAGATGGTTGGCCACTAATACTAATCCGCGATTAACAGTTCCGCATTTATATAATACGGTCGGAAATTATAGCGCCAAAGTGATCGTGGAGAGAGGAGTGGCTTCTCCGGCGGAGGCGCGATTGGTAATTCCGGTTACCGGGGCAGCGCCGACCGGCAGCACTGCTTGTTTTGGATTTACGCCGGCGATTAATTTATCTTGGCCAGCTTATCCCGGTACGACTAATTACCAGGTACATCGCAACGGAGTGCTTTATCAAGATGTTGGTTTGGTCACAAATTTTACGGATAATTCGGTGGGCCCATCAGGAACTAGCTTTACTTACACGATCCGTATTCAAAATAGTAGTGGGACAATTTTCTCCAGTCCGTTAACGATTGCTTCCAGCTGGTGTTCCGGAGATGTAATTATTCAGGCGACGATGGACGGATCTTCGTACACTTGGAGTGGGGCGATGTCGGAAACTACCGGACATTACCACCTTGAGCATGGAGCATCTACCGAACAGGGATACTTTTATCCCACCACTTTTCCTAATCTAGCGGCCAATTCTTTTACTTTGCAATTTATCAGTGCGCCGGCCGGAGCGATTTTCAGTTCTATTACCCCGAGCTCTACCCAGGTGCTGCCTGGCAATACGGCGAGTAAGCCGACCATCACCTTTACTGTGAACTTTATCATGAGCGCCAGTCCCACGGCCTCTGTCGCTACTCTCACGGAACCGAATTATTGCGCCTCGGGACCGGCAGCAGCTCTGACTTGGAACTTTAATGATCCGGACGGGGGCAGTCAGTCCGCTTATCAAGTTCAGATTGATGATAATAGTAACTTTTCTTCTCCAGAGTGGGATTCCGGAACCGTCTCACAGGTTATTCCGAATAATTCCACCGGTTCCCATAACACTTCTAGCTTTGGCGCCTGTCTGGCTACTAA
>JAUSIQ010000009.1 GCA_030647955.1 bacterium | reverse complement strand
CGCTGAGCTAACCGTCCCTAAATTCCCATACGGTTAATAAGTTTCTCGTGCGGGCCCTCGAGAAGCACACGCACAAAGCGATCAAACATTGAGAAGCGGTATTGGAACTCGTCCTTTTCCATAATCACAAACCGCACCTCTCCCCCGGTCTCGGCTTCGAGATACTTTAAAAAGGCGCTGAACTTGCGACGGTCCAGATCGTCCGCGACGATAAATAAGTCCGTGGGAATGTTCTCGTTATTTTCTTTGTTAAGAAAAATACCGGTAATAATCGCTAGCTTAATTCTACCAAGTTTTTGTAAACGAGAGAAAATTTCCACTTTCTCCGCCGGAGAGGATTTTAAAACCAAGTCCCTTAACTCCTGAATAAATTCAAAATCACGATTGAGCACATAGTGCGGAACCGAAACTTTGGCCTTACCAGGCTTCAGCTTTAATTTCTTACTTTTTCCCACCGGCTTTTTTTTCTTTTTTATCATGGATACTCTATTCAATTACCTTGGGCGGTTTCGGACGAGACTCGAGATTCTTAGCCGGACCTACCTTAACCAATAATCCAATTTGCGACAAATGAGCAATTTCTTTTTTGACCAGTCCCCTTTCTTCCTGCAAGTGCTTAGAAATATCCTTTAGTGTATAGGGCTTCGGATAATTTCGGAACAAAAACTTTAATAATCGCACCCGGGCTCGAGAACTGAACAGTGTTTCTAAGACTCTTTTTGACATGTGGATGAATTAAAAATATAATTGGAATATTATCAGACTAAGTCTATTTTGCAATAGAGGGTGCTCCTCTGCAAAAACAATTATAAGGATTAATTTATGGAAAAAATTACTCTCAAACCCATCTCGCGTGAGATCAATTACAAAGCCACCGAACCAAACACCTACTTTGATGCCTACGAATACAGCCCACGAGATGATAAGGAGAAGCACCTCGGCAATCTCTATGTCGTCGGACAAGTAAAATACGGAGAAGAAAACATGGCCTATGTTCTCAACCTCGTTTCCTCTTTAGCCAAGCGCGAATATTACTCCGAAAATGGCGCCGTCGCCGAAGATCCCAAAAAGGCCCTCGACCTGGCCTTAAAAAAACTGAACGGGGTACTGGATGATTTCTTCCAGAACAAAGAATTAAAATTGAATATTGGATTAGTGGCGGTAGCCGGAGAAAACATCTACATCGCCAAACTCGGTAAGTTCAAAGTCCTCCTCGCCCGCAATGGTGAGATGATTGATATTCTAAACAACATTAATCTTTTCCAAAAAGAGCACGTCGAAGAAAAAAAATTCGCTAATATCATCTCCGGCAAAATCTTCGACGGCGATAAAATCTTTGCTCTCTATCCCACTCGCCAGACCACTGTCAAAGAAAAGTTAATTAAACTTGCCCTGACTAAACACAACCAAGAAGACTTCTTAGCGGAAGTGGCGACTTACGGAGAAAAGTCCAAGACCTTTCAGTGCTGCGGATTCCACATCACCGTAAAGAAGTTTAAAGAAGAAGACATTCTCATTAAAAGCGCTTACGAAAAGAGCAAGATTATTCTCGCTTCTGTTCCGGTTGATGAGCCTGTCTCTCCGCCCGCTACTTCTAATCCAAATCTTCAAAGAGAACCAGAAGCCGCTCCTGTCCCCGCTCCCAAGGAACATCACGATATTCCCGATCAAGAAGAAGAGGTGGTGCTTCCAAAACAGGCCAAGATTATTTCCGCGGAAATGGCCGTCATCAAACGCCGCAGCTTCTTTAGTAAAATTACCGATCTATTCTCTAGAAAGCCGGCCCTGCGAGCCAAGTCTATCGCTCCCGCCGTCATCGTTCTAGCCATGCTAGCCGGAGGATTTTATTTAGCTAAAACTTTTCTCTTTAACGGCGAAGGTGAACAATCCACCTCTTTGCAATCGGCCGAAGAGAATATTCGCTTAGCGGAAATTCAGATGACTAAAAATGAAAACAACTCCGCACGAGAATTACTCGGATTATCCTTAGCTTCCCTCTCTGACATTAAAGAAACCAGTCGCAAAGTATCTGAAATTCGAAGCCGCATCGCTACTATCTTAGATCGACTTGATCTAGTTAGCCCTCGCCAGCCGGAATTATGGTTTGATGCAGCTACCACTGACTTCTCTAGGGCCTTTGCGCCTAGCGCGGATACTTTAATAGTCGTGGGTACCGGAAACAGTGTGGCTAAAATCTCCGGGGGCACGGCCACTCCCATTGCCACCCTTCCCGCCATGGAAGCCAAATACGCTTTTGCCGGACAGAACTACTTCAGTCTCTTTAACGGCAACGACCAGGTAGCCGCCGCACAGATGGAAACCGGAAAAGTATCCGCTCACCAATTAGCTGAAGCTACTCCCGTACAAGACGCCGCCGCTTACGAAGGCAACCTCTATGTTCTCTCTGGAAATTCCATCTATAAATATACTGATGGCACAATTTCCGGAAGCTCGGCCAGACAAACTTGGTTCAGCGGCTTAGCCGATCAAGAGGCTCGCGCCATAACCATCGACGGCAACGTTTACGTTCTCACCGGCAACGGCACCATTATCAAATACTTCCGCAACAAAGAAGAAAGCCGCACTAATCTAAATATTAAAGTGGGTGAGAATGTGGAATTCTTCACTGCCAAAGATTCCTCCACCTTCTATGTCGCCGACTACGATGACCGCAAGATCCGAGTCTTTGATAAAACCAGCGGCGACCTCTTGGTCACTTACAAATTCGCCGATCTGCTCGTCATTAAGAACTTCGCCTTCTTCGACCACACCGCCTTCATCATCTCCGGCGACAACAAAATCTGGAAAATGGATCTCACACAGTGAACTCTTAAATCAAAAAGCCCCGTCCGGGGGCTTTTTGATTACTAAACACAGAGTTTAATTACTTGAGTTCAACGACTCCGCCGGCTTCCTCCACTTTCTTCTTCATTTCTTCGGCTTCTTCTTTCTTAACTCCCGCTTTCAAAGTTTGCGGAGCGCCTTCTACTAAGTCCTTAGCTTCTTTCAAACCCTTGCCAGTTAAGTCTTTGACGACTTTAATGACTTGGATCTTGTTGGCACCGCCGTTCTTTAAGATAACGTCGAAAGTGCTCTTCTCTTCACCAGCCGCAGCGCCATCACCAGAACCAGCAGCCGCAGCGGCCGGAGCGGCAAAACTAGCAGCCGAGACTCCAAACTTCTCCTCCAAAGCCTTCACAAATTCGGAAAGCTCCAAAACCGTCATGGTTTCGATTTTTTGAATTAAATCTGCAAATTTTTCCATATTTTTTAATTATGCCTCAACCAGGCACAATGTGATTAATCTTTCTTTATATTCTTTAATACTAGTAACAGGTTCTTGATATTACCCTGCATGACATTCATCAATCCGGTTAAAGGATATTGAATCATACCCACGGCTCTGGCCAGCAAGACTTCTCTCGAAGGTAATTTAGCCAAAGCGGTGAAACCGATCGGATCAACAAACTGATGCTCAAAAATCGCTCCCAACACTCGAAAAACAGGATTGCCTTTCGAGAATTCGTAAACGTTTTTAGACAAGGCCAGTCCGTCTCCGCCTTTGCCGCTCAAGACTACTCCCACTGAACCATCAAAACCGTCCACATCTACCTTCTCTTCCAGGTGAGCACTCTTGACCGAAAGACGAATCAGGTTCTTTTTCGCAACAACGTATTCAGCCCCGAGTTTCTTTAAAGCTCTCTTTAATTCCTGCATTTTAGCCACGGACAAACCCTTTTCTCCTTCTTTGGAAAAAGAGGTAAATACAATCATATCCGACTCCGGAATTTTACTGGATAAATCTTTAATTACTGCACTCTTTTGCGCTTTTGTTTTCATAGATTGGCAAAAATAAATACGGGTACTAGCCGTAGATCGACCAACCAGACCCCCAACGGGATCTTGAAGATTTAACCTCGAGAGGACTTATTGCCTGCCCGCCAAAGCTTTTAGCGGAGGCAGGTTTGCCTCTTTTCTACGGTAATATGGCTATATTAGCAGAATATGCGGCCCTGTCAACCATGAAACCCTAGGGTTTATAAGGATTCTGGTTAGCGATCTGGACAAGAAGAAAACCGCTCGTGAGTACAAGCACGACGAAAATAGTCCAAAAGAAAAGACGACGCAAAATCTTATTTCGCCTGATGGCCGCCAATTCCTTTTCCCGATCCTCCTTTTTCACAATCCTCCGTTCTTTCTTGGAAAGGGTTTTGTAAAACTCGTCGAAGATATTCATTTGGTGTGGGAGTTCATTTCCTACAATTTACCACAAAAAAATGGATCCTGTTAGAGTATTGCAATTTTTCTCCAGAGTGATAACTTACTTCCAGAACATTGTCAATTGAAGTTGGGTGGAGCCATGAGAAAGAATGCCTCAAGCGAATACCATGTAAAGCATGACGTGAAGAATCGAACCATTTACCTCAAAGGCCAAATCACCGCTATTACTCCTGTCTTAATTAAAAAAGCCATTATGGCCATTGAACCTTCCCCCGAAAATTGTACTAAACCAATTTTCTTTTTTATCACCTGCACTGGGGGAGATTTTGTTGCCGCGCTCACTATTTGGCAAACTCTAGATCCATACTATACCTATTTAGTCACTGTTGCCGTAGACAAAGCGGTTTCGGCGGGGATGACTATTACGCAATTAGGTAAGTACAGATTCGCAACTTCTGGCACCAAATTTCTTATTCACAGCGGAACGAAGTCATTAAGTAAAGATACGCCTTTAAACAAAGGCCAACTTCTGGACATGTTCAAAGAACTGGCCACCATTGATGCCAATCAGCTTACCCTTCTGTCCAGGCACGGCAGACCGATCAGCACCATAAGAGCCATGATTGAAGGCGAAAGCGGTTTTAGGACAAAATACGCCATCACCCTAAAACTTATTGACGGCGTATTTGAGGAGAGTGATCCAGACAAAATTAGGAAGAGATTTTTAGCAGCTTATCATAAAGCTAAGAAAAAGCCCCGCCATGGCAGGGCTTTTTTAATTACTACTTCTGACAAATTTTACAAAATCTTGTACCTCGTCCGGCGGTAATGTCTTTTTGGATGATCACCTTTTTACACTTGAGGCATTTTTCTCCATCGCGCTGATAAACTTTTAAGAAGTCGAGGTAATTGCCGTGCTTCCCCTCACTGTCCACGTAATTTTGGGTAGTACGTGTCCCGAAAGTTGTCCCACGATGACGCACCGCGTGAGCCAAAACATGGCCGATGCAGTTATGTAGTCGTTTAACATCGTTTACATCCAATGTATTAATTTTTCTTTGCGGGAGCAGGCCGGCCATGAAGCAAATTTCATCCGCATAAATATTGCCAATGCCCGCGATGGATTGCTGATCCATTAACACTGCCTTCAAACTACTTTTATCTCTTTTTTCCAATACTTCCTTGAGCACTCTCAAGCTTAACTTGGGAGTAAAAGCATCTGGCCCAAAGCGCGTGGCCAAGATTTTATTTTTAACCTCGCCAGAAACTATTTTTAAATACCCGAACTTGCGCATGTCATTAAAATAGAGGATGGACTTATCCTGAAACCTAAAAATGACCCGCGTGAAGTTATTAGGCAAAGTAGTAATTGTTTTTGGGACATCGTGACCGCCGTATATGGTTTTATGATCGTAACGATAGACGAGTTGGCCCGTCATCTTCATGTGAGCCAACAAAAATTTGTCGGGCCTCGCCCGCCTAAGTTTTTCAGAAGAAAATTTTGGCGGGCTAACCAAATGAAAAATAAGCAGCTTCCCCCGCCGATCAATCTTCGTAAATTTATTCCCCGTCAAAGCCGTCGCAAATACTTTCGGATTAGGGTGCACGATCTTCTTTTCCCGAACTTCAACTCCGGCAATCTTCTTGCCGATAATCTTCTTTTCCAAATCACGTTTAATTGTTTCGATTTCGGGTAGTTCCGGCACGTCGTCGAAGGTTCAAATTGATATCAGTAAAATTGCGGTAAAGAAGCCCCTTTCTGAATGCTTCCGAGAGATTTGCTTCTTTGGAGTAATTTTACGGTCGGCGGATATCGGCCGGACCAAAGGTCCGATGCCGATTAAGACGCCGAGATATCAATTGGAATCGCTGTTAAAATAGAGACTTTAAAATATCGACGTTCTTTTTGTCCGGCCCCATATTATCAAACCCAGGAACTTCTAAGAGCCAAGCCTTATCCCAAGTGCGTTTTTCTTTGGCAAAATTTTTAAATCCGTCCAGACCAATAAATCCTTCGCCTAAGTTCTCGTGGCGATCGTGATTAGAAAGATAAGGAGTTTTGGAATCGTTCACATGAAAAGCGACAAGATTTTCTAAGCCCACCGCGTTATCCCAAGCATCTAAAAACTTTGTAATATTGGGCGAGGTGTAGCTTTCAATCAGTCCCGCCTCAAAAGAGTGGGCGGTATCAACGCAAATTTTTACGCGCGGAGAGTTTACTCCAGCCATCATGACGCCCAATTCTTCCGGAGTGGCGCCGATCTTTTTAGCACTGGCCGAATTTTCCATAATGAGCTTGGTTTTTCCCGGTACATTTTTTAAAACGGTTTTCATCGCCACAATCGCCTTTTTCATGGCCAGCTCTTTGGGCATCTCCTGTCCGGAGCCCACATGAAAGATCACGCCTTCGGCACCAATGGCCTCGGCGATTTGCATATGTAATCCCAAATTAACAATCGACTTATTTAAAGATTCTTCCGTAGCGGCGGCCAGATTAACCAAATAAGCACCGTGCAAAAACACCGGACCTACTCCACTGCCCTCAATCGCTTTGTTGTATTTCGCCACGTCTTCTTTGCCCGGAACTTTCGCTACCCACTGTCGAGGCGAGGCGCCAAAAATCTGAACAGCTTCGGCGCCGATCGCCTGAGCATTTTCAACTAATTTAAATAATCCTCCGGCCGTGGAAACATGCGCACCTAGTTTTGGTATTTTATGCATAATTGTAAATTGAGAATTGAAAATTAATTCCTATTTTTCTTGGTTACCCACTTAATTGTATGTGCCAAAGAATCAAATGTCCCAGCATCAGACCAAAATCCCTTGATCACTTCGGCCTGCATCTTATTTTTCTTGATGTAAATATTGTTGACATCGGAGATTTCCAATTCTCCCCGCACGGAGGGCTTCAATGAGCGGATATATTCAAATACATTGGCATCATACTGATAAATTCCCGTTACCGCCAACTGCGTTTCCGGTCTTTTGGGCTTCTCCACAATTTTAACCACCTTGCCATTTTGAACCGTAGCCACCCCGAAGCGTTGCGGATCGGGTACTTTTTTTAAAAAAATACGCGCTCCGGATTTAAAATTAGACACGGATTTTTTAAAATCTTGCTCAAAGATGTTATCACAGAGCACGACAGTCATATTATCTTTGTTTACAAAATCTTCCGCCAACAACAAGGCATGGGCAATGCCT
>JAUSIQ010000035.1 GCA_030647955.1 bacterium | reverse complement strand
CATCTCGCTCGGTGAAGACACTAAAGTTATAAAGGATTTCGGTCTGGCCGGCATCTACATTTTTAGCTTAATCATCACCGTCTTTCTCGGCACTTCGCTCATTTATAAAGAAATCGAAAAGCGCACTCTTTACATAGTCCTCTCCAAACCGGTCTCCGCCCTCCAGTTTATCTTTGGTAAATTTTTCGGCCTTTGGACAAGTGTTACTTTAAATGTCGCTCTTATGACGGCAGTTTATCTTGTGGTGGTCAAATTAAAAGGCGGTGGAATTGACTATATTTCCCTTTGGTCAATATTAATACTTCTTTTCGAGCTGGCTATCTTTATCGCTCTCACGATCGTTTTTTCCACCGTTACCGCCCCGCTCGCCGGCGCCATCTATTCGCTTATAATATTATACGCCGGCCATTCGATGAATTTCTTAAAACTCTATGCTAAAAAAAGCGGCGACTTCGTCCACTATTTTTCTATAATAATTTACTACCTTCTACCCAATCTGGAAAAATTTAACCTCCGCAATTACGTCGTTCACGGGATCGCTCCAACCTCCTCCGACATCATTTATCCGGTTGTTTATTCAATTTTATATTGCACAATTTTACTCTCTCTGGCGACAATAGCACTGAAAAAGTTAGACTTATAATAATTATCATTTGCCAATTACACTAATAAATGATAATTGAGAAATGGAAATTTAATGAAAACTGAAAAATGAGAAATGGAAAATATTTAACAGCTTTGCTGATTTTTCTCCTCTTTGCGGGTGTCGTATACATCCAGCAGCTTTATGATATTCAAAAAAGCAAAGCCGGATACATCGAGCCGATCGTCTTTAAGCCGGAGGTAGTCCGAGCCGCCAATTTGGGTCTCCACAACGCCGCCGCCGACCTTATGTGGCTTGCGGCTATCCAATATTTCGGCGGCGGCGAAAGCCGGACCGACGAAAAACTGGATGACTACCTTTTTCTTTCAGCCGATTTGGATCCAAAATTTGCCTATCCCTACGCCTTCGGCGCCCTCATTCTGCCTGGACTAGATAAAGTTGACAAGGGTATCGAGCTCGCCACCAGAGGAGTGGAGTTGCAAGTTCCCGATTACCGGATCCCTTACTATTTAGGCACTTCTTACTACATTGATAAAAATGATAATGCCAATGCCGCCAAATACTTTGATATCGCCGCCCACACCCCGGGCGCTCCGGCCGGAATTCAAAAAGTGGCCGCCAACTTCGGTATCAAGGGCGACCGGCGGGCTAATACTAAACAAATTTGGATTGGCATTTACGAAAGCTCCAAGGACGAAATAGTCAAAGAACGGGCAAAAAATTATATCGTTCATCTTCAAATTTTGGACCTTTTGGACGAGGCGAGCAAGCAGTACTATATTAAATATAAAAAATATCCCGCTTCCACCGACGACCTCGTGACCGGGAAAATTTTGAAAGGGATTCCCGAAGACCCCTTTGGTTCGCAGTTCTTTTTTAACGACGACGGAAGTGCTAGTATTAAGTAGATGAAATTTCTTTCTAAATTTGCACTTTTTCTGTCCATATTTTTTGGCCTTTTTTTAGTTCTCCCTTCAAAATCAGCCGCGGACGATACTATCACTGATTGGATAATAAGGGACTTCCAATCCGAAATCGTCGTAAATAGAGATTCATCGCTTTCGATTACTGAAAATATTATCGCCGATTGTGGTGATCTGCCCGATAAACACGGAATCTTTCGTACTCTCTCAACTCAATACCAAAAAACCGCCGGGGAGAGCATAAAAACACCGATCGAATTGATCAGTATTACCGATTTTTACAACAATCCTCTAAAATATTCTACGACTGAAAAACCTTTCGACCATACTCTGACTTGGAAGATCGGTGATAAAAATAAAACTGTAAACGGCCTCAACAATTATAAGATTACCTATAAAGTCAAAAATGCCATCCGCTTTCAAAATTCTAATTTTGACGAGCTTTACTGGAATTTAAACGGCAATTTTTGGGATATTGAAACTGATAATTTTTCGACTAAAATATCTTTTCCGGCCGAAGTCAATGAAACCGACACAAAAATTAACCTTTATTCAGGCCCCTTCGGCGATAAATCAAATAATTTGACGTCATATCAATGGACAGGTGACAATACATTAAAAATATCTTCAACCTCCCCCTTGAAAGCAAAGGAAGGTATCACTCTCTCAGTAACCTTCCCAAAAAATATTTTCACTCCCTACAAACCAACTTTTTTTGAGCTCTATGGCCTCTATTTCTTCCTCGTAATTCCCCTTTTAATATTAATTTATTGTTATATAACGTGGAAACACTGCGGAGACGATCCCAATTTGAATCCGACCGTTGCTCCGGAGTTTGAAATTCCGGACAAGATGTCGCCGCTTGATATGGGGCTTCTGTATGGTAACGGGCAATTGAACAATCATTATCTCTCCGCTTCGATCGTCAATTTAGCTGTAAATAAATATATAAAAATTGAAGAAATAGCCAAAAAAGGCATCCTCGGCCAAAAAGATTACAATTTTATTCTATTGAATAAGAAGCAGGGCAAAGATATCTCCTTGTCAGAACAGAAACTACTGAACAAGATTTTTGGTTCGGCTGAAGAAAAAAAACTCTCTACTTTGAAAAACAAATTTTATGAGGACATTAGCGAGATCAAAGATAGTTCAATGGAATATTTATATGACAATGCTTATCTTGAAAAGAAAGGTATGAGTAAGGTAGTAATATTTGTCAGCGTCGGTATTTTTTTCTTGGCGGCTGGAATCATCTTGTCAGTGATCAGTTTAGGTTTATTAAAATACTGCCTGGCCGCACTTCTTCCTTCTGCGATTATCTTTTTTGTCTTTGCCGCCATTATGCCGAAAAGAACACTAAAAGGAGCAACTTTATACCGGCGGATCTTGGGCTTAAAATTGTACGTTGAAAAAGCGGAAAAATACCGCCAGCAGTTCAACGAAAAGGAAAATATTTTTGAGCGCTTTCTGCCATACGCTATTATGTTTGGGATGACGAAAAAATGGATCCGCGCTATGAAACAATTATACGGCGAGAAGTATTTCAATACATATCATCCGTACTGGTACTATGGTTACGCTTACGGCAGTTTTGATTTTAATGATTTTACTAATTCCATTGACAGTATGTCCTCTTCGATGGCCTCGACTTTAAGCTCCAACCCGTCCTCATCCGGCTCAGGCGGAGGTGGCTTCTCCGGCGGCGGAGGTGGTGGTGGAGGCGGCGGAGGTTGGTAATATTTGATTTTATAATGAAATGTGCCCCGCCGAAATATTTCGGCGGGGCACATGGTTATTTAGTATCCTAACGACTTGTCGACATATTCAACGCAAGCCGTCAGAACTTTGCCGCACTCCTGGCACGCGCCGAGAAGTAATACTGTTCCGTCAAGGTGGCCGATGTAGTGGTGGAAGTGCCGCGCCACCTTGCGTTCAGACGCAAGAAACCGTTCGAGAACTCTATTGTGTTCCCTTCTGCTCCTATAAACCGTGCTCGGATTCGATATTCCCTCACACCCGTACTCAGAGCAGCGGATCTTGAAATCGCGAGTTTCGGGCTGATTTTCACCAATGAAAATAGCCCTTTCCTCGTCTTTTAAGCATTCCGCCAGAAGATCTCTCACGGTTACAATCACTTCGTCATTCTTCATTTCGTCCATTTTGAAATCCCCCATAGGTTGATTCCAAAACCGAATGATACCTCCGAGAACAAAAAAAATCGTTTCGGCAACTGGCTGCCATTCCCTTTAAGGGATTAGGCCCTGTAGTTTTGCGCGTTTCGCCTTTCGGCGAACTTGCCATTATCGTTCGATCTTGGTAACTCCATTATACACATTTTTCACAATTTGTCAATATCACCGTATTTGATGTATACTTTTGATATTAAATCATTAAAAAAGGAGAAAATATGGAAAGTTACTTTGTCAGTATCGAGGAACTAACCCTTAAAAATTCCTATTTTAGGGAAGTTCTTTTCACCGGAAAGCATTGTCAGCTGGTCGTGATGAATTTAATCCCCGGCGAAGAGATCGGCGCCGAAGTCCATCCCAAAGTTGATCAATTCTTCCGCGTCGAAAAGGGCGAAGGAAGAGTAGTTGAAGGCGAAGACGATGAAGAGCACAAAGTCAAAGACGGCGACGCAATCATCATTCCAGCCGGCACGAAGCACAACGTGATCAATGATTCAAAGACAGATGATCTCAAGCTTTACACTATATACTCCCCGCCTAACCATCCCGATGGGACGATCCACAAAACCAAAAGCGAGGCAGAGATCGCCGAATCGCAGCAGCACGAGTAGATTACTTCGGCTCTTTCTTTTTGTTTTTCAGCTTTTGAATTTCAAAAACACTCCGGCCTGAAACCGGCATTTTTTCTTTTCTTTTTTCGGCGTCCTCTCGAAGCAGTTTTTCCTCAACTTCGTCTAGCTCATCAGTTTTACTTTTATCATTTTTCATTATATTTAATATATCTTATTTAGAATAAATAAAAAAATCTCCCACACCTCAAGGCATGGGAAACGGTTTTCGTCCTATCTGTGTGACGTCACCACGATGTCATGACTCATATATTCCTTGCAAGCATCATGGTCCTAATCAATATGCTACCTCGACATATCTGTCACCGTCTCTTCGAAGCAGTCTTGTCCCAGTAATTCTGGGAATGGGGCCCGTAAAGTAAATATTTCTTCCGCTTCTTATATGCCAAGGGAGTGTCTTGGCTTCCTTCATTGCCTTCCTAACAGCCTTGGGGAACCCCTTGGCCCTTTTCTCCAGAAGCTTAATCTGCTCAGAAGTCGGCCTTTCGGTGAACGCGATAGCCACACTCATGCCGGCTGGACATTTATACAATCGCTCATCGGCGCGCTTGCGATATTCTATCCTGTCCTCGGCAGAGAGATGATTGGCTCTTGACTCTTTGAGCCAACCTGGTGTATCCCACGAATCCGTATAGTTTGGCCAGCGCTTGCCGTCTGACTCGTGCCTACCTAGAATCGATATGAACAAGGTTGCACACAAATCCCCGGTTTCTTGCTTGTACAGCGCGGCTAGAACCTTGGAGATTCCTGGAAAATACTTCCAGACTCTCCCAGTCAAATAAGCCCCCATCTGCCTTTCAAAGTTTCTGGCATACTGATTGGTGTCCACTACAAATACCCATGCACACTTATATGTCCGTTTCATTCGTCACCCCCCTTTCCAGTCTTGCCCTACAATAACCTTTTTTATCACGATATGTCAATTTTTTTAAACTCGTCACGCTCTTTTTATAACCAAACGAAAAAATACCATCTTGTGATAGTATCTTTTTGGTGCTCTATTCTGAAAATAGTTCGGACATGCTTTCGCTGAAGCTACGAGGGGATAAAGCGGATGGGTTTCTATTTAAGTTCCAGCAACGGATAACTTACCAGTTTTGCCAGTTAACTTTTCCGCTTTGTTCAAAAACTTTGTCGCTTCTAAAATTTCTACCAAAACCGGTTTATTTTCTTTAGTAAAATGTACGACAATATTACCAACTTCTTGGGCATAATCAATCGATTGGTTGGTAATTTCGTAAGTCAATACATCTGCTTCCGGTTCGTATGATATTTTTGTTTCTTTATTATTTTTCATATTGTTTACTCCGCCCGGGGTAGAAAGTAATAACTTTAATTATCTCACCTTCTTGCTTATATACTACCCGCAAAACATGGATTCTGTCAAATTTCCCTTGAGCAATTAATAAGGGCATACGAGAATAATCTATTATTTCAGGATGAGTAATTATTTTCAAAATTTGCTTTTTTGAAACATGAAAATTATGTCGTTTCAATATTTCAAATTTTTTTAAAGCATGCTTCGTAAAATATATCATTTTTGACTTTTTCTCATTGGTGCGGGCGAAGGGACTTTCCCGATGCCCCTTCGGGAATCGGGATCCCGACACTACTTATAATATTTGATAGTTGTCGTCGGGAGAACCCTTGGTGCCTGGGAGAGGACTCGAACCTCCACACCTTGCGGCACGTGCTCCTAAGGCACGCGTGTATACCAATTTCACCACCCAGGCACAACTTCATTATTATACCTTATTTAAGCTCATCTTTCAATTATAACTGAGTCTAGTATCTTATTGTTGATTACCCTATATTGTGATAAATTAATCACGAGGTGAAACAGATGAGAATTCCAATACCATTCACAAGATACCGAGTGATCATCGTGGTCAAGACTGAGATTAATCGTACAATTCCAGAAATCTTTAGGGACATCTTGGCAATACTCTTCATGGACGAGTATTGGATTGCCGGTCAGTCCAAGCTGACGAGCTAGTAAGCGAATTGATAGTCAGTTTCGTCAAGATAGTTACCCTCCGGCTTAGCGCCACAAGCAGCGCTAAGCATTTTTTTATTAAACACTAATCAACTCCCTCATTTTCTCAAATGTCTTATCTCCAATACCTTTGACGTTTTTGATCTCTTCGATTGATTTGAATCCGCCGTGCGAGTTGCGGTAATCAATAATTCTTTGTGCATAAGCTGTCCCAATCCCAGGAAGCGTATCAAGCTGCGCTGCATTGGCTGTATTGATATTGACTTTACCAGTCACAACTTGACCCTTGGCACTCGACCCTTGGCTCTGACTCCCCGCGACTTGTCCGCTCGAATCAGCTTGAATATTTGAGTTTTGAGGATTTGAATTTTCATTTGTCATTTGTAATTCGGATTTTGAAATTTTTTGTGCACTTTCTAATTCATCAATCTTTGCTTCCAATTTGTTGATTCTGTCTTCTTGGCTCGGTTTTTGATAATTTTCCCTCCAAAGCAAAATCCCGCCTCCAACCAAAATTAGTACTACCAATATTCCTCCAATCCAAAACCGGTACTTTTCAATTAATGCTTCTAAGTCAAATTTTTTCTTTTCTTTCATTGATTTGATTATATCAAATATGGCACTACAAAAAGCAAAAAGCCCACTTATGCCTAAAGGGGCTTTTGCCACGCACGTGTCTATCAAATGTACTATTTACATTATCATAAATAAAATTTTTATTCTATAACTAAATTTTTTCAATAATATCTTTTTTCTTGTAGCCCCAGTTAACTACAGTTTTTACGATTTTCTCTCTTACATAAGATAAATCTTTACTGTACGGGACAGTAGTTGAGTGACCTGTTTTTGGATCAATAACTTTTGCATGAGACCCTTTGCCACAATTTTCTTTTATTTCTAAACCAATACCAGCGAATGCTTTCAATAATTTTTTTGATGAACAAGGAGGTATTTCGCCCATATATTCCTTAAGCCATTTCTAGTACTTTTTTCTTTTTTCGGACAAGATTTGGGTCATCATATCTCTTATTTACAAGGATATATCTCGCATAACGATAAGGAATATTATAGTAGGTAACAACCGCATCATTAACCTTGTCCTCTAAATCAGATCTGTTATTTGCTTCAGTATATAAAATGTCGTTATTTTCAAAACCCTTTATTTCTGCCCAAATTTTCCCTGACTTATCATTTTTAATACCAACTTCTATTACATCAGGCATCTTATTTTGATAGCACGACAAAACCTCCGGTTCAACCGCCTTAAAAAAATCCAGTGCATTTAGAAAGACTCTTTTCATACGACTTAACATAATTATAAACTATATAACAAAACCATACAAATCAATTGTTATTTTGAATAATAACGAATTGTACTCATACTAAACCCAGATGTCAATCCTTTTACAATTTTTCATCATAGCAATTATGTCTCTCCTTCTACTCCAAATGTTTGTTCAATAAATAATCTGCTATTTTATTTTTCAACAACGGATGAGATTTGAGCTCGGGGTCAATTTTAATGATTGATTTAGCGGCGGAGCTGGCTTCCTCAATCAGCTCGCGATCAGAAAAGCTGGCCATTTTTAAGTCCAAAAGACCGGATTGCTCCGTGCCGAAAATTGCGCCCGGACCGCGCTGTTCTAGATCAATTTCCGCAAGTTTAAACCCGTCAGTAGTAGTTTCTAAAGCTTTCAATCTCTCAATTACCTTCGGGCTGTTTATTGAACTAAATAAAAAGCAAAAAGATTGATGCTCCGCCCGACCGACCCGGCCGCGAAACTGGTGCAGCTGGGCCAAACCAAACCGCTCGGCATCTTCAATTACCATCGTGCTCGCATTTGGTATATCTATCCCTACTTCGACCACCGAAGTACTGACTAGTATTTGCAGACTATTACTATTAAATTCGGCCATTACTTTATCTTTTTCCTTCGCTTTCAATCGTCCATGTAGCATCTCGATTTTGAACTCAGAAAAAATCTTTTGCAATTTTTCATATTCTCGCTTAACAGTCTTTCTTTCATCTTCGAATAGTCCTTGACCCTCGGCTCTTGACCCTTGCCCCTCTTCTATCAGCGGACAAATCACAAACGCCTGTCTTCCACTTTGAATCTGCCGCCGGACAAACTCGTATGCCTTTAAACGGTTCTCCGGCGCCACCAAACGGGTTTTTATCTCTTTGCGAGCCGATGGCTTTTCTTTAATAATTGAAATGTTTAAATCGCCAAACAAAGCCAAATGAAGCGTTCTCGGAATTGGAGTAGCGGTCATGCTCAAAAAATGCGGCCGCATTTTTTGAGCAGTTCTCAGTTCACAGTTGTCAGTTTCTAGTTTGGAATTTGTATCTTGTGTCTTGGTTATTGCCAGTTGCTGCAAAGCAGCACGCTGGCGTACTCCAAATCTATGTTGCTCGTCAACAATCACAAGACCCAAATTCTCAAGTTTAATATCTTCCTGAATCAGGGCCTGAGTGCCGATCACAATGTCAGCGTCCAGGGTCGAGGGACGAGAGCCGAGGAATTCTTTTTTACTTGACCCTTGGCTCTTGACCCTCGGCTCTGAAAAATCCTTGCAATTAGCAGTAAATAGCCCTATTGAAACACCATGTTCATCAAACAACCCGCAAAATGTCTTAAAATGTTGCTGTGCAAGGATTTCTGTCGGCGCCATCACTGCGACGCGATATCCCGCTTTGACGGCAGTAAAGGCCGCGATCGCCGCCACAACCGTTTTTCCGCTTCCGACATCCCCATTCAAAAGCCGATTCATCGGGACATCCTTCTCCATATCTTTCAAAATCTGCCAGGCCGCTTTTCTCTGATCGTCCGTCAATTTAAACGGCAAAGATGATAAAAAAGTAGCATATGCACTTTTTTTATCATTTATTGAGATCGCAGGCGCTTTTTCTTTTTTGATTTCTTCTTTCGACAAGTTCGCCTGCAAGGCGATTAAAAAAAGCTCATCAAAAGCGAGCCGCCTCCTTGCTTTCTCCAACATCTCGGCATTTTCCGGAAAATGTATATTTGAGAGGGCTTTCTGAATACTTAGCAAACCGTCGTTCTCTGACTCATTTTTGTCATCCTCGGGCTTGACCCGAGGATCCAATATAGTAGCGCTATCAGTAGATTCCCGACTAAATCGGGAATGACACAAAAGTTCCTCCGGCATCCATTCTTCTATATTCGACCCACCTGTCGGCGAGGCATGTACTAGATACTCGATACTCGATACTAGTTTACTGATGTATCGGCTCGTGACACCGCTTGTCTCCGGATATATCGCCTCAATTTTTGGAGCAACAGCCCGCTCCGGCGACTCCATTACCACTTCGCGGGAGAAAAAATTAAAACTGATTTTTCCGTTCAATATAACCTCCCGCCCCGCCGGCAGATATTTAGCTAGAAACGGCTGGTTGAACCAAACTACTTTGATGCTTCCTGTCCCGTCCTCCACCACCGCCTCCGTCACCGTGAATCTTTTTCTCGATGTTTTTTTATTATGAATCTCTAGAATTTTGCCGCAAATTGTGATTTTGTCACGCCCATCAATCAAATTGTCATCCCCGCGCAGGCGGGGATCCACTATAGTAGATTCCCGACTAAATCGGGAATGACAACTAATATTGCCGATCGATTTGATATTGGTATAGTCTCTGTAATCTCTCGGATAATAAAAAATTAGGTCTTCCACCGTCTCAATCCCAAGACGGGATAATTTCTCCGCCATCTTCGGCCCCACACCCTTCAAATATTGAATTTTTGAATCAAGGTTTATTGACATATGTCATCCCGAACTTGTTTCGGGATCTCCTAATCAATATAATTATATGATGAAGCATTATTATGTTTACATTATTACGAATAAATATAACACTACTTTTTATATTGGTGTAACGAATAACCTCGAGAGGAGATTATTAGAGCATAAAAATAAAATCATTAAGGGTTTCTCAAATAAATATAAATTAGTCAAACTAGTGTATTTCGAAGAAACAAATAACATAAACGAAGCGATAAAAAGAGAAAAACAACTTAAAAACTGGCATCGAGAATGGAAAATTAACTTAATTAAATCATCAAACCCAGACTTTAATAATCTCTGGGATCCTGAAACAAGTTCAGGATGACAATTCTGTATTCTAAATTCTAAATACTATATTTCCCGACGATCAGCTTCCAGCTGATGTCGGGATCCCGTATCCCCGATGCAATCGGGGCATCGGGACTACTCACTAATTATTCCTCCGCCCAAAACTTCATCATTATAATACAGCACCGCACTCTGACCCGGCGTAATAGCCCGTTGTTTTTCTTCAAATCGCACAACAAGTTTGTCATTCCTACTCCCTTTTTTGTCATTCCCGCTCCTCTTTTTGTCATTCCCGCGAAAGCGGGAATCCAGACTGGATCCCGTATCAAGTACGGGATGACATGCCACTGCCGCATGCCGATACCTTATTTTAATTGTTAAATCCCTTTGCTTTAATCCTTCCGCGTTAAGCCTTTCGCTAATGAAATGACAATCAGTAATGGTCATTTCATTTCTGAATATTTCAGAATTCTCTCCTACGATAAGCCGATTCTTCTCAACATCAAATCCAACAACATATAGAGGCCGCTTGTCAGAATTTAGAATTTTGAATTTAGAATTTAGGTTTTTATTTGAAATTTGTAATTTGGATTTAGAAATTTGCTTGTTTCTTGTATCTTGTATCTTGTATTTTGTATCTTGCTCTATTCCTCGCCGTTGTCCAATCGTATAATTAATCAACCCTTCATGTTTGCCTACAATATTTCCCGCGCTATCAACAATCTCTCCCGGCTTAAAGTAACTTTTTGGAATGTAGCGGCGCAAAAAAACCCGGTAATCTTTTTCCTGAATAAAACAGATCTCCTGGCTCTCCTTTTTTTCGTGCACCGGCAGTTTCCACTTCTTTGCCATCGCCCTCACCTCTGCTTTAGAATAATCTCCAACTGGGAAAATAATTTTGGATAATTGCTCTTGGTTTAAACGATACAAAAAATAAGACTGGTCCTTGTTTTCATCGACTCCCTTCAGAAGATGATATTTTCCATTTTCCATTTTCCATTTTCCATTAATTTTGTCATTTTTCATTTTTTCATTCAATGGAAACTGAGAATTGGTAAATGATAAATCGCTCGCTACGCGAGCGTAGTGTCCCGTCGCCAGATAATCGCATCCCGTTTTTTTAGCAAAATCCAAAAGCCAACCAAACTTTATCTTTTCATTGCATTTGACACAAGGATTTGGTGTGCGCAAGTTCTTATATTCTTTTAAAAAATAATCAACAATCTCCTTTTTGAATTTCTCCCTCACGTCAACAACATAAAAAGGAATGCCCAGTTTTTGAGCCACTCTTTTGGCATCCTCTACTCCTTCAATGTCACAGCAAGCATTCTCCCTGCCTCGGCTACCATAGGTAGACGGGTCCCGCGCTTTGCAATGCTTTTTCCCCTCACCCCAAAGTTTCATCATAAAACCAACCACGTTATAACCCTGGTCTTTTAATATTTTGGCCGCAACAGAGGAATCAACCCCTCCGCTCATCCCAACCGCAATTTTAATATTTTTCCTTTCCATCTGGCAAATAATACCATAAACCATCGATTCTTTCCATAAAAAAAGCCCCGGGTGCATTACCCGGGGCACAGACTTCTGTGTTATTCCTCACCTTCCTTCTGGATCGGGGCAATCTTCTGCCTTCATCATTGATCTTTGCAAGGTTTCGCCCCAGTTGTCCTCGGACAGAGTAAGGCAGTGGATCACTGTGCCGTCGTTGTGCATGTTGCGTAAAAAACAACCCCACTCAGCGGCAATGGACGGAATAACGCTCGTTTTCTTATTCGGTTTTCCCACAACGTAGACGCCGTCCACCTTGCACCTGTCTTCCCTAGTTGTCTTTCCCCACCAGCAGGTAAACTGCTGGAGGTCATCAGTTGTCTCACCGCGAAAAGCTTGATGGCCCTTCGACTCGATGATCTCCTTGGCCTTCTCCCAATCCTGATCGGAATAGGTAATAACCAGAAACTTTCCTACTCTCATCGCTCTTTCTCCTTTTTAACACTCCAGTCTCGATCATATCGGGGCTAGAGATTAAGCCAGTGGCCTTTTGCCACTGGCGCGAATCACCTCCTCTACTTAAATGACAATCTCTTCAATAGATTTTCTGGATCTTGGCTCGGGATTCTCTGCTGGATACCCTATCGCTAGTACTGCAACAGGATAAATGTCTCTATTCCAACCGAAGATCTGGCTAATCTGTTTATCACCAAGTGCATTTGGCCAGCAACTCCCAAGCCCGCGATTATGAGCTGCAAGTTGAATATTATTTACAGCCACCGCAACATTAACCGCGATTCTGAGAGAATAATTCTCGTACAGAGAATTATCAGATTCGGCCAGATCGCGCTGCTGCTTATTCCGAGCAATGACAACTTCTACAACCTGTGAATCGGCAGCTCCGCTTCTTTCCAGCTCTCTGGCTCCCGCTATGCCATCATCCAGATAATTCCTGACATCAGCGCAGCAGATTATCTGTATGGGGGCCGTAGCCGCAAAAAGCTGATTGTAAAGGCTTTTGGCTACGCAGTTCTTTATGTAATCATCAGTGATCACCTTGAAGAGCCAGGGCTGGGAATTACTCGCTGACGGAGACATCCTTGCGGCTTCCAGTAGCTCCAAAACCAACTCGCCGGGAACCGGTTTGTTCTTGTATTGCCTTATACTTCTTCTGCTGGACATTAATTCATCCAGGGTTTCTGGATAAAAACCCATTTTGCTTCCTCCTTAGTTGTAAATGTACTGCCTTTCCTCGGTTGAAGGCATTATCCTGTGTGGATATTGCCCTCGGACTGAGGACTCGCTTATTAGCGAGCCTGTTGAAATACAGACTGCGGTATTCATACAATTGCCTCTCGAATGTCCGCAACCTTGCTAGTGTGGAGATAATCAGCCCACCAGCGATAAGATTCACGCAGCCAGGGAAACCGTTCGATCTTGCGACAACAGCGCTCCTTGTATTCCGGACTACCGTAGAACTCTCGCCCTATTCGGGCTCGAGCTGCTACGAGCTCGTCCTTCGACAGTTTGCACCGCACCACGGGATGATCGGTGTCCCATTGACTCCAGTCTTTCTCGATAATTTCGCTATCATCGAGCATTCCTGCGATTCGTGTGCCAGGAAAAGGTGTTAGGAAGGAGACCCGGACTTGATCTACTGGATTCTGACACAACCCACGAATGATCTCGTCCACCGTTTCCTCAGATTCGTTCGGAGCTCCCAAGACCATGAGTGCTCGAGTAATAATACCAGCTCTGTCCAGGGCCAAGAGTGAATTGCGCACTTGGTCAATCCCTCTCCAGGTCTTTCCATAAGCCACGGCCTGGGCTTCAGTAAAAGTTTCTACGCCCATGCCAAGCTTGGAGCAACCGGCTAACGCCATCAGATTGGCAGTTTCCTCGTCAATGCCGACCTTGGCGAGACAGTACCAGTGCATGTTATCGCTGGTATGCACAGAATCCATCTCGTTTCCGAAATGAAGTCCCTCATCAATTAGCGCCTGACAGATCGCTTTTACCCGTTTAACGCTGTGGTTGAAGGTCAGGTCCGTCAGGTAGCAAAGATTGACTCCGAACGTGCTGAGTAGATGCCTCATTTCCTTAGCCACGTTCTGAGGCGAACGCAGAGTTACACTGCATTCGCTTCCCGGCTTAATTCCGTGTCGATCATTCATCATGACTGACGAGACACAGAAAGTGCACACACCATGACAACCCCTGGAACAACTTACCTCAGCAACCGCGACCTGATGGTCGAGGCTCGGGTAAGCCGGCCCAAAGTGACCGGCCGCCTTGAGATAGCACTCAGACCTCTTCGCCCACGGAAGGATGTCGAGATCTCTCACTCTCTCCCTTGGCTCAGTAATAATAGTCTTGCCGTCAATCTTGTAGGCAATTCCTTTGATTTTAGCCCAATTCTGATCGCTCATTGTCTCAGAAAGTAGTTCGCAGAAAGTGATCTCTCCTTCTCCAATGACGCAAAAGTCGATCTCGCTCTCTTCAAGCACCGTCTCCGGTGAAAGCGACGGATGATATCCTCCGGCGACCACGATCACATTCGGTAGCGCCGACGTAATCATCTTGGCAAGCTTCTGAGCGTGAGCCACACTATAAGTAAATGTGGTCATGCCTACGCAAAACGGATTGAACCCGATAATGCGTGCGACAATCTCTTCATCGCTTGATGCGCCTATCTGGATCACTTCTACCTCGAATCCGGCATCTTCAGCCGCCGCTGCAATACACTCGGCCGGGTACGGCTCAAGCACGTTGCCACGCGTGAAGGCTCCGGTCTTTCTGCTCTCTTCACCCAGTACTTCTATGACGGATACTCTATTATTCAGCATTTTCTTGCCTCCATTTTTGTCTATCTGCTGCACAATGATTGGCTTTCGCTTTTTCATCATGTCGAGCGCTATTTTAACAGGTTTTATAGTAAAAGTCAATATTCTAGACGTTTATTTGATAAAAATATTTACTATTTTATGCTTATCTATTGACATATTGAGCGCATTGCGCCATAATTATTTTATTAACGTCTATAATTTAGACGACTATAAATAGGAGAGAACGTGGACAAGGAATACCTGCTAAATTCAGTCGGATTAAGCGAAAAAGAGGCCAAAACCTACTTGGCTATTCTTGAGCTTGGTTCAAGTACGGTTAAGCCAATTTCTGTTCGCGCTGGCACCAAAAGAACCTCGATTTACAATTTTATCGATCACCTTGTCACTCTTGGGCTGATTTCGCAGACTAGCATACATGGGCGCATGCATTACAAAGCAGAGTCCCCCGAAAAGCTTGTGGAACTGCAAAGAGAGCGCACGGAACGTCTGGAGAGCGCACTCCCTGAGTTTCTTAGCCTTTACAACGACAATGCCAAAAAGCCCAAAATAAGCTATTTTGAGGGGCCGGAACAGGTTAGAAATATCGGCCGTGAGGCGCTAAATTGTACAAAAGAGGCATGCTATATTTGGCCAGGTCCGGAGTTTACCGAAATCTCAGGTGGAGCAGCCTTTTGGAAGGAGATCGGCATAAAAAGAACCGAGAAAGGCATACTTTCACGCCTAATCCGCTTTCATGGCAAAGAGAACCTTTACGAGGGATCAGAAAGTGGTCTAGAAATGTTCCGGGAAACGCGCTGGGGTCCGGAGAAATACCAAGATACGGTAGACGTTGCCATTTCCATATTCGATTCAGGCAAAGTAGGTATTTTTGGCGCACGACAAGAAAGCTTTGGTATTCTTATTGAGAGCAAAGCGTTAGAGAAAACTATGAAAATGCTCTTTGAACTCCTGTGGGAGAAGTCCACTCCTGCTAAGCCTGGTGAAGGATAAAATTTAATGATAAGCTAAAGCTATGTCAATTGAAACACAACCTGGAGCAGAATTAGATCTCGATCAACGTGAAGAGTTTAAGCTTCGTGTTGATCCAAAACAGGGGGAAATACCTGAAAAGGAGAGAGAACTCGAGTTACAGGACCACAGCGAGTTGCTTATGGATGCTATTAAAAACCGTTATTCTACAGAGTCAGAGGTCGGCAGAAACTTAGGCCATTCTCTCGTTACCTTATTGGAGCATCATGATCCGGAAAAAAATGTCGTGAAAAAGAAGAAACTTCAGGCAGATTTCGATAAGCTTAGAAATGAAATGACCGACCGAGCAAATACTCTTATGCCAAGAGAAAAAGCCGAGCTTCAGAGGAGAAGGGATATCCTAATAGATCAACTCGACACAATAGACAAACTAATCGAGCCGGAATACGCTTTTTTAAGAAATGCCGTTAGCGACTATAAAACTGCCGTCAGACCAGAGGAATATGATTCTTTTCTGGCTGGATTTGTGGCTGAATATGCTTTCGCTAAAGCTTGTGATCTCGAACAGTATAATATTTATTATTCCACAGATAAAGATGATAGAAGCAGAAAAGTTGACTGGTGGGCACAGCCGGGAAGAGAAAATGATAAAAAAGAGGAGGAAATATACGGCATCCAGGTAAAAACCTTGCGAGTTCCGGGCATGAAGCCGGAGATAACAACGATACGAACGATTGATGAATTGTCTAGTTATATAAAAGAGTTGGTTGACAAGGTAATCCGGAATCCGGAGATAAACCAATTCAACAGAAAAGCCTACCTCAATCAATTGGAAAAAATAAGGGGGCAGTCCTTGACATTATTTAGAAATTGCGCTAATATAAGAGCCCTTCGTCAAGAGGGCAAAAGTAAGCCGGCCGAAGTCAAACCGGCACTTGTTATCATACCGGGGGAGATCGCTCGCTTTGATAAGTCAACTGGGTTACCCAGCGAGAACTATGTTCAAAGCATACGTGATCGTCTCCTCGAAATACTGGAGGAGGAGTAATGAACGATACTATTGTATTAGGCAGACGATTTGGAGCCGGAGCAGATGGCGAGGTCCCAGAGATGAGCTGCCAGAGAGTAAAGGAGATTATCAAAGCCATAAACAATGGTGGAGATGGCTTATCTCCTGACGAGATCACAGAGGCGGTTGAGCATGCAAGGTTGTGCAAGAGTTGCAACCCCAAGCTTCCCCGCTAATACAGTGAGGCCGCCCCGATTCAATCGGGGCGGCCTCTTTCATATATATGATCTATAATACAAAAACCGCTCATCCAACTGGACAAGCGGCAGAAAAAGCAATTTAAGGCCTGCTTTGGCCTATATGATCTCCCTGTAATCGCCGAAGATGAAGCGAATGGAATTCACCATCGCGACGTGGAAATCCTCGTGATTTGTGGCGATCGACTGGTAAACCAGTTCATTTTTGTAGTCGCGAATCCACCGTGTCACTCCAGCCGGAGACAGGCTGATCTGCGCGATCGGACCACAATCACCCCGATCGGGGCCGTCGTGGCACAGTGTCAGATCAAGGTAGTGCTCCTTGATGACACCCTCGTCCATCTTCAAACAGTAGTTGAAGAAGAGGTACTCAGTCTCAGTGAGAATACCTCGAACGCCCCTGCGAAGAATTCGCTGAACGGCGTCGACGAGCGGCCTGACCGAAGCCTCGACCATCTTTCTCTCCAGCTTGGCGCCCGGTCTGCCTCTGCGATCGTACATCACATAAGGATGCTCAAGCTTGGCCAAATCATGCTGAAAGAAACGTCTCATTTTCTTCTCCGCGTTTTAAGCCCGCATGGCTATGGATTGTAATATTCAAGAGTGTTTTCAGCTCTTGGAAAAGTTCCCTGCCCATAAGCAGGGAAAATCGTCTAAAAGCTGGCTAGCTTCGTCCAAAAATGTACATGCCATCGAGTCCATCAAGGACCGCTCGCACTCTACCCTCCGATACTCCGACTACAAAGTCGAGAAAAGAGCAGTTGTTCACGAGAAAACTCAGTACGCGTCTCTTGGGTGGATGCCACTCGATACAATGTTCGGCGCTTTCCGCTCTCTGGCAGACTTTACATATGTTTCTCAACAATGCTCTATCTGCTTTACTCCCCTTGCGTTCGATCTCTTCGATCACTTTTTTGGCGTCAACGATACAGCTCTTGATGTGCTCCTGAAAAAATTGCTTGTCTCTTCTCGCTTCCCTTACGCCAGCTCCGGTTAATTCACGATACTCACGGAGCGTGCAATTCCCCAATGCCAATTGGTGGATCGATATGTATTTCTCTATCTTCTTCACCTCCTTTACGGTTTGGCCTTATGGCCCTGGCGGGTTATTAGACAATCAGAGCTTTTCTCAAGCAGGTTCATCAGCTAATGATTGACATCCAGCCGAATAATATTACGATTGTCTGGAGTAGTTGAGAGCCGCCACTCTCGGCATTATTGTCAGTTATTAAGTTACAAACAGCATTCTCTGCTCAGGAAGGTGTTCAGGTGAAAATCTCACCTGAACAGAGAAAGTTATTTGGACACCACATCGATAACTTGACCCGCGTCTATCGCTTCCTGGGCTTTTCTGATTGTTTCCGATTTCTTTCGGCGAGTTTCCTCGCTCTCATTCTCTTCTTCAGGAAAAACGATAAAGACATAGCCGCCAACTTCGATGATCTTTGCTTCGGACATAGAAACCCTCCTTATTTGAAATTCACTTTCCAATTAGGGAGTTTTCTCTGCTCAGGGAAAGTTCGAGTGGAAATTCCACCCGAACAGAGAAAGTCAGTTCTGTCTGAGACTGAAAGTAGCGTAAGCTTGAGAACATTCATTCGGATTTTTGAGAAGCACCGTGATGCTCTCACCCGTAACTTTGATTATCTTCACTTCCTTCCAGCTCAGTTTGAAGTCATCTTTCCACTGATAGTCCGGATCTCGATAGACGTAGCTATGACTGGTAGAATTACTCTCGCTTCCACGAAATACTCTAACCACAGCTACTTGACCGATACCGCGACCACGTTGGGAAAATCTGGCCAGCCCGACAGCGACTTCATTCACCTCGTCATACTGCTCGTCTCGAAGCTCGCCACCATTAGCTACCCATTTAGACACCCACTTTTCCATTTCGTCTTGTTTCTTCAATTTCTCACCCTCCCTTGTATTTCCCTCGGTGGAAAGCACTACCTTATGTTGGTAATGCCGCCTGACTGAGGGCCTAGGTCTTGCGCCTAGGCTTGTTTTTGTAGAGCTTTCTGGCCAGCTCTAGGTAGGCCTCGCGGCCCAGTTTGTGGTAAAGGTAATCCTTGATTGTAGCCATTTTGTTTCCCCCTTAAAACTTTCTACTTGATGGACTTTCTACTTTCTACTTGTCTGGTGGAGGTGGTGGGAGTTGAACCCACGTTAAGAGTCACACTAGATAAATATTCTCGGTATTCACCGATCGCCCGTGGATTCTAACCACGCACAAATATTTTCCTGTATCTGACGCTTCTTTCCCCGTCACCCCCATGTTTTTAACTCTCTTCTCCAATCAACGACTTGTTGATCAGGGAAAGAGGGACTAGTCTCTCAGGACTAATCCGTAGATATTGTCTTCAGCCCGTGAAGGCTGATTTCTTCCGAACCCCTGGTGAGATAGATGCTTCTAGTGTCCGGCCACCCGGGGTGAACAGATTCTATCCTCCAATCCCCTCCCCAGCTGCTGTTAATCGCTCCGCGGCATTGAGCCAAACCTAGCTCGACGAAAAAGGGAGCATGGGATGTTCTGGGCTCTTGCGGAAGAACGAATCCACCGAGTTTTACCCGGCCATCAGAGGAAACCTCTATCTGACCGCACTCGACGCCCATGACCGAACCGCCTGCGTCAACCCCGATTGGGTAATATGAGCAGGAATTAACCGTATGCTTACCTACGACGTCCTCAGGAATTTCAACCTTATTCATGTAGTATTTCTCCTCCTTTTCGTGTTTTTTCAACTCTCTAACCCTTGAATTTCAAGGATTCGAGGCTGAGGCCAAATCCGAGATTTCGGATTTGGCCGGTGAGAAAAAGGAAGATTCTGGGTAATATTATGGCTCGCGGCCGCAAGACACATAACCTCATTCCCCAGAACGCATGAGTAGCTTTTGAAAGCAGCTTACGCTTGCGTCTGGGTTGCGCGCGACCCAGATCTTCCCCGCCTTCCTCAATGCAGAGTTTTGGCTCTGCACTTTGAAGGCTTTGAGCCGCAGTGCGCCGTTGCGCATCCCGGCCCAATCTTGTTATATTTTCAACTCTCTGACTCTTAAATAATTTAAGAATCCGAGGCTGATGCCAAACCTGAATTCGGTTTGGCTGGCCTGGGGATATAATCAATCTGGCGGTTTCTTTTGTACTCTGTGGAGTAGGACAACCAGATCTCTTTATTGTAAACTTGCCATAGTCCTTGCCTTGGCTTCGTCATAAAACTCTGATGTTTTACGACGTCCCTCGTTCCGGGGCAGCCGTTCTCGGCTAGCGAGTGCTATTCTCTGTCAAGAGCCCAAGGGTTTTTAACCCCCGTCTCAAGCATCTTCACGGCTTTTGCCCAGTCCTTACCTTCCTCCCAACCAAATCCAATATCGAATTCAGTGGCAGAGCAGTAAGCGTCATAGACAAAGCTCAACTCGGGGCCATGATGGTATCCGCTGGTGCAGATAACCACTGGTTTACCGAGGTGAAATGCATGAAGTGCTACCACCAGACCCATGGCGGGAGGATTGGCTTTGTAGGCCTCTCTCACGTCATTGTTGGTGTTACAGCGAGGGTCAAAGAAGAGGTCAGTAATGACCCCGTCCGCCTCAGCCATCTGCTTCCACACGCTCGGTACATCTCCTCTATACGAGAAGTCCGAGAATGCAATTGCTTCATGGCCGGCCGCTTCGACCGCTGCTTTAGCGCGCTCAAGCTCTTCCTGCTTGTCATCGATGACGATAATTTTTATCTTTTTCACCCCCTTCCAAATTGCCCTTAGCTTTGCCAGCTTACCCTCTAATGCCTTGCGACTTGAGAACTCACCAGCTCCGGGTCACCATCCCCCAACGGTGTCCCTTTTAAAGCTTCGGTATTTAATGTTAATGTGCAGCTCTCTGACTCTTAAATAATTTAAGAATCCGAGGCTGATGCCAAACCTGAATTCGGTATTGGCCAGTCTGAGGCACTGCTTCCTCACGGCTCGCCTTTGACGCAGGTGACGCGGTTCATTTTTGCCAAAGATATGAACAAACTTCCGATCTCACTTAGGATCACTTCTTTGTGAGATCCCGCACTAAGCGGAGGATGTCCGATGGCCGAAAGACCACCGGGCGGCTTTTACCGTCTGCCGCTATGACGGTCAGCTTCGTTGCTGACATTGACTCACCCCCTCCTCTACAAAAGCGATAATTCAATACTTTGACTCTTAAAATTATTTAAGAGTCAAAGAGTGAGGCCGACTCTCACGTACGAGGTCGGCCAAGATAAATGCTTCCAATTAGGATCAATCATGGAAGCTTGAGAGATTACCCTTTCGGGCGGACCATAGGCGAGCTTTTCACCTAAATCTCTCTTTCACCCCTCCTTTTCCTCTCCGCCGGCTTAGACGGAGTGGCTTAAAACCGATGGAGTTCGGCCGTTCTTTGGAGCCCGTCTCATCCAGGGCAAAGAACTACTAACCGGTAAGCTTCTCAAAGATGCATCATCCGTTTGTACATGCCGGGTCGCCCCGACAACAGACAATGACCTTTGAGCGGTTCGTCGGCGTGGCACACCGGCAAACCGCCTTTTGATCCCACCTCTGAGGCGAGTTAGGCGCTTCGCTTTAGCCGGTTAGATGTCGCGCTTAGCCACATAAGCTGCTCTGCAGGTATTAGCCGCAGAACTACATGCCGTATGGCTTTTAGCTCTAAGGAGGCGACGATTCCCCTTTCGGGGTCCCTAGCATTCTTTCCAGTACTGGTATACCGGATTGAATTAATCCTGTCCGGTAGTTACCAGCTACCGTCAGGCCTACCAAACTAACGGAGATCACCCTGATCGGGGCCCATTAGCCGGCGGTGACGTATGATCACGGTGCTCCTCTATGATAGAGAAGGACCGGACCCCCGAGCCGCATCCGCCCGGAGTTTCGCTCTGTTGCCAGAGTTTATCTTCCCCCTCACCCTTGTAAACAAGGATAAGGAGCAGCTGTGCCAAGCAGCTGATCAAGCACAAGGTTGAGGCCTTGTACTCTCAAACTTTAAACTTATAAATGAACTTCTCTTTCTGCCTCGTTCTTAGTCGAGGGTTTCAGAGATGCGGAAGCGTTATATAGTATAGGGTTTTGTAATCCTAAATCCGGCTTATATTTTTAATTTATTCGCCGCAGGTTTCCATTCCTCTATCCCGCTTCCGTATCCCTAAAATGTCTATTATTATTGACTTTTAGTTAATTAATAATGTATTTAGGGTTTAAATTTTTACTGTCTCCATCAGTAAATGCGATAGCTTTTTTACTGTCAAACGGGAGTATAACAAATGGATACTATTTTGTCAATACTTACTGACATAATATATAATGTTATCATTACTTTTATCTAGTCCTGCATTGGATATTTTTTAATAAATATTTAGTCAATTTATTTTGTCATATATTTTAAACATTAATTTTTACGCTAAACGACAAGGCACTTTTTTACTAGTTCAGCATTACAAAACCAATGTCCAACAATGTTTGTATCTATTGACATTTGCATAATAGTTTGCTATACTCTCGATAGATCATGAGAGAAGGGAGGTAGGGCAAAATGACCCGCCGGAGGACAAAAAAGTACTTCCCGGTGGGCGAATCCCCCGGGAAAAAGAACATCGGCATGTTTCAGTAAATCCTGCCCATTTGGGCAGGAACGGCATCTGCCGGCTAGCGAGATGATATTTCTCCTAACTGGCACATTGCGAAAAATCAGAGCTGATGTCATGGTCGCGCACGAATGATTTTTCAGCGCGACCACAATTTCTCGGGGGAGGTGAGGTCTTTGGATAGCTAATCCAGGGCCGGAGCAGGTGCCTGCGGGCACCTGCAATATCCGGTTTTACCTCGCCACCGCCCAAGG
>JAUSIQ010000004.1 GCA_030647955.1 bacterium | reverse complement strand
CTGGTCGAACCCTCCCCTCATCCTTTATCATCTTGGCCTTTACTTCCAAAATGGCTCTGAATTATATCACCCTCCTTGCGCCGCCGCTAAAGCCTCTGGCGACACGCGGTCGGATTAGCTGCGAAAGGGATGGGGTCGCTTAATAATCAAAAAAGCTCTCCTACGCCTTCGAAAGCGGTGGGGGCCGGGTAGGCAGAGCAAAAGAGAAGGGGGGTGGGAGAGCGGGAAAATCTTTCGTACGAAGAAAAGCTTTAGTTGCGTTTACGGGACCACCAGACAAGGATGGGTGAGGCCACGAAGACGGACGAGAACGGCCCCAGGAAGATACCTAAGATTAGGGCTAGGGCGAAATATTTAATAGATTCTCCGCCAAAGAAGTAGATCGCCACCAAAGAAAGCAAAGTAGCCAAAGTGTTATTGATCGAACGAGTGAGGGTTTGCATGATACTGTTATGCACTAAGTCGGAGAATTTTTCTCGGGAGCCGCTACGCAACACATTCTCTCTAACACGATCAAAAACTACCACCACGTCAGATACAGAGTAACCTAAAATGGTTAAAACTGCCGCCACAAACACGGCTGTAATTTCCACCCCGTAATAACGGCCTAAGATGGCAAATACCCCCATAGGGATGACCACCGCATGCGCCAGGGCAATAATAGCCGCCAAGCCCATAGACCAAGGCGAAAGTGCCGAGGACAGCTTGCGAAAAACGAAGGCGATATAAACGACAATAAGTACCAACATAATAATCATCGCGGTAAGACTATTTTGTCGCAGTTCCTGCCCGACAATTCCGCCCACAGAGTTAAAACGTTTTTCTTGAATTTCACCAAAAGCACTTTGTAGATCAGAGAGAACTTTTTGGTGCTCGGCTTCCCCTATCTCTTTTGAACGCAGAATCATCCCCTTCTCTCCAAAGAGTCCTACGCTAACGTCACCCAGGTCAGGATTGTTCTTCTTCAACACTTCTTGCACTACCGTAGTATCCGGCCGCTGGGCAAACTCGATCTCCAGTAGGCTACCGCCCTTAAAATCTGTGCCGAAATTTAATCCAAAATAAATTACCGCGGCCGCCGAAAGCGCTAGTAACCCCACGGAGATAAAAAATGTAACGGAATATATTTTTCGCATATTTATTTCCAGGCTTTAAATAACCAAGTCTTCTTCTCTAAGCGCGGACCGATCACTAACCCCAAGAATGATCGCGTCACCGTAATAGAAGAGAATAGACTAGCTAGCACTCCAATACCTAAAGTTAAGGCAAAACCTTTGACCAGGGAAGTGGTGAATAGATACAGAACCGCCGCTCCCAGCAAAGTAGTCACATGACTGTCGCGAATTGAAAGCCACGCTCTTCGAAAACCATCGACAAAAGAAACAGAAAGAGACTTGCCCGATTCCAATTCTTCCCGCATACGGGCAAAAATCAAAATATTGGCATCGACAGCCATTCCCAGAGATAGAATAAATCCGGCAATACCCGCTAAAGTCAAAGTAACCGGAATAAATTTATAAATAGCCAAAACGATCACGGCGTAAACTCCCAGCGCTAAGACCGCGATCAAACCCGGTAAACGGTAAAACAAAATCATAAAAGCCGCCACTAAAATCAAACCAAACACCCCTGCCTTCAAACTCTTCGCCAAAGACTCCGCCCCCAAAGAAGCACCGATACTTTGCTGAGAAATAAGATGGATCGGTACTGGCAACGCTCCGGCATTTAAACGCGTCACCAAAGCTTTGGCTTCTTGAGTGGTGAACTGTCCCGTAATTACCGCTTTACCGTCCGGAATAACGCTTTGGACCACTGGCGCACTGATCGGCACTCCGTCGAGATAAATGGCAATCAACTTATTCAAGTTTCTCTCGGTTAGATCTTTAAAAATCTTCGCTCCTTCGTCAGTTAGTTCCAGTGAAACTTGCGGTCCGCCTAGTTGTTGAGCTCCGCTATTAAAAGTGACCTGCGCCCGACTTAAATACTTTCCGGTTAATTCCGTTTCAATAAAATAAGGATCCTCGTTTAAACGCTGTTGATTCTTTTGCGCCTCTAAAATAGCATTACGCTCCGCCTCCGGTCTTTCTTCTTTAAATTCCAAAAACGGAGTTTCTCCAATCAGCTGAATGGCTTGATTGATATCTTTAATTCCCGCTAACTCTACCACTAAACGATTTTCTCCTTCTACCTGCACCAATGGTTCAGACACTCCAAAAATATTTACCCGTCTTTCGATTACATCGCGTACCCCCTCCATCGCATCTGCCTTACTCTGGCCTTCAGCCAAGTTGCTTAGATCCGCTTGATAATCCAAATGCGTACCGCCCAACAAATCTAATCCCAGACGAAAAGGCACATTGAGGAAATGCGGAATCTTGAGCTTGGAATTTTCCATCCCTAGTTTATCATTCAAAAAATCCGCTCCTTTATCAAAAGCGGCGGGGTAAACCAAAAAGAAAAGAAAGATGGTCCCGATCAGAATAATGAGTGATTTCTTACCGTAATTCATAATAGACAGTAGATCAAATCCTAACATCTCCTATTAAAAAATCAAATTCCCCTCCTTATTGACAAACCTTTTGAACTACTTTATTATATGACAAACGCCTTGGAGGTGAGCTATGGCCGATAATGCCGCCCAGCAAAGTACAGAACCGGATATGGCTGATAAGCTCAAGGAGTGTCGAAACATATTAGAAGAAATAACTGCCTTAAAGGAAAGCGCTAAAACCGCTAACGATCCAATCTTGAAACTGGCCATATTAAGCCAGGCGTTCGTTCAGAGCCAAGCCATAGGTCGTATTCTTTGCGATCTCCTCATGGAGAGCATCGAGCGTGAGGCGAAACTAATGGAGAAACTCGATATCCAATAGCAGTAATGATCGAAAACAAAAAGCCCTTACGGGCTTTTATTTTATATACTCTTCTTCAATCATCTCCGAAAGAATGTGCACGATCATCAGGTGTGCCTCTTGAATCAAAGCGGTGTTAGTATGCGGCACACAAATGGTCACATCCACATAGCGCAGCAGGTTTTGAGTTTTATTACTAAAGAGACCGATAGAATCAAGGCCCATCCTCTGCGCAGTTTCAAAAGCGCGTAAGATATTAAGAGAGTGCGCCTCGTCCTCGCTGGCATCGCTGGTGGTCATGCCCACGACCACATCTCCCTTGTTTCCCAAAGCCTGAATTTGCCGCGAGAAGATCGTCTGGAAACCGTAATCATTACTCTGGGCTGTTAAAATAGATGTATCGGCGGTGAGAGCGATGGCCGGCAAAGCTCGCCTATTGTGCGAAAACTGACATACCAACTCACCAGCAAAATGTTGCGCCTCCGCCGCCGAACCACCGTTGCCAAAAATGAGTAGTTTGTGGCCAGACCTAAAACACGCTGAAATCATTTCATAGGCTTCTTCAATCCGTTTTACAAAATCGGCATCCACTATACAGCCGCCCAGCAACTCCTGTCGTTTAACAACCAAAGATCGCAAACGACTAACCATGATCTTCCTCCAAAAAAGAACAACTGACCTAAAAGTAGCAGATGGAGCAGATTGCATCAAGATGAATAAAAAAGCCCCGAGGGGCTTTTTTATTCTGGCAATATTTCGCGTTGAGATTTCGGCTTCTGCTTCTCGAGCCACTCTTTAATGATCAGCGTGGCCATGACGTCGTCTTTATTATAGTCAATAATTTTTTGTTTGATGTTTTTATCCCCCTTTTCTTTCCAATCGTTGTACCATACCACCGATTCCGCTCCGCCGGCATCTGCCGCCTTCCATTGAAAGCCGATATAGCGCGCCACGTCTTTGAGACTATAAAAATACAAAGGCAAGATGACGGTATCCACTACCGAGCGATGCAGATCAATCGTATTATTCTTAAACTTCTCTACCACTTCACTCGGCGCTCCGTAGCGCAAATAAAGCCGGTCAAAAACCTGCCGCTCATAAAAAGCATAGTGGTAAATCACAAAATCATCTTGCTTATCCAAAAATTCAATAAACTCTTTCCAAATCTTTTCCTCTTCCGATTTATCGTTGGCAAAAAAGTCTTTATATTCAGTTTTGTCCGTCTCCGTATTTTTCACAAGGATACCCAAAAGATAATCTATGTTTTGAGTAGGGTCACTTTCAATATCAAAATAGATCTCGGTTTTTACTTTGGGAAAAGCAGGATGCTTTAAAATGAGCGGCTCATCGCGCACCAAAGATTGGGCCTGATTGTGAAAGCGGATCAGTTTATCAAAATTCCAACCCTCCAACTTTGATTGGAGGGTCTCCATGCTCGTATTGGCAAAGTCATCAATCGTTTTAATCCCAACATTGTAAAGTTCTTTTTGGTCCATCTGGCTCAAGCGGTAAATCAAAGAAACGTCGCGACAGCTTTCCGCTTCCGATACGCACAAACTATACCACGGTGTTCTTTTGCAACCGCTTTTTAAAAATGGAGGCGGTTTTTCTCCGTCCAGAATCTTCTCGATCGTCTCTCGAGTGAGATGAAAATAGTCCAAGAAATCATCAATCAAGAATGAGCGCTCTTCTCCATCACCATTAACGATGAAAGCCTCCTTGGGCCGCACTCCCTGAATACGCTCTAAAATCAAACTGTAAAAAACTAATTGAAATTTATATTCATCGCGCAACTCTTTGCCGCTTTTGACGTCATAGACAACATAATAGTGGTCCCCAAACTTGGAACGGGCTCCACTCATCCCCAACTCGCTCATCGGTCGCGCCTCGAGCAAATCCGGAATACCCACCCAATGCTCATCCATCAACACCCCGTGATAAATATTACGCCCTTTTTTCATCAACTCCACGGTTGCCAAAAAAGATTCGTCCAAATCTTGCGACGCCCCCGCGGGTAACTCGTCGAACTTACGCGACTGCATGACATTCTTTTCATGCTTAAGTCCGTCCTCATAGATCATGTTCATCAGCGGAGGAACGCCTTTTTTCTTTTGCTGATCTTCATACAAGTCATACCACAGCCAGTGCGGGCATTGGAAAAATTTATAGAAATGCTCGGCGGTGAGTTTTTGCTTGGTAGTCATCTTGATCGCAGTTTAGCATAAAAGCTTCGTGCATATTGCTTTCTCCGGACGCTCGTTGGCTTCCGGCGAGCCAACTTCGCTCTTTGCGGTCTATGGATTCGAAAAGATCAGTATCTTTCCGTCCAGCGAACCTCCGTTTGCATCTTATCCGAAACGGATGGGCTGCAAACGGAGGTTCGCGAGCAATCCACAGCCCGCAGAGCCTACGAAAGCAACATGCACTGCGCTACATAATCACTATTGACAAGGCGGGGCCTAATATGCTATTATTAACACAGGAGTTGAGTCGCGACCATTTCCCGCCGATTCTACTTCTTCTGTAAGCGACGCGGGAAATATTCTCCAAGGGTCACCCCAGACCCAAAAGAGAATTAAGCCAGTCGGGGTCTGCCGGAGCTTCGGGACCGTAGGCTCATGGCATTATGTGGACGGTCGCCCGGGCCGGTAGCACGCGATGCTGCCGGCCCCTTTTCTTTTTATAAACTAACCGTTACTTTTTTAACCAAGTCGCCTTGCTTGATTTTCAATACCACATCCATCCCTTTGGTTACTTTTCCAAACACCGTGTGCTTACCGTTTAAGAAGGGCTGGTCTTTAGTGGTAATGATAAAGAACTGACTGCCGTTAGTGTTCGGACCGGCATTAGCCATGGAAATCGCCCCCACCATATTCGGCAAAGATTTTAGATTGTAATCATACTTATACCCTGCCGCTTCGTACTGCGTGATCACTTCGGCTGGTACTCCCAAAACCTTGGGATTAATTTCATCCTCGAACATATAGCCCGGTCCGCCCGTGCCTACGCGCGGATCATCAGTACGAGACAACGGATCTCCGCCCTGTATCACAAAATCATCCACTACGCGGTGAAACTTGGTACCGTCATAATAACCCTTTTGCGCTAAGCTGATAAAATTCAAAACTGTTTTCGGGGCCACTTTAGAGTAAAGTTCCAACTCAATTGTCCCGCGAGCGGTTTCCATCTTCACCGCTACTTTTTCTTGTACGTCCATAATAGGTTCAGCAGAAGAAGATGGAGAAGTGGTTACTTCGACAGAAGGAGTAGGCGAAGGACTAAGACCAACTTCTTCTCCCCGATCCTTTAAGAAAAACCATGTTCCCACGGCCACGACTGCGATAATAATTAAAATTACTAAAATTTTCATTTTTATAGAAAGTTAAATTGATTATTTCCATCCTAAGCTAAATAAAAAAAATTTAAAAGCCCCCCACTTTCTGGTCTTTTAGAAAGTGGGGGGCGGAGCGGCGCGAGGAACTAATCGCGCCGCTCCAAGATTTCTATAAAAACGACATTGACTGCCGGGATGTAGTGTCCGGGACGGATCATGAAGGTAAAGGGCTCACCTATCATAACCGCCACATCCAACCGACACTCTCCCAGAACAATCGCCGTAGTGGAAGCATGGGTAGTCTGAACCACCCATCCACGAAAATTGAATGGATCCGTAACGTCCTTGATCTCGACCAGATAGATCAGGCACCCCTCAACCGTGATTCGGAGAAGATCGAAGGGTTGGAGTTCACGCATCCACAGCACGGCCTCTTTTCTTCCCGGCCCATCCGCCGCCAACCTCTCTCGGGTCCGATCAGTGAGCCGGGCCCAGTTCGCCAACCGACTCTCGCTTTCCGACGACCGTGTTTCAGTTGCCATGATGTCCTCCTCCGATCCGTCATATAAAACGTCAAAGATCCTCTACTCTTAATAATACACTAAAAATGGGCAAAAGTCAAACAGAAGCGGGCAGCAAAGAACCGAGAAGAACTCGGTTTAATCATAGAAACAATCTAGTGATAGCGATCAAAGCCATCACCTGGAAAAACATTAAAAAAAGTATAACTATCAAACAAGCAGGCATTAGTAAGTACTTGGACCAGGCATAAATTAATATCCGCTGAACCACTAGAACTGCTCCAACCATCAACGGCATCTTGATCGAAAGCATTCCGAACCAGGGGCCAAAGATAACCATCATGTTCCAGACCAAAAAACTTATGCCACCTTCGAAGCGAAGCAAAGAAGCATGTTCAACAGTATTCCAACGATAAACCGTCATGCCGCCATCGATTAGACAAAAAATAATAAAGAGCACTAGCGTGAGCTTAGTCATCACTCACCCCTTTCTCAATTTAATTATACTGTACACCCATGACTCAATTTGTCCATCACGAAAATTACCAACATCTTTTTCACTGGTTTTTTGTATTAAAAAAGCGGGAGGCGACTTCCCTCCCACTTCACTAAATGGCCTTCGGTAAGACCAAGACCCCCCGGCCTATGCCGCGCCGCGGCATAGGCCGGGGCACTGTACCCGATTACATCCCGCGCACCGAGGCTGCCTTCGGCGCTCGACCGGAACCAGTGGCGGAGGAAGATCTCTCCTCCGACCAAATCCGTCTAGGAAAACCGGCACGGACCTTAACACTGGCCTGACCGATTTTTGTACCGGTCTTCCAAACTGCACAACGTTCATGTCCATTCCTTTCCCCGCCCCATGGCGAGGTGACTTGAGTTTAAAAAAGAGCAGTCAAATCACTTCACCCGTTATTCATATTATAGCATGGTCAGCCATTTAGTGCAATGAGTGCCCATCTATAAAATGTCTACGGTAGTCCCTCGACGGCCTGTTTTCCTCTTCATCTGCGACACAAGTCCCTGAAGATTTCGCGCACTTCTCTTCTGTCCTGACTAATTTTAACTTTACGCTCGAAATAGTCTCGCCTTTCACAAAGAATAGAGCAAAAAACTGCAACTCTGTTCCACTCTCCATTTTTTTTCTGATGCCTGACCAGAAAAACCTGATCTCCAATATAAACCGGGGTGTCGCACACCCGACACTGGAAGTGATCCCTGTACACACCCTTCGCAAAGCGCACTAGTTCCGGATTGGTTGTGACCTGTTCACATGTCTCGCTTTTAAAAAGCAAAGGCCCTATTTCTTCGGACATCTTTTATTTCCTCCGTATTTATATTATATCACGTTTTAAAATAATTACAAGCAGCAAACCGACCACCCGTTCGTACTTCCTAACTTATTTTTCTCCAGATGAAATAAGTGGTTTTGTCTTCTTGGTCTTCTCTATAGCCATCTGCGGAGAACTGATCTTGGTCAAGCTCAACACTAAAGACATGTAATACATATTGGGCTTTCAACCCTGGATAGCTCAGACTATCCTCCAATTCTTCAATTATCTCGCCCTCGGAAACTTGCACCTCACTTTCAATTCCAAGCTCTTCCACTACCGCTCTTTTCGCCACCTCGGAAGAATTTTCTCCTGACTTCATCTTTTCTGATAAAGAACCGCGCGGACTCCTTCTTCTGACTCTTCCATCCTTAAATTCCTGTCGATCCTCTACTAAACGATACCTATCGTTCCCATCTTGAAAATAAACATCCACACTGGCAATTTCAACCTGTCTTACTAATTCTTTGCCCAACGGAACTAAGGCCATCTCGCCCTGTTCAATCTCTTTAAGTAAATGTCCGACTGTCTTAGCACTGCCTTGTCCCCAAGTCTCAACTGATATATTAAAATTTCTAAGGTAGTCGATCAGCCCTCTTTCTGTTTGAAAACTTTGTACTGCTTCTTTTATGATAGTTTTTTCTTTTTCGGACATTAGGTAAATAATATCAAATTCCATAGCAAAAAACAGTCCTGAAAACAGAAAAGGCCCCACAAAGAGGTCGCGGGACCTTTCTGTGGGGCTTTTAGATGATACTAGAAAAAGTAGGAGTCCAGGGTCGGGCCCTGGAACGGCTCCCGGTGGAGTCGAACAGCGTTGTTTGCCTCTCGCCGCATCTTGCGGCGAAATATCGTTTTGATTCGGCCAGAATCCAACTTGGTCAGCCAGCCGATCTGATGTGCTATTCGACGGAAGCCACGACTTACCGCCATTTTCTCCCTCATGAGCACGCTCCTTTCTCGACGAGTAACCCATAGTATTGTAACCCATTTCTTAAAAAATAGCAAGTACGTCCTAAGAAATGGGGGCGCGGACTATCAGCTGGCACCTCCCCACCAAAATCTTCCCAATGCTTTATAAATTTAGCATATGCTAGTTTTATAAAGCACCAAAGACTTTGGTGGAGCGGTCTGCCAAAAAACGGCAGGCCAGATTTTACCTCTCCCGAGGACGATTCTTTTTTATTCTGTTGGGTTAAATCGAGAAATATTCCCAACCGCCGACTCATTTACACCCTGCGACGATTTGATTCAGGGCAACCCTTAACGCGGGAATTCGATACCCCTACTTTCCTCGGAGGTATTCGAGGGCGGCTTTCCGAGTCGCGAACAATATTCCGTCCGCTTCCCAGTACATCCGCTTACCCACCACAACTGGTCGCATCGGCCTCCTTTCTCCGCTTCTTCGAGTGGGTTTCGGCTTTGTTGACGATCTTCACGGCCGCCATGGCCATGCCCACCTTAGTCTGGGAGTACTTCGCAAAAACGCTCCCGGACTTCTGATGGTCGGCGACCCTCTCCTCGAGGAGTCGCCTGGTGCCGACGAAGCCGTACATCCTCATGCCCGTGCCGCGGGCAAGGCGGGAATGATACCCGCAATAGATGTGATCGGCCAAATCGATTGGCGTCACCGCGCGCCCAATGGCTTTCCGGATATCGTCGACCGCGGGAACAAAAGCCCTCTCCTCGGCCATCCGCACCTTGCAGCCCTCGAACACACAGGCAACAATCGCGACCAACTGATTTGTCATGCTATCTCCTTGTCAAAGAATTTGGACGGCGAACAATTCGCCCGCCTAAATTTTGCTTGGCAAAACTTGGGCGGGTTCGCCCCCATCTCCCCATCAAAATCTTCACCATGCTTTATAAAACTGGCATATGCTAAATTTATAAAGCACTGAAAACTTTGATGGGGAGCCGAGTCACGTCTTCGGCTCGTATAATACCTTTCCCCCTGAGTGAGAGTGAGCGGAGTTGTTCCGCTCACTTAGGTGACTGCCATCACCCTATCCGGACACTTTGGTCCGGTCTCCAACGGCAATCAGCCCGCGCAGCACCACTATCCCCATAATGGTGCCCGGCTTAGTTCCGCTGTGGGACCCAGGAGGAATGTCAAATTTATAAGAACGTCCGGAAAGATGGGGATTCTTCCCGGATGTTCCTACAAGGAACATCCTCATCCTTTGAAACACTCTGGTTAATTTTAGCGTTCCGAAGGATTTGTTTGGTTGTAAAATCCGCTTTTGACGGAAAAACTGACCTGTGCCGAAGAGAAATCGCGTTCCTTCGACGACCGGTTAGCCGTTTAGCAAACCAAGGATTTAATAAAATGGCTTTCGGCTTGCGCGGAAAGACCACTTTTACCCTGATTTAACGAGCTTTCCAGTAATGGTTGGTTTGAGCGTCAGCCAGCTTTGACAGCGATGTTCCTCTGGCCCCCGCCGAACTTCATCTCAGCTTATACATACAGTATACTCCTCTTTCATAATCTTGTCAAGTATTTGTGACATAAATTCATAATTATGCTTATTTTCCTTGATTTTTAAGAAGATTATGAATAAAAAACTGGCACTTATTCGTGACACATTTCTTAAAAAATTGACACAAAAATGAAGATGGTATAAAAAAATCCCATTTTTATGGGCATTTTGGCAAAAAAGAGGGGGCGCTAGAGCGTCGATGGCGAAATTGCCTATCAACACTCCGCGCCCCGTTTTGTCAGTCGAATCGATTTTTACTGCAATACTTACACCATCTTACCGACCTCCAAGAACAATAATCAACACCTTACAACGCACCCACTTGGGTACCTCCTTTCTTTTGGTTATCATACCCGTCCCCCTTCAGACTCCCTCGCGGAGTGTCCCGGACAGCTTTCGCCATCCGGGAGCACATCCGTCCGGGGCCCTACAGGGCACCGCCCATGGTCACCTCCCTTTTGTAAAGAGTTGGGCATAACGGGTACCTTATCTACTATCATTATATTACAAAACAAGAGGATTGTCAAATTCATTTGACAATCCTCTTGAAAAGCACGGAAAATAGGCTATTTGAGAGTGCCCCAAATAAAGTAGAAAATCCCCCGCATGGTTTGGGCGATGTCATGACTTTCAATCAAAACACTGATCGGTTTTTCCTTGTGATAGGTCGAAATAGCTACTTTGTCATCGTAAATATCGATATCAGCAGAGATGGGCAAATTTTCCGGAGCAATGTAACGAGCTTCGCGCAACTTGGCTGGGTCATTCAACTCTGGCATCGGGCCTTCCTTACGAGTGTAAATCAAAAAGCCTTTAATCCCCTTTTTAATTCTTTTAGGACTATAGTCATCTTGATGCCCAGGAAATACTTCCATGACCCGATCAAGATTAATAATGGACTCAATTTTTTTATCTTTGACGTTTAAATATTCGGCCGTTAAAGCGGCGGTCGCTTCCTTGCTTTCAAAAAAGCGTACCTTTGGCCTGGTTCCTCCGGCAGTTGAAAACAGCTCACTTAAGCCGGGTAAAATTCTAGCTACCTCCGCGCGCTTGAACTCTAATTCTTTTTCAAAGTTATTCAAAAGACTTTCGATTCTCTCCGGAGATTCGGCCACATACAAAGTCTTCTTTCCTTGCATCACCTCACTCATCAAGCCTTTTTGTTTCAATAATTCGATTTGGACGTAAGTGGTCGGACGGTTAATCCCCGCTTTTTTAGCCAAGTTTTGTGCCGTCTCCGGACCCAATTCTAAAGCGGCCAGATATACGGCCGATTCTTTTTCAGAAAGTCCTAAAGTTTGTAGTTCTTTTTCAAAAGCCATAGAAGTATTTTATAGAATTCATTATACCAAAATTTTGATCGGAATTAAAATCCCGCAATTCTAGAGATTCTCGATTTCCGCCAAAATTTCGTCCGGAATGGGAATACTAGCCCCCGCCCGACTAACGCCGGGATACCGCCAAGTAGTGATAATTCTTTTCTTTTGCTGATGACTGATAGCTAACTGTTTATTGCCAATGGTTGACTTGCGACCCATTGCGACATACATCACCCACACCTCTCCCCGATACGGCTGGCGTTTATCTTTAGTAGGGGTTCCGTATGGCGACATACATGCCGTCGTTCCCGGCGCAATCCCCTCTTCCACTCTCTTGGGAAATCTCACAACCCGCTTAATCAAACTTTCCGAGATGCCATAATGCGCCATCTTACCGACGACGTGATTGGTCCATTCGTACTTATGATCATTTTTAGGCTTCTTGTATAACATAGCCTTATATTATCAAAAATAAAGAGGGTTAATGAACCCTCTGTGACTTAACATTGTGATTGCCATTCCAACGGTAATATTTTTCTCCCATACCATTATTAAAAATAACTCCTCCGTTGGGAAGATGGATTTCGCCACAGATGTCTAGATATGTTCTCGTATTGGAAAGAAAGCAGTGTAAAACAACAAAACGATCATGATTATCAATTAGCTCATTGAGGCCAGCCTTATGTAAGGCCCATATATCTTTCCACCATTCATCCTCTATATCACAAGGCAACAAGAAGATCCCCACTTGGATTATTCCATCCGCGCTTGTCTTTGCAGCATCAGTCAATATACCATTCCACCAAAGAATAATATTTTCACTAATAGCTTTTACTTTGCTTACCAGCATATCCTCAGAACAGCTCATCACCTTACCGATAAGACCTTTTAATATCGGCACCGGAAGTAATTCCCTCAAGGTCTCCATCTCTATTTTACTTGCTTGGGAACTCTTTTTGCTTTTTATCGCTTCTTCACTGGCCATCCTTACCTCCCGTCATATTAGAATAATGACACTAGTATTAAACAGATTTTAAAAATTGTCAAATGTAACAAAAAAACCGCCGGAGCGGTTATGGCTTGGAGCGGTTAAACAAAAGCTCGCGGGCAAGCTTGGAGCCAAAGATAGCATCATCTTCGGCGCAGTGTGGCACTAGTCGATCGTCCACAATACCCAATGTTTTCAAGGAGGCACTACGACTCTGAAAAAAGCCGCGACAATAGGAATTAATGTCCAGACCGGAGTGGCCAAAAAGATTATCACCACCAAAGGCGGAAAGGTAATAATTAATATGTGAAGCATCGAAGATGACGGTGTCGGTAACGAGCTCCGGACGAAAACCGTCCGGCACTACCTTCGCCAACCATTCACGCAGCTTGGCCATAGCCGCGGTCGGCTCCGTACCTTTATTGCGCAGAACTTCCAGTACCAAAGCGGGATTGAACTGCAAAGAACGCGCATCAAACTCTGGAGCACTTTTGTACAAATCCAAACACCGCAACCCTAGACAGCCTATCCGCATGGCTTCTATTTCATATTCCCCCGAAATCGGCGCCAACTCGTCATAAAAAACAAACCCGCGCTTTTCTAATCCAAGTTTCGTATATGGCTCCGGAGTAACCACACAGGCCGCCCACGACAACATGCTATGAATCGAAACTAACGGACCGACACCCTCGATGTCCATGTAAATGTAAAACGGCTGTCGCTTGTCTTTCAAGGTTCTCTCCTTTCTTAACCACTATCCTCAAACCCTAGCATAATTTATTCGCCATTGGCAAAATTCGCAATCCCGCTTCCGACAGCCGCCGTCCCAAAAACCTAAACTAATAATTTCCTCGGCAGTTTTAACTACTATAGCTTTTAGCTCTTGGGCTTCGGTCGCTTCAATCGTAAATCTCTCTTTATGAAACTTGCCGCTTTTGTCCGGTTCCACAAAATCTATTTCTCCTGAAATCATTTTGGCCGAAAACCCGGGCATTTCATCTAAAAGTAGCTTGTAAAAAGTAAGCTGTCTTTTGTAATCTCCCGTAGCGTTTTTAGTCTTGCCCTCCAACTCATTGCGGGTTCGTGGTTTTCCGGTTTTGTAATCCACCACGTTCATTTCTTTCCCTCCGGCCAGATATTCAATCTTATCCAAAGACCCCGTTAAATTAATCTGTCTTCCGCCCACTTCCAGTGTCACTCCCGTAACTTTAAACTCGTTTTGAGTAGCATACGCGCTGAACCGGGATTGGTAAAAATTATAGTAAGCCGCTAAAACTTCGTTTCCTCGGACTAAAACTTGAGCCGCTTCTTGAGTCAGCAATGGTTCTTTCTCTAAAGCTTCTTTAAAGCGTTCGAGAAGAAAATTCAAATCGGGTTGGCCATCCTTTAAAGCATTGAAAAAATCTTTCAGGGCGGCATGCACAGCCGTGCCGTACATCTGCGACTTACTTTTCGCTCGCGGGATTTTCAGCAGATTAAGATAAAAATATCGCCATGGACAAGCGAGATAATTATTCAGCGCCGTGGCCGACAATCCGCGGCGATAAAACAGCTCGTTGAGATAATCTTTTTCGAAAATGGAAAAACCCGGACTGCGCGGAGCTTCATAAAATATGGCGCGATTTTTTTCCAATCTTTCTTCGTAGATCGAAACCTCTCCTTTACCCTTCAGCTCTGGTTTAATTTCTTCCAAAAATTGAGAAGGTGACTGGGTCTTTTGATTGGTTCCTTGTAAAGCATAAGAAAGGTAAGCCATTTTTCTGGCACGAGTGATGGCAACGTAAAAGAGTCGTCGCTCATCATCTAATTCCGGGGATCCCCCCCCTAGAACCGACAACTCCTCCCCGTACCCAGTAGCGGAGGGGGACCCACTCTGGTGGGGGAACCGACGGGACTGGTTCCCCGGGTCTGGGTGAGGGGAGGTGTTGTCGGTGGATAGGCCAAGGCTTGGCAGCTTAATTAATTTAGGAATACGACGATTACCCCAGTGTCCATCAAAACAGTTTACGATAAAGACATGATCAAATTCCAAGCCCTTGGCGCCGTGAGCGGTCATTAAACGCACTGCTTTCGGAGTATAGCCCAAAGCTCCCGCTTTGATGCCCACTTGATGCTCTTCCAAATTATCCAGATAGCGCACAAAATCCGCCAAAGTAGTTTGAGGATGATTAAATACTAATCTTTTCACTTCTCGAAAGAGTGCTTCGAGTCTCGTTAACCCAATCGCCGAGTTTTTTTGCGCCAGTAAGGTAGCCAGAAATCCGGATTCTCTAATCACCGTTTCAAAAAGCGTGAGCAGGCCCGTATTTCGGGATAACTTCTGCCAGCGTAAAAGGTTTTCACCCAACGTCTTTACTTTTTGAATCTGCTCCACTCCCGCTGACTGCAACCGTCTTTCACTCTGCAATAGCTCCAACAAAGAAACACTGCGCACTCCCGGGGCATGAAGTCGATAAACGTCCAAAGCGGGGATTCCTAAAAAATCAGTGCTCAAAATTTCAAACAATTTTTCCTCCGAAGAGAAGTCGTTTAAAAAGCGTAAAACGTTAATGAGATTACGAATTTCCAAACTAGCTAAAATATTTTCTCCAGACTCCACTCTAAAAGGAACGCCGTGCTTATCCAACATTCCACCCACTTCAAAGGCATCGCGGTTATCGCGATAGATTACCGCAATTTCTTCCGGAGAGATTCCCTCTTTCAATAGTTCAGAAATTTTTTGAGAGACAAAATAATGCTCCGCCTCGGTCTGTTTAAAGGAATAAACCTCGACTAATTTTTTAGGATGCACCGTAGCTGAAACCAAACCCTCCGCCACCCCCTCCAAAACATCGGAAAGTTTTCGCTGGTTATTACCAATCAGATCATGCGCCGCATCTAAAATGGGCTGGGTCGAGCGATAATTGCTCTTCAAGGTAATTAACTTCGCTCCCGGATAAAGTTTTTTAAAGTAGAGAAAATTTTCCAAACTGGCGCCCTGGAAACGAAAGATTGCTTGCTTCTCATCCCCCACCACAAACAAATTAGGCTGATCAAAAAAACCACTCAACAATTCCAGTACTTTGTTTTGAGCATTGTTGGTATCTTGATGTTCGTCCACCAAAAAATATTGAAACTGTTCCTGAAGACGAAGAAGAAATGATTCGTTTTTTGCCAGAGTCTTGGCTACTTCTAAAATCATATCGTCGTAGTCGTATTGCTTCGCCTCCACCAAAGCCTCTTGGTAGCCGCGATACATTTCCGCAAGCTCCACATTTTTATCAATCTGTTTTTTCCAGTCTGTATATTTTCCTTTCATCTTCCCTTTATAACGGCCGGAATCGTAGTAAAGATCGTCGATCGCCGCAAAAGCTTTTTCTTCTTTCGCTAAACGATTCCGAAAATCCTCCGGACCCACACCTTCACGCTTAAGATGACTGATCATCCTTCTCGCCTCACGCAGATAAAAATAAGTTTCTCCAAAGGGCCGGAGTAGTTTCAAATCAGTCTCGTCAATTACTTTTTTAACCAGCTCGATTTGCTCAATTTCGTTGGACGGTTTGCGCCCCAAAATCGCCGGAAATTCTTCGGGGTAGGTTTGAATGAGGTCGTTGCAAAAACTATGAAAGGTAAAAATATTGACCTGATAAGCGGTACGGCCAATAATCGCCGAAAGCCTCTGGCGCATTTCTGCCGCTCCGCTTTCTGTAAAAGTCATCGCCAAAATATTCCCCGGATTCACCTGGGTTTTTAATAAAATGTTCGCCACGCGCAAAGTAAGCACCTGTGTCTTACCCGTTCCCGGTCCGGCGATCACCATAACCGGTCCTTCCACCGTATCCACTGCCGCCTTCTGCTCCGCATTCAGCTTCTTGTAATAATCTGCAAATTTTTGAGAAGATTCCTTCATTAATTGCAGTATAACATACAGATAATTAAAAAATGTAGGCTGTGCCGATTTTAAAGGAGCATCCCGCGATGCTCCGTTTTTTTATGCAAATTATTTTATGCGTCTCAATACACCTCGCTTATCCTTGCCTTGTTGAGGCGAGGGAGGAGTAGGCTTCGTCTCTTGCGCCACTTCCGCAAGAGCCGCCGCTCGTCCTTTTAAATAATGCTCTTCGTATACTTTTAAGTCTCTAGCAGTTTGCCTACCACTAACCGGCATGTTCTTAAAGTTTATTTCCTGAAAACCCATCTTGACCGAATCATATCCGGCCCGATAAGCACGATCGGTTATTACAATTACTATCGCCGGTCCACGCTTCCATCGCCGCCTTGATATAAACCCCATAGCCAGGAAGGCGCAAAAGATAAAAATAAAAACAACAATAAAGCCTGCCATAACGCCCTCCTCTCTTTGTTTTTAAGTATCTACTACTACCGTACTACATTATCTTAAAACCGCAAATACTCTTCCCACGTACGATAAAGATCTCGAGTAGCCCGAAGGTCTCCGACATTGTATTGAGCAATCTTCAAGAACTCCCCTTCCTTAAAAAGACGACCGACATCATCCCCGGTCACGCCGCCCGCTTTCGGACTAGTGATACCAAAAGCCCGCGTCCACATGTGCAAGTTACCTTTGTTGCGATAGACTGCTCCGTAAAAAGAAAGCTGATCGAGCAAGTCGACATGCTTCGAGCCAAATTTCTGTAACGATAGATAACGATTAGAAAGCAGATCCTTGCTTGGACGAATACCATGTACCGCCGAACGCACCATAATAAACGTCACATCAAAACCCCGGCCATTAAATGTAACAAATTCATCGTAACTTTTGGCTCCTTCCCAGAACTTCTCAAGCATTTCTTTTTCGCTCATCGCCTTAAACTTAATCCCATCCTCTTCAGATTCTTCCCCTTCTTTTCCGGGATGCTGATAATAGACCACGCCTTTATCCTTTTCTGAGTCTAAAACTCCGATAGCCACGATCTCTCCGGTCAGCGGCGAGAAACCCATCCCGTTTTTTAATTCTTCCAGAGCGGTTTGGTATTCCGGTTCTCCATCCGATTCTTTTTTAATCCAGCGCGTCAAAATTTCCTGGGTAGTATCGTCCAGTCGATCAAAGTCTTCTCCAATCGTCTCAATGTCGAAAATTAATTTAGGCATTATGTTTTTTTAGCAATAACAAAGATCCAGTTCCTTTTTCCGCTATCCACTGTTTCCAGACTTACTATCTCCAGCCCCAATGCCTCGCAGTGCTCCTTAATCTCATCGGAAGTATAATAACTAAAAAATCTTCGGTATTCGTAGCCATAATCATGCTCTACCTCGGTTTCCTCGTCTTTCTTGCCCAGCGGTTTTTCTTTTAGGGTGATAAAAACGTAACCGCCAGATTTCAAACGTGTCAGCATAGAGCCCAAAGTTTCACGAAAACGATCTTTGGGTTCATGCAATAATACCGCACTGAGAAAAATCCCATCAAATGTTTCTACCAGCTGATCTACCTCGTGCATGTCCATCAAAATGAAACGACTCTCCGGAACTTCTCGCATCGCGATAGCCAAAAGTTTATCTGAAAAATCAATGCCCGTTACCTTTAGACCATGTTTGGTCAGATACTTCGCTTTTGTCCCCGCTCCACATCCTACATCCAAAACACTATCGCCAGGATGAAGCAGCGCCGCAAACTTGTCGGCCATCGGTTTCCCAAATGTATCATCGGAGTGCTCTTTATACCAATCCTCCGCGATTCGGTTGTAAGTAGATTTGAGATCCATTAGCTCGCTAGCCCCAATGTGGTCCTCGCTACTCCCACGATTTCATCCAGCTCCGTGGTGCCTTTAATAAAATAGCCGGTGACCTTGTCATTGAGGGCTTCCGATATTTTCTCCGTTTCTCCGATATTAGTCAACATGAAAATTGGCACCATCTGCCCCCAGTCGTCTTTTTTTAATTCCTTCAGCACGGCTAGACCATCCATCTTGGGCATCAAGATATCCAAAAAAACCAAATCCGGATGCTCATGCAAAGCCAAGCTCAAGCCACTTTCTCCATCTCGAGCCACTAGAACCGAAAAACCGCTCGCCACTAGTTTATCAGTAAAAATTTCTGTAATACTGGCATCGTCATCAACAATTAATATCTTCTTCTTGGTTGTGTCCATGAAATGCATTATACCAATTGTGAAGAATTGTTTAATAGAAACTTATCCGCATTGATGAAATTAAATCCCAAACTCTAAATAAAGCGGAGAGTGGTCAGAGCAAATATCCGGCAAAACTTTAAAGTCCACTACCTTTACATCAGGAGAGGTAAAAATATAGTCAGCGAATTTAGGCTCGTCGGGCTGATAAATATTGCGATACAAAATCGTGCGAGTAGATTGAATATTATTTTCCGTAACTAAATTACGCATATTTTTCTCAATCATTTTCACCGACTGGGTGTCCGGCAAAAGATTAAAATCTCCGCACAGAACTTTAGAGCAATTAAATTTATCTAGAAAATCATTTAGCACTTGTGACTGTGCGATTCTTTCCGGAGTATCGGTTTTGGGTGCGGGAATCCAAAGACCATGAAAGTTGGCAATCATAAACTCTTTACCATCTTTTTCCAGAGTAAGATATTGTAATTTGCGGGGCGAAATAATAGAACTGCCGGTTTCCTGAGGTTTTTCCGGTTTGTAAACCACAAAATCTTCGATCGTCTTGATGGGTAAGCCCCGCCGCACAAAAATAGCCAAACTCATGCGATTAGGATCATCGTCGAAATAAGCGAAAGACCCTTCAAAATCTTTCAGTTCATTGGATACTTTGGGAAATAGTTTTCCACAAACATGCTCCTCGGGATGCTTTTCGTCCACAATATTTTGATCTGTGTCATACATCTCCTGTAAACAAAAAATATCCACCTTATCGGCATAGCACTGAAAAAATTTCATCAGTAAATACATGGATCGTCCTGCCCAGGTATTTAACGAAATTAATTTGATTGTTTTGTTTTCCATGGTTCTCTGATCTTATCTTAAATTTTTACCTCCGCCAAGATTTTTTTAAGCGCGGCCAAAGGACTCGGTGATTGGGTAATGGGCCGCCCGATCACCAAAAAATCAGCGCCATTTTCCAAAGCCTGGCGCGGAGAAGCAATTCTTTGCTGATCGTCTTTGCTTTTGTACCACTCCGGCCTAATCCCCGGCACCACTTTTATTAAATTCTTCAGCTTTTTAACTTTCTTTAATTCGTCCGCAGAACAAACCACACCATCTACTCCCGCTTTTTGAGCATCTTTGGCCAATTGCCCAACTGATTTTCCACTCTTCTGCGAAGTTAATACTGTTACGGCGATAAGCTTGCTTTTCCCTGCTACTTTCTTTGCCGCCCGCATCATCTCCACTCCTCCCGAAGCATGCACGGTAATTAAATCTGCTTCGGCTTTGGACAATCTTGCCACACTATTGGCCACAGTATTAGGAATGTCATGCAGTTTGGCATCGGCGAAAACTTTTCCAAACTTTTTTAGTTTTTTAATAATCTCTACTCCCTCAAACAACAGATCGTTAACCTTAAAACCCCACACTAAACCTTTTAGCTCTTGAGCCATTTTTAAAGCCTCCTTCTTTGTCATCCCATCCAACGCCACAATAATGGGAGCCGGGGATTTTTTATTGGTCATACTTACTATTTACAACAGACTGGCTTTATTTTACTATTTCCCCAGTCCAGAATAAATAGGGGTAGCACGATGATAGATTCAGAGACAGAAGCGAGAGAGCAGTTTATGGAGCGCGTTCGGAAGCTTAAAAATAAGGTGGAATCTTTGCCACTATCCACATTCACCGTAAGAGACTTACGGGCTCTATCTGGGGTGCTAGACCCGTACCGCGAACCGCGCGAAAAAGATGTCTCGCAACTTGAAAAAAGGGTCATCGAGACCAAGAAAGGTCGGGTCAGAATTTTACGTCGTGACCAAGACGGCAGCGCTATCGGGATGCGCTGTGAAGAATGTCGGTGTAGTTGGAAAATGTACCGAGAGCCCTATCACTCCGAAGGCTGTTCCTCTTACAAAAAAGGGGAAACGAAATGAGCACGAATCTTAATGCCATAAGAGAATTTTTTGATCCTCATCCTGGATTTGTGGGCGCCTCTATCCCTATACCGAGCAAAGTAAAAAGAGTAGCAGATGAATTAAATGGTAAAAGCGTCTCATTGCGCGAGGCCATTAATAAGATCCAAGCAGTAACAAACGGAAAGGTACTACTCAGAGATAAGTGGATTGCACTAGAACTACACGAGACAGACGGTACCAGGCACTCATTCCGAGTAATTCGCTTCAGATAAGCCCCTCCGGGCTTTTTTATTTAACATAGCCAGAATATTTTTGGAATATTCATTTTTAATAAATTCCCTGTCGATTACCTATCTTAATAATTAAAACTACCAGCTCAGATGCTCTTACCTGATAAACTATGCGATAATCACTAACGCGTAATGAGCGATATTTACTATATTGACCCCATAGTTTTTTGCCCAACAAAGGACTTTTTTCAAGTCCTTTTAATGCGACGTAGAGTTGATCACGATATCGCTTTTCAATTCTAGCAAGATTATCTGCGACCCTTTTTGGTAGAATGACTTTGTAATTCATGTCCTTTCTTTCTTTTTTTCATTTTGACATACCCCTCACCAACAAGCATGTCATCAAGTGTCACATGGTTACCGCGTCTATATTCTTCTTTGGCTTCAGCAATATCATCTTCAAGGTCAGGAAGGGCACGAAGTACATCAACAGTCTCAACCAACGACTCAAATTCTAATGCTGATAAAACAACAATTTTGGGCCTACCATTTTCAGTCAATGTAAAATGTTGGCCAGGTTGTTGTACCTGTTCAGCAATAGAAAATATCTCTTTACGGGCCTGTGATATAGGAATTGTGTGTTTTATATTCATATGTACATTATAATGTACATCCATTTAAAATGCAAGCGGACAAGTTACAACCACGAGAGGCGTAGTCGATATTCGAAGATGCTTTATCCATAAAGTAATGGGTTAAATTCTAGCTTTTCCTATTCAGATGGCATTTCTTATACTTCTTACCCGAACCACACCAACAGGGATCATTGCGGCCGATGTTGTGAGTATCACTATCTGAACCATGTTTAGGTGTCGTAGCCTGCTGCATCCCATTAGAAGCTTCGCCCGCACGCAAGCGCGGTCCAGAGGACTCTATAGACGGGCTACTTCTAACGGGACTAACAAAGCTAACTTTGAAAATTAAGTTCGCCGCTTGGGATTTAACAGTAGTGAGGAGTTGATCAAAAAGTTTTTGGGCTTCGATTTTGTATTCAGCCAAAGGATCGCGCTGACCATAAGCACGCAAGCGCACCGATTCTTTGAGATACTCCATCGTTTCCAAATGATCAACCCAAATTTCATCAATGACTCGTAGCAAAACCAAGCCCTCTAATCGACGCATTGCCTCTGCGCCCATACCCGCTTCCTTCTTTTCGTATTCTTTAGTCAAAAACTCCATCAACCATTCATGCAAAGCGGCCGGGTCTTTAGTTTTAGCCACTTCCCCTAATTCAGGAAGAATGGATTTTTCTAAACCAACTAGAGACCGGACACTTTCGTCGATTTCTTTGGTATTCCATTCCCCTGTTTCACTGACTGTATGCGCCATTACTAATTGCTGGGTACCCCACTCCAAGTATTCCCAGATTAAGGAGCGACTATTGGGTTCAGCCAAAATTTGATTGCGGAGATTATAGATCGCGGTACGATGACGATTCATGACGTCATCGTATTCCAAAACATATTTACGAGAATCGAAATGGTGGCCTTCAATACGTGATTGCGCCTGCTCAATCGCTCTAGAGACAAAACTGTTCTGAATCATGTCCTCATCACTCACTCCCAAACGCTCCATGAGATTCTTGAGACGATCACCGCCAAACACTCTGGCCAAATCATCTTCGGTAGAAACAAAAAATTGCGAAGAGCCCGGATCACCCTGACGGCCAGCGCGACCGCGCAGCTGATTATCGATACGACGAGCTTCGTGCCGTTCTGTGCCAATGACATGTAAACCTCCGGCCGCGCGTACTTTCTCCGCTTCTTCTTTATCATTAGGCTGTCCACCTAAGATAATGTCCACACCACGGCCAGCCATGTTAGTGGCCACCGTCACTGCGCCCCACTTACCGGCTTGAGCGATAATCTCCGCTTCTCTTTCATGATTTTTAGCATTTAAAACTTGGTGAGTAACACCTTCGCGCTCCAATAACTTGGAGAGTAATTCGTTTTTCTGAATGGAAACCGTACCAACCAGCACCGGCTGGCCTTTGGCATTTTTCTCTTTAACTTCTTTGGCTACGGCGCGGAATTTTCCCGCCTCGGTTTTGTAAATGCGATCGGTAAGATCGGCCCGCTGAATAATTTTATTCGAAGGGATGATAATGACATCGATATTGTAAACTTTGTGAAACTCTTCCGCCGAAGTAGCGGCCGTTCCAGTCATACCACCTAATTTTTTATATAAACGAAAATAGTTTTGAAAGGTGATGGTTGCCATCGTGCGCGATTCTTTCTGCACTAGCACGCCTTCTTTAGCTTCCACGGCTTGGTGTAAACCATCGGACCAGCGACGGCCCGGCATTAAGCGGCCAGTGAATTCGTCCACAATAATAACTTCTCCGTCTTTGACGACATAGTCGCGGTCAAGTTTAAATAAAACATGAGAGCGCAGCGCCTGTTCAAGGTGATGCACATATCGCAAACCGCCCTCTTCATAAATATTGCCCACGCCCAAAGCTGATTCGACTTTTTCGATTCCTTTTTCCGTAATGGAAACGGCTTTTAATTTTTCGTCGACGTTGTAATCTTCGTTTTCTACAAAACGGGGGACGATTTTCGAAAAAGTCTCATACAGCTTGGTGGATTCGTTGTCCGGAGCAGAAATGATTAGCGGCGTACGTGCCTCATCGATTAAAATAGAGTCCACCTCGTCGACAATGGCAAAGTTGTGTCCTTTGCTTTGCACCTTTTGCTCCAGAGACATAACCATATTGTCGCGTAAATAGTCAAAGCCGTATTCGTTGTTGGTGCCGTAAGTAATGTCAGCGGCATAAGCTTCACGCTTGGTAATCGGACGCAGATATTCGTGGACCACTTTAAAACTGCCCAGCTCATCGCGGGTTTTATCTTTTTCTTCTTCCTGGCTGATATGCTTAGCATCGTAGATATAACTAGTCTCGTGATTCAAGCAGCTCACGGTTAAGCCTAAGTAATCATAAATCTGTCCCATCCAAGCCGTATCGCGTCTCGCAAGATAATCGTTGACGGTAACGACGTGCACCCCCTTGCCGGTCAGCGCATTGAGCACCACGGGCAAAGTGGCCACCAAAGTTTTTCCTTCTCCGGTTTTCATTTCGCCAATTTTTCCCTGGTGCAAAGCGATGCCGCCGATCAGCTGTACATCGTAATGGCGCTGACCAATCGTGCGCTTAGCCGCCTCCCGCACCAATGCAAAAGCTTCCGGCAAAATGACGTCGGTGGTTTCTCCTTCGGTTAATCTTTTTTTGAGCCCCGAAGTTTTGGCCTGAATTTCTTCTTTGGATAACTTTTCGAGATCTGCTTCCTTTTTATTTATTTCTTCCACTAGCAAACGAGCGTTTTTTACATAACGCTCGTTGGAATCACCGAAAATTTTTGATAGAAATGACATGCGTGTATGATATACTAATCCCTAATTTCTTCGGCCGCTTATCTTTATTTCTTTAACTTTACGCAGCTGCATTTCGATTTTGTCCCGAGCGGCATCGATGGCCGTGTGTAAATCGAGATGCTCCTCTGTGGCTCGCAACAGCTGCTTGCCAATCTTTAGATTAATCTCTGCATAGAATACAAAACCGGATTGATGATGCCGTGAAGGCTTACCCACCTCCACCCGAGCTTCAGCCAGCTCCTCGTCCTTATCGTTTAAAAGCTTACTGATCATCCCCACTTTTTCATCGACAAACTCCTTAATACTAGGGGTTAAATCGATGTTTTTGGCTTGTAAAATGATTTTCATAATGTTGTTTATTTTAGCACATTTAATTAAAAATACCAGACCGCAAAATGACCATAAAAACAAGGGGTTACCGCGGTAAACTTTTTAATTCCAAGCCACGTGTGTAAGAATTTTGTTCTCGCGTGTTAAATAAAAATACGGATGCGAAATTTCCTCCTTGAGCAATAAAGTCTGCGCCGGAAATTTGCAGATGCCGTAGATCAGCGCTATCTTCGCCGGTCGGATTAAGCCAATAAACTTTTCCATCTTCGGTTTCTCCATTAGTTAAATACCAGGAAGTGATAAATTTATCTCGCACTTCCGGTGAAACTTTCTTCACCGCCGCAAAGCATCCCCTCTTACCCAAATGTGCATACTGCAAACAGATCTGGGGATTTAATACCAGGCGCTTATAGCCAAAATCGTTGATAATGTAAACATTATTATCTCCTTCTGCCCGGATAAAATCTCCCTCTTTCAATCCAAACTGGGCTGGCTTTACCATGACCTTCGGAGTCGGAGAAGGACTCGGTGTCGGCGTTGGCGTAGGGGTGGGCGTAGGAGTTGAGGAAGGCATAGTTGCCACGCGCTTGAAATTCATGGTCAGCTTGGAGAGCGACTCCTTATCGCCAAAGTCGGAAAACTTTTCCATCTTTACCGGAATAAGAATAATTTTTTCTGCTCCGCTTCCCAAATTAAAATAGATGTTGGTACTGACCGCGGAATCTGAGACATCGAAAAATTTCACTTCTTTATTGCCGTTGGTATAAAAGATAACACCGGCTACTTTTAGCCAAGACTTAGCCGATCCAGAAAAATTTACTTGCAGAACATTTTTTTGGCCAGACTGAAATCCCGTCACCCAAAACCATTTTGCCTGCCAATCTTTAAATTCGTGTACCCACGTCACATCGGACTGATCATCCACGCTAGTAAGAACTTGTGTGGGAGCCACGCGTAATTCCTGCCTCAATCCTTCTCGAAAATAGCCATAAGCCGGATCCAAACCAATGTCATTAATACCGTTAGCTACTGCCCAATTTAAAAACACATCTCCAAAAGTTTTATTATAGCCATTTTTTAACAGCGCTTCGTTAATAGAATCGATTCCCGATCTTGGATTTTTTAAAGCATCGGATAAAATACTAACCCCATAATGCTCGGCGACATATTCGGCAAACAAAGCCACCTGACCATAATCTTTTGCCTCGTTGGACCACTCCGTTAGACTATCAGTCGGTTCCGCAATGAAGGCACTGACCCTACGCTTTAAATTAGAGCCTTCATAAGCATCGCTATAACCCAGTTGCGTTGGCGCATACTCCGAGCGGGCCTCGTTAAACCAGATATCGTCAGACGTTTCTCGTAACAAAGTTTTCTGATTGAAAGTGATCATGTGCTGAAACTCATGGGCCAAAAAACCATAAATACGCTGATCGGGCATCAGGGTGCGAATATTCAAAAAAATAATTTCTCTTTCGTTGGAGTCCGGCACTCTCGTCCGGGAATATTGATTGGCGGTATCGTAATAACCTCCCGCGGTATTGATCAAATTAGATAAAATGATAGTCACGCGTGGATCGCCATCAATGCCCGGATTGGGCTCTGCTCCCCAGAATTGAGTTTCCAGGGGGTAAATTTTGGTATCAAATTCTTCCGACAGCTTCAGGACTTTCTGCATAATCTCTTGCTGTTCGGAAAATATTTTACTACTCCAGTAGGCATCTTCAATAAAAAAATTGGCGTACTGGCCCTGCGCGCGTAACGTAGCCGAAAGATTATTTCTGCCGCTGGCATCATAAATAGAACTGACATTAAAGTTTTGCTGGTCGCCGATGTTAGCGGCCAAAACAAAAGACGGTATCGTCAGCAATACCGTCAAAAATAAAAATAGGATAATTCTAGAGCGCATTATTAATATCATAACATAAGTTAACTTCTAAACCGCGGAAGGTTGCTCCTTATTAATCTGGTACTTCAACCAGTCCGACAATCGTACCCAAGGCTGCCAACCCAATAGCTGCTTAGCTTTGGAAATATTGGCCAGCGTCTCTCGTGCCTCCCCTGGACGAACTGGCAGATACTGCACTCCCTTTAATTCCTTACCCACAATCATGCCGGCCACTTCGTTAATAGAGAAATCTTCGCCCGAACCAATATTAATAACTTCTCCTACCGCCGAAGACGAATTAGCCGCGGCGATATTGGCCCGCACCACATCTTGCACATAAGTGAAGTCACGCGATTGCTCTCCGTCACCAACAATCGTCAAGGGCTCACCCCGCTCTAATTGACGAAGAAAAATACCGACAACCGTAGCGTAAGCTCCCCCTGTTGATTGCCTCTCGCCATAGACATTAAAATAGCGAAAACAAACGACCGGCAAATTATAGAGTTTGTTAAACATTAAACAGTGCCGCTCGCTATCCAGCTTAAATTGCGCATAAGGATTTTTCGGGCTAGGAATACGATCCTCACCATACGGCGGAGAAAATTCCTGGTCTCCATAAACAGAAGATGAACCGGAGAATACGAGCTTCTTCACTCCTGCTTCTTTGGCCGCCATCAAAACATTCAGTGTTCCTGTTACATTATTTTCAAAAGAAGTGATCGGATCAATAATCGAAGGCTGGATGCGTGGATGAGCCGCTAAATGAAAAACACAGTCTACCCCATCAAAAAGAGGTCGGATCTGCTGCAGGTTTCGAATGTCGTATCGAAAGAAAGTACGCTCGTCGAAAATCCGGGGATGGATATTTTCTCGTTTACCAAGAGAGAGGTTATCAATAACTATCACTTCGTGTTTAAAAAATAATAATTCGTCCACTAGATGCGAACCGATAAATCCCGCTCCGCCGGTGACGATGACGCGTTTTCCACTCATCATTTTCCTCCTTTCACGGTTTCGGGCAGATAATCTTCAACGTCTTTTAGTTCTCGATTTTTAATAATGTCAGATAATGCAGCAGCGTGGGTCATCGCCTCTAATTCGGTTAGTCCCTGTAGATTAAGAAGGGCGGCATTGCTGGCCAACATGGCATCGAAGAATTCCACGTTATGTCGCAATAGCCTTCCTAATTTCCACAACTTGTCGAGCTCTCGGCCTCCTCCGCATTTTGTCACAAGACTCTGCACCCAGACTAAGCGATCAACAATCGCTGAACGCCGCGCATAGGTGTCCTTAATAAAACAGTAGCCTCCGAAACCACGATAGCCACCATGCCCAGACTGCAGGTGCGCATCGCCAATGCGATAATCGGTCGCCACCATTTTACGGACACGGTCATAATCCACTCGAGTATCGATCCCTTCCTCGGCTAGCTGATAAGCGAGGAGGCGACAATCAGTACTAAAGATTTCCGCCAAGGTTACCTTAATCGCTCCCATCACATTGCCAAAGGACTTGGCCATCTCCGCTTCCGTGGAAGTGGCATCCAGCCAATTATAGGTATCCACATAACCCGGCACGCTTAAAGTTCGTGCCCTGGGAAACAGTGACAACAAAGTATCGACAATCTGGAAATTCGTTCCAGCTAGCGCAATAATCACCCGATCGGGATTGCGAAAATCTTCTTCCGCCCGAGACTCGGTCAAAAATTCCGGAATATAAATAAAATATAAACTCGGATATTTTTTCTGTAGGCGAGCCGTCGTGCCAGGAGGAACAGTCGAGCGCAACACCACCCACTTTCCATCCTTAACTCGCGCCACCGCTTCGTAGACAATGGAAAGATCGCACTGTCCGTTTTTGTCCGGCGTAGGGACACTAATAACCACAATATTGGCCTGATTAACATCATCGAACATGTTTTTGCCCGGATCGTAGCAAAAAAAATCTTGTCCTCGGATATACTGACGCTCTCGCTCCAAATAACTTACCCAGGCGCCACCAACAAACCCACAGCCGATAAAACCTACTTTGGGTTTTATATCTGACAAACTCATGCGCTCTTACTCCTAATTTTAAAACAACCCGTTAGTTTGGTTATACCACTTTCTTATAAAATAAACACCCTCGCCATGTAAAACAGAAAGGACTCGCTATTAAGAAACTACTCCACAAGCCACGAAGCGTTCTGGCTCGGAAAGCGATGCTCCTATCATGATTACCAGCGCGCTACGGGAATCCAATAGACGCGATCCAACTTTATCTAAAATTGTCACTCCTCCTCCGTCTTTCAAGGGATTTAACTCATACTTTTTTTGCCGAGGATCGGTACAACTGCCTTCATAAATAACGGCGGGTTGTAGCGCCACCTTCCCCGAAAAATTAAAAGAAACCTGTTCTTGTCCATCTGTATCAGTTAAAATAGTCGCCACTCCCGATTGCCCAGATTGATTCATGGGCGTTAAAGTAATAAAAAGTGGAGCTGGAGTAGCCGTGGCTGTCACTGCCGTAGTAGCGCTAACATAAGCTTGCGAGCTGGTCATAGGACTGGGAGACAAGGAAGCCTGCTCCTGATTCGCATGATCCACTTCGACAATATTATCTTTCGGCTTATCCAGAGCTCCCATGGAAACAGTTGCCACCAATACCGCTCCGAGCGCGGCTAGAATAATTATTCCGTTTAAATAATTTTTATCCATAGAACACGATTCTGACAAAATACTGTGAAACAGGGATGAATCCCGAACGAAGTAAGAAACCTCTGGTTTCTGCCGACTCCAATCCGTGAGTCGGACTTCGTACGGGATGAATTGTTCCTGTATATAGACAAAAACCGTAAAATGAAGTATTATAAAAGAGGCCTCTACTTCATTGATTAGCCGCTTAAATGCGTAAATCTCTCTTATTTTTCAGCGATATTATCATTCTTTATACGTCACTTTTTGCGACGCTTATTTTGCGCTATGGCACAGATTTACAAGATCAGTTTAACTTTCACCTCCTTCCCTTTTCTATCCTTTTTATTATTTGGTTATTTGTTTTCTACATCGCCAACCTCTACGAATTCTCTTTCTTAAAAAACGGGCCGGAATTTTATAGCACCTTTTTTAAAACTGCGGCCACTAACGCGGTATTGGCTATCGCTTTTTTCTACCTCCTGCCCTACTGGGGAATTGCTCCGCGCCGGAATTTATTTTTATTCTTGATAATTTTCTCCGGATTAGATTTTGTAACCCGCGTTGGTTTTAATTATCTTTTCTCCTCTCGTAAGTTTAAAAGTCCCACCATCATTGTCGGCCTTAATGAACAATCCATCGAACTAGCCAAATTTCTAAACGATAACCCCCAACTCGGCTATCGTCTCGAAGCTATCTTAGACCCTAGCTCTTCCGGACAGACCCACATTCCCGGAGTGGAAATCTTTAGCCGCATGGATCAATTGAGAGAAAAAGTAGAAGCCAAGGAAGTAAACACCATTATTATTTCTCCCGAAGCCTATAAAATACCCCGCCTGATCAAAAACTTTTATCAACTCCTCTCTAAAAAAATTAACTTCTATCCTCTCTCCAATTTCTACGAAAAAATCAGTAATAAAATTCTTTTGGCGAATATTGATCAGGTTTGGTTCCTAGAAAATCTTTCCGAAGGAACTAAAAGATTCTATGAAATCGCCAAACGCACCGCCGACATTGTTTTTGCGTTAGTCTTGGGAGTAGTCACGCTGATCCTGACACCCTTCATCGCTCTGGCCATCCGTTCCACCTCTCGCGGACCGATTTTCTTTCGTCAGACTCGCATTGGACAGCTCGGTGAAAATTTTTCGATCATTAAGTTCCGCACTATGATTCCCGACGCAGAGAAAGACTCCGGAGCAGTTTGGGCTCAAGAAAACGATCCCCGTATTACGAAAATTGGTAGTTTTTTGCGCCGCAGTCGTCTGGACGAATTACCTCAGCTTTGGAATATCCTTAAGGGAGAAATGTCTTTTGTTGGTCCGCGTGCCGAAAGACCGGAATTCCACGACGAATTAAAGAACGGCATCCCTTTTTATGAAGAACGCTACCTTATCAAGCCCGGATTAACCGGCTGGGCTCAAACCCAGTACCGTTATGGAGCCTCTATTAAAGATACGGCGGAAAAACTACAATACGACCTCTTCTATATTAAGCACCGCTCCTTGGCCCTAGATTTATCCATAATTCTAAAAACCGCCAACATCGTCTTTCGTCGTGCCGGTCGCTAATCTACGCTCTTAATCTTGCAAAACTAATCAGCAGTGCTAGCATACGATTAAGCAAGCGTTCATTAACAAATGGGGGCCAAGAATGTCCAAGACTTTATCCGGACCGTGGCTTCCAACCATTGAGGAAGCCGAAAAATTTCTAAGAAAACACATTGTTGGACAAGAAGAAGCCATTTCCGCAGTTCTAGATCAATATGGAAATTTTCGATCAGGGTTTAAAGACATCACCGAAAATACTCGCCGAAAGCCCATTGGAGTTTTTCTCTTTTTGGGTCCGTCACAAGTAGGCAAGACAGAAGTTGGCAGGATACTAGGCAAGTTGTTTTACGGCACCCCCGACGCGATCACCAAGCTGTCGATGGAAACCTATAATCAAGCCCACTTCGTTTCAAAGCTAATCGGCTCTCCTCAAGGCTATATTGGCTACGAAGATCCTCCCGCTCTCTCCAAACAAAATCTCTATTCTAAAATTCCTGGAAGAAAAGAGAAGCGCATCGGCAAAAACGCGACAAGATCCATTAAAGAAAGGAGTCCCGATCATCAAGAGGAGCTTTCTCCGATCGAATTCCTGACAGGACAACACTTAATGCTTTCGCTAGAAAAAGGAGGCTTCGAGCTAGCCCTGAGAGAATTGCAACTCCTGGATCGTACTATCGCCCATTTCCAGGATCAAATCCGCAAGATTGAAGAAGCAGAAAAACAAGGCAAACTTTCTCGTGAATCCGAACTACTCAAGGTCCAGATTAGAGAACGGATCCAAATCGTCACTACGAAAAGAAATATTCTTTTCTTGGAATTCTACAATGAAATGCTCGGAGAGATAATCGGGGAGAACGAAGAGAAAGCAGAAGAACCACAAGAAAATCCTTCTACAGCTCCTTCATTAGACGCCGTGACGGCATTACGAACGTTAGTAGAACCAAATAGCAGCCAGGAAGAAGAGCCTATTCTCATTATTGTATTAGACGAGATCGAAAAAGCTCACTTCCAAATCTGGAATTTCTTCTTGCAGGTTTTTCAAGAAGGCATCGCCCAGATGGCCAATGGAGAAGAAACCAATCTTCGAAAAGCCATTTTTGTTATTACATCTAATTTAGGCGCCAAGAGCATTTCTCCTATTTTACGCAATAAGAACAAAGCTATTGGCTTTCGTCCTTGCAGCAATAAAACAGAGGACATCCGGCTAGCTATTAAAAAAGAATTAGAGCGAACTTTTCCCCAAGAATTTCTTAACAGGATTGATGCGATCGTTACCTTTAACGATCTCTCCGAAAAAGATTTGCGAGACATTCTAGACATGCAGATTGATGAAGTTATCCTAGGCCTTGAAGCCAAACTAATCGGTCTAGAAATTGATCCGGAAGCAAGAGGCTATATCATCGCCAAAGCCCGACAGTTCCCAGAGGAACAGGCCGAGGGCGTGAGTAAGCAATTAAAAATTCTGGTTACCACTCCCCTAAGAAAGTTTTTTGATCAAGAGAAAATTAGGCCTGGTCAGACCATTACTGTAACTGTTAAGGAAAATAAAATTGTTTTTATACTTAGAGTAAAGAAACAAAAGCCCGCTGCCTAAGCGGGTTTTAAAATTGACCAATGGGATATTTTACTTTATACTCTGAGAAGTTTTTTAATAATTTGAGGAAAATTATGGCTAAAAGAGCACTAATTACAGGCATTACCGGCCAAGACGGATCTTATCTAGCTGAGTTTTTATTGACTAAAGGATATGAAGTTTACGGCCTCTTGAGACGATCCAGCACTGACCCGATGCTTAGAATCGAGGATCTCGTTTTAGCCAAAAGAATTAAGCTGATCAATGGGGACTTGCGGGACATAGCGGCTATCGAAAGAGCGCTAACGGCGGCCCAACCCGATGAAATTTATAATCTGGCCGCTCAATCCGACGTCGGTATCTCTTTTCGCTGTCCGGAAGAAACCTGGGAGATCAACTATCACGGACTTGGTCGGCTGGTGATCGCCGCCACAGAAATTAATCCTGACGTAAGGATTTACCAGGCCTCGACCAGTGAGATGTTCGGAAGCACTCCTCCGCCCCAGAACGAAGATTCACCCTTCGCTCCAGTTAGTCCTTACGCGAAAGCAAAGCTAAAGGCCCATCAAAATTATGTCATGGGCTATCGCGAGAGACACAATCTTTTCATCTGTTCGGGAATTCTCTTTAATCACGAATCGCCTCGACGGGGCAAACATTTCGTAACCAGAAAGATCACTTACTCATTAGCTAAGATAAAGTTGGGATTGCAGTCCTGCCTAGAACTGGGAAACTTGGACGCCAAAAGGGATTGGGGCTTTGCCGGAGACTATGTAGAGGCCATGTGGCTCATGCTTCAGCAACCAAAGGCTGGTGACTTTGTGATCGCCACCGGAGAAAGCTATTCGGTACGCGATTTCCTTGACGGGGCGGCTTATTACTTAAACATGAGGATAGAATGGGAAGGAGAGGGCCTAGATTGCGTCGGAAGATGTTCGGGCAAAGTAATAGTAAGAGTGAATCCCGAGTACTATCGTCCCTCGGAGGTAAATTATCTTCTAGGCGATAGCCGCAAAGCCAGAATAACACTCGGATGGAAACCAAAAGTTTGTTTCTCTGATTTGGTCAAAATGATGGTAGAGTATGATTTAAAGCTAGTCCAAGCTAAAAAATGAATCCGCCCCCTTGTGCGGATTTTTTAATAGGAGCGTGGTTAGTATTTTCTTCCCAGGCTCTCAATAAAACTTTTTGCCTCGGATTCAAAGCTTGGATCAAGCTCCGCGGCGCGACGAGCCATTTTTTCCGCTCCATCTATATTGCCAATCTTTTGATATGTCGCCGCCAAAGAAGCACTGTATTGAGCAATATTCGATCCTCTTTCAATCACAATCACTTCGTAAATTTCCGCCACCCTTTTATAATTATTTTTTTGGGAGTAAACTGCCAGTATTCGCAAATAATCCGCGTCCGTTAAGACATAGCCCTTCTCTTCAGCCAAATCTACTAATTCCAAAGCTCTGTCTAAATCACCCGTATCAAACACGGTCGCCGCCCAATACCAATAGGAGATGCCCACATCCGGGTTGAGCTTAGCGGCTTTCTCAAAATATTCTCCAGCCTTGGCAAATTCTTTTTTATTTAGATAAGCTTGGCCGACTTCGAAATAAGTACGGATAAAATCCGGGGCAATACTCAAAGCGTGTAGACTATTATCCAGGGCCAAATCGTTATAAGGAGACTTGGGATCACCTCGTCCCAAAAGAATGTAGGAACGGCTAATGTAAAGATATGGTAAATAATCTTTATCACCGGCATGGATATTTTTCTTAGCGTGATCAATAACTCCCAAGAGTAAATCCGCTCTTTCCTCCGCAGGAAATTTCGAAATATTTTCTAAAACAAATTGGGTATAGCGATGTCTAATTTCATACTCACCAAAAGTATTGTAAGCCAAGGCCTCCTCGAATTTATTAACCGCCTCGTTATTTTTGCCGCCCCAAGAAGCCACGATCCCACGAGTAGAAGCATAGTTCGCTAATGCGGGCTTAATACTAGTTTGATGAATAGAGAATATGACCAAAATAGAAGCAACCACAATGGTCAGCATCGCCGGAAAAGCCGTAACACGCCATGGCACTCTTTTAGCTTTAACCGTCGTCTCCTCCGCAGGAACCAAGCTCTGTACCAGGCTATAAATAAACCCCGCTGCCAAGAAAAACATCATGAGATTGGCGGAAGTATCGAAGATAAATGCATTATGGATGATATAGGCCGCCAAGCCGGCAGAGAGACTAGCCGCGGCTACCTTTTCATCACTTGATTTGGCATGTTTAAAAACTTTTCTTAATCCTACAGATAAAACTCCAAACACCCACAGATAAGATAGGAAGCCAATTAATCCCATGGTCACCAAGACTTCCACAAACATATTGTGTCCCCGATCGAAAAGAGTTTCGGATCCCGGACCAAGATAAAACTTCGGATTAAAGTGCTTGGAGAAGGGTAGATTAAAGTTCTCCGGTCCCCAGCCTACTACGATAGTTTTTAGACTGTCGTTCCATCCGTCGATGCCAGACTCCCATGCCCAAAAACGCGTATTAACCGTTCTGGTACTTAAAGATGCGTCCGACAAACGGGACAGGTAGGGACTATTTTGAACAAATGAAGCATTGTGGTTCAGAATTAGAATACCCTCCAAAATAATCAGCAAGGCCACTCCACCGATCATTAAACGACGCCACTTCTGTGCTCCGCCCAAATAAGTATAGAAAAAAGAAAACAGTCCTAAGGCGACTACAGCCGCCAACAAAGAACCTCTTACTGCCGTAGAGAAGATGGCTATCAGATTAACCAGCATAATCACAGCATAGAAAGCTCTCCCATTCTTGGAAATCTTTTTCCAAAATGCCAACAGTAGAGCAAAGAAAACATTGAGCAGTTCATACCCTGCAAATAGAGCCGGGTTACCAATCGTTCCGAAAATTCTAGAGCGTCCTCCCGACCCGACCACCGCTTCAATGTCGGTCTTCTGTAAGAAACCGTAAAGAGTGGAGATAAAACTGGTCACTACCGAAATTTTTAAAAAAGTAATCCAATCTTCCTGCTTCTTTAAAACCCCCACCGCCATGACAAAAAACATCCAGAAATGGAAATAGGTAAACCATCCACCCATTCTTTCTAACGTGCCCCAAAAACTCTGGTAAATATCAGCCCCCGTTAAAGTGGTGAGACCAAAAATGGCGGTAAAAATGGTTACCGCCCAAAAAATGGGATTAGTCTTGGGGAGATAGCTGCGATCCTTGAAAATCAAAAAGAGATAAAAAACAGCCAGAATCTCTATCCAGGCTCTAAAAATAACCACCTTTCCGAAATGAAATGGGGAGAGATATTCCTTAAAAATAATGAGGGGCATCAGCGCTACAGCATAAAGCCCATATTTGAGAACGGAAGCTAACTTCGAGTCTTGCATAGACGAAAAATACCACAAATTTTATGAATTCACAACTGGCCAAACCCAGCTTAGTAAACACTACTTTCTCCGGATGCTCGTTTTTCTTCCAGCGAGAAAAACTCACTCGGTTCGGTCTGTGGATTCCGAAAAGCAGACTTTTCCGACCAACTCCTCATTTTTATATCTTATTCGAAACGAATGGACTATAAAAACAAGTCGCTAAGCAATCCACAGACCTCATACGCCTTCGAAAGTAGTATTTACTAAGTACTTCTACTAGATACCTGCTTTTTTAGCGGGGAGGTTTTAAAACATAATTTCCAGGGAAGCCAGATCGACTCCCAAATCACCCGCGAAGACATCTTTGAGCCACCCTCGCGACGCTCTGTATAAACAATCGGAAACTCATAAAAACGACTGCCGGTTTGGAGTAATTTATACTTCAACTCCACCAAAAAAGCATAACCATCTGAATAAATAGTATTTAAATCCACTCGCTGTAAAGCATCTTTGCGCAAACAAACAAAGCCAGTCGTCATGTCCTGCAAAGGAACACGTAAAATTGTGCGTACATAAAAATTGGCAAAATTACTTAAGAGCCGTCGATGCCACTTCCAGTTTTCAATTTTTCCACCCGAAATATAGCGTGAACCATTAACCACTTCGTAATCTTTTAATTTCTCTAGCATACTACCAATCACTTTCGGATCATGAGAAAAATCCGCATCCATCATTACGATGGCTTTATAACGATCGTCGGCCAATACTTTTTTAAAACCTTCTAAATAAGATTTGCCGAAGCCGCGATCGCTAGTTCTTTGATTTAAATATAAATTCGGAAAAAGCACTTGGAGATTGCGCACTGCCTGGGCCGTACCATCCGGAGAGTTGTCATCCAAGACCATCATCGAAGTGTGCGGATACAAATTAAAAACCGCCTGCGTTAGGGAGGCGATATTTTCTTTCTCGTTATAGGTCGGAATCAGCTTGATCGCAACCTTGGAAAAATCTTGTTCATCCACCTTTACAAATTAGCAAAAAAGTAGGCAAATCACAAGTCGGGGTTTTTGTTTGGACCATGGGTTTAGACCGAAACTTCTTCCCTGGTAGAGAGTTGGTTAATTACCAGCAAAGCTATCACCAAACCAAAAGGGATAAGATAGAGGGGAAAATTTGTCCAAAAATTATTTCCAAAGTAAGCGTAGATCGGCTTAAACACGAACCAAGAATCAATCAGCACCGGAAGCTGCACCAGCCAACTTACTCTCAATAGTGACACCGACGCTAAGGCCAGCAAAACTACCATCGGCAAAAGATACTTCGAAAAAGAGAAAGTTAAACTTCCTACCAAAAGAATATTTAAAATAATTACTAAGATAATTTCCTTGCGCAATCGCAGGGTTTTAAATTTTAATAGAGCCAAGCCTCCCAAGAGAATCACAAGCGGTGAAAGGAGAATTTTCCTAGAAGAGAGCAAAAGATTAGCCACCACCCTGCCAAATCCTTTTATACCCACCGTAAAGCTTTCTTCCAAAGGTGGCGGGTTACCCGTATCGAAATTCCCTGCGTAAGAATTGATGGCCGCGTTATTCACCACGTGTCCAGTTTGAACGTAACTGGTCCCGAGATAAAGCAAGCCGACGATGCCGGCTATCGCCACCCAAATTAATTTCTTTTTGTTAAGAAAATCTTTCCCCCACAGCGGAAGCAATACCAAGGCAAAAGGTTTCACGATCCCTCCCACCGCCCAAGCCAAAGGAGTCCATGCCTTTTTTTTAATACTGCCGTAAAGGATTAATAGAATGAAAAATAGCAAAGCGGCCTCCTGAAAACCACGCATCATGGTCGTGTAAACATAGGGCATCAATAAAATGAGACTCATAAAAATTATGCCCGCTCGATCATCCTTGTAATATTCCCTTCCTATTATATAAGCCAAGGGTAGAGAAAGTAGATACAAAATTATGGAGGTGATGATAATAGAGATCGAAGAATGCGTTATCCAAAAAATCGGCACGGCCAGAAAAGAGAGCCCTTGAAAACCATAGAAATTTTTAAAATCGATTTTGCCCTGTGCCGCCGATTCCGCAAAACCTTCGTAATGGAAGCCATCGTCATTTAAAACCGGGTTGGCCAGTAAAAAATAAACTAGCATCACGGCCATCGCTCCCGCCACTATGAAGAAATTTTTATTGAATTTAATAGGCATGTCTTTGGCGAGAATTGAGGAGCCTGGCGAGATAAAAGAAAGAAACAAAATGGGAGACAGAATACCACACTGTAACCATAATGACCGCTCCCCATAAGCCATGGTTTTTGATCAGCCAAAGTCCCAGTGGAATCCCTGCTCCTAAAGTAATAGAATTGATCAAAATGGAAGTTTTTACTTTATTCACCGCTCGCCACATCGGACCCAAGCCTACCCCCACTCCGAATAACGCCCCGTAAAGAAACAATCCATAAACATACTTTATGCTCATCATAAAGCTCTCGCCGTAGAAAAATCGGAAAGCCAACGGAGCAAACAATAAAGCCGCACCGGTTAAAATCATCGACAAAACCAAAGAGTACACCGAAACTCGCACAAAGTTTTTGCCCAGCTGACTCGCCTCTTCCACTTTCATTTTTGGGAATTCAACATTCAACAAAGTGGAGACCGGACCGAGTAAACTCAGGGCTAAGTTCACAAAGGCTAAAGCCAATTTAAAAAAGGTGACCTCCGTGGAGCTAACATAAATTCCGGTTAAAACCACGGGCAGAATTCCATATAAGCTGGCTACGTTGCGATCCACGGCGATCCACAAACTGAAGCCTAAATATTTTTTTAGCGAAACGGTTTTAGCCTGTTTGAATAATTTACGTAGTGACGGAAAGATGGGATATTGCCTTCGCAATCGCTCCCAAATGACAAGCGAGATAATGAAAACAATGATCGCTCCGGCTAAATGGCCGCTGACTGCTCCCCAGATTCCCAGCCCCAGAAAAACGAAACCAACTGACAAGCCATAGCGCACCATCTGATCCGTAAGGCTCAAAACCATCATCGCTTTGATGCGACCGGCCACCTGTAAAACCAAGGAAGATAAAGAGAAGAAAGTAGTGGAGAAAACTACCGCCACAATAATAATAGCGGAGTACGAACCGATGTGCGGATTTTGATAAAGTTTCCCGGCAATCCATGGAGCCATTAATGCGCCGGCCACCGCGATGGCACTGGTGATGGAAATAATTTTTAAAAGAAAGGCGAGAGCTTCTTTGGTACGCTCCGTATCTTTGCGGGCATAGGTTTCTCCCAGCACCGTGGCCATCGCTTCCTGTGCCCCCACCCCCTGAAAGAGTCCTATCAAACCGGCCAGACTAAAAGCTAAGGCATAAACACCAAAAAGTTCCGGCTGTAAAAGCCGCGCCATAAACACCCCGACGAGAGCCTGAATAATATTGCCGGCAAAACTGCCGCTTTGCAGTAGCAACACATTTTTTACAAAGGCATGCTGACGGTAATACGCGATTTTAGACTTGATATCCAAGTTAGAACAAAGTGTAAATAATCGGCGCGAAAACAGAGGTTTCAGCGAAGACGACCAAGAAACCAAGCAACACCAGAAAAACGATGATGGGAGCAATCCACCAGCGTTTTCGTAGTTTCATATATAACCACAGCTCTTTGAAAATAGATGACTTACTTTCCATAAAAATATTGATCTAGATAATTTAAAATGCCTTTCGCAATAAGAAAATGACCGGTTTCATTAGGATGGCCATCAAATTTAAAGAAAGCCAAACCTTCTGGATTGATCTTAGCCCAAGATTGAAAAGTTGGCAATGTGTCAAGATAAGCGATTTTCTCTTGTTCAAAAAATTCTTTTAACATTCTATTCGGCTTTTCCCAGTCGAGATTGCTATCCTCCGAAGAACGTAACCTTTCATGCACCTGTTCCTTGGCCGGCAAAATTAAAACTAAAAAATTAATATCCTGCTCTCTTAGAATATCGCTGATATTTTTTAAATAAGTTTTCGTTTTAGCCATCCCTTCCTCCGCAGCGGAAGAATATTTTGATCCAAAAATGGAATTAGGACCATAAATAGCCGGAACAAAAACGGGAGCAGGATCGCTCAGGAAGGCGTTGCGAGATTTTTTTTCTAAAAACCAGCGATAAGCCACGGAGTGATTTCTGAACCATAGCTTTACGCTATTAGTAAACTTTTTCCTCGAGCTGAACTGTGCGGTCGGATTAATGTCTCCGGCTAAGTTATCCGCAAAATCATTCCCGACAAAATATCCCAACACTATCAAATCAGGATTGAATCTCAGGGCACTATTTTTAATTACCCAGTCCTCCTTGACTGTCCCATAGCTCGTCACTCCAAAATTCAGAGTCTCAACTTTTTTACCCAAATCATTTACCCGTTTTTCGATTACGCGCGGAAAGGCTGCCTCAGTCTCTACCTGAAAAGCTTCGGTGAAAGAGTCTCCTACAAAAGCAACGCGAAAGGTCTCGGCTGGTTTTTCTAAGCTAGTATCCGGCCCTACTAGACCAAAATTATTTAATTGCACCGGCACCCGATACTCTCTAGTCACCGACCATCCTTTCTTATTCGGCACATGCGTCCATCCCAACACCGCATCCTGCTTTAGGAAATTATCACTCGTCCGTCCGACCAACCGCAAACCAATTTCAAAAAATCCAATCAGCACCACAAAAACTCCCGCAAAGGTCAGCAAATTAAAAAAGATAATTTTCTTTTTACTCGACAAGTCCATTTCTTCAATTTTATCATTTTTGGCATGAAAAAACAGATCGGCACTAATCGGCCGAAGAGGAAATTTGAGGAGGGACGAAGGGATATTTTTTAATGACCTCTTTTTTGTCTAAGAGATAATTACCAAGAACCAGAAAATCCAAATCGGTTTTGATGAATGTATTAAAAGCATCTTCGGGAGTGCAGACAATGGGCTCGCCTCGCACATTGAAAGAGGTATTAATAATTACCGGGCAACCGGTTATTTTTTTGAATTCCGAGATTAAGCGATGATAGCGCGGATTAGTTTCCTGATTCACTGTTTGCAAACGCGCTGTTTTGTCCACATGCGTTACGGCCGGCACATCGTCTTTTTTTACCTTGGCGGTGAAAAGCATGTACGGAGCTGGCTCCACAAAATCAAAATATTCCAAAGAATCTTCTTCTAAAACACTGGGGGCAAACGGCCGGAAACTTTCTCGAAATTTAATTTTCAGATTAACTCTCTGCCAATTTCCCTTATTGCGTGCATCCGCCAAAATGGATCTAGCTCCTAAAGATCGTGGACCCCACTCCATGCGGCCTTGAAACCAGCCGATCACTTTTTGATCGGCAATCAGTTGAGCCACTCTATTAAATAACCACTCATCTGCTAAATGCTCTGCCACCACCTCTTTTTTATCGAGCATGATTTTGATCTGTTCGTCGCCAAACTCCGGACCATAAAAACAGTGCTTCTGCACAAAATCTCTTGAGTTCCCCAAAACCTGATGCCAGATGTAATAGGCCGCACCCAAAGCCCCGCCCGCATCCCCCGCCGCCGGCTGGATAAAAATATTTTTAAACCCGGACTTTTTTAAAACTTCCGAGCTCGCCACACAGTTCAGGGCCACTCCGCCGGCCATACATAAATTTTCCAAACCGGTTTCTTTTTGAATGTGCTTAGCCATGGTCACCATCGCCTCGTTGGTAATAAATTGCAGACTAGCCGCCAGGTCCTTGTGCTTCTGTTCCAAAGGATCTTCCGGCTTTCTTTTCTCAAAACCAAAGTAGCGAGCCAAAGCTTTTTCAAATCCGCCCAGTTCATAAAATCCTTTGAAAACTTTTTTATTCAAAGCAAAACTACCGTCCGCATAAATCTTAATCAAATTTCTTAACACCTCTACATACTTGGGATGACCATAGGGCGCCAATCCCATCACCTTATACTCCGCGCTATTCGGCTTAAAGCCCAAATAATAGGTAAGGATGCTATAAAAAAGACCGAGCGATTCCGGAAAGTGAATTTCTTTTTTTAATTCGATTTTATTTTCTTTCCCCACTCCCCAAGTAGTGGTGGCCCACTCCCCCACCCCATCCACTGTTAAAACCGCCGCCTCCTTAAAAGGAGAAACGAAAAAGGAGCTGGCGGCATGCGACATGTGATGCTCCGTAAAATAGATCGGCCCGTTGTATCCGGGTAAATTTTTACTGATCGCCACTTTTGTCCAAAGTTTTTCTTTTAACCAGACCGGCATGGCTCTTAACCAAGTTTTGTAGCCATGCGGCCAGGAATTAATGAAGCTGGTAACAATCCTCTCAAATTTCAAAAGCGGTTTATCATAAAATGCTACATAAGATAAATTGGCCGGAGTAATACCTGCTTCTTTCAAACAGTACTCCACCGCTTTAGCCGGAAAACTATCATCGTGTTTTTTTCTGGTAAATCTCTCTTCTTGTGCCGCGGCGATGAGTTGCCCATCTTTAATCAGCACGACCGCAGAGTCGTGATAAAAACAAGAAATACCTAGGATATAAATTGGATTTTTTGTTTCTTGTTTCATGTTTACTGTTTCATGATCTAAAACTGCTGCTCATGGGAGTTCAAAAATTCTTTTTCCTTATTCCGCCAAGTAGAGCCGCTCATAGACTCTCTTTTGAAATTCAAAAGTAAATAAAAAATCGGCAAAATAGCCCAATAAATAATGGTTAAAATTAAAATCGTATTTGCTCGTCCCACAACTCCAATGACCTTTTTATAGCCTTTTAGCAATTTCTTCATACATAGAGGTTATCCCCATACTTTTACCACATCTCCCTTTTTTGCACAAAAAAACCGGGACGAATCCCGGGTAGAACTAATTCTTCTCGACTTTTACTGTCCGCCATTCGACAGAAAGCATTAGGCTTGTAGTGTAGCTACCATAACGATTACCCGTTCCCAGCAAGGGTGTAATATTTTTTATCCTATGCGTCTTGCCGACCACTTGCACCCCTTGAGCCAAAACTTTGTCCACCTCGAAAAGATCCGAGTAAACAGTGTACCCGTTTTTGTTAATAAACGGACGAAGTCCCACACCATTCCTAGTTGCTTTTATGAACACGAGTTCATTTGGAACTAGCCAATCGATGTAATACCCCTTATCCTGCGTCTCCACGACGTCAATTCGCGGAGGAGCCACGGTATCAGCTTTGGCCGTTCGATTAAACTCATTGGACCAAAAAACGATCCCGAAAGCTATACCCACAACAACAATAACTAAAGCCGCACAAAGACGAGTAGTAGTATCCCTCCAAAGAGAAGTTTTCACGGTCCCTCCTTGTCAAAAAATCTACCGGGATAATAACAGAAGCGCCTTGAGTTGTCAATTAATGGTTCTTTTGCTATAGTTGTAATATATAATATGGCTACTGAAACAATTATTCGACCCAAAAAACACTTGAGTTGGGAGGATTTTAAAGAACTCTGGCAGTACCGCGAACTGCTCTATTTTTTTACTTGGAGAGACATCAAGGTACGCTACAAACAGACCATCATTGGGGTGGGCTGGGCGGTTTTCCAACCCTTCATGACTATGGTGGTTTTTAGTATCTTTTTCGGCCACTTTGCAAAAATGCCCTCCGAAGGTGTGCCCTATCCGATCTTTGTTTTTGTCGGATTACTTTTGTGGCAATTTTTCTCCGCTTCGCTAAACGGCGCTAGCGCTAGCTTAACTAATAACACCGGCATCGTGACCAAGGTTTACTTTCCGCGTTTGATTTTACCCGTCTCCTCCACCCTCACTAATTTTGTAGACTTCGCCATTTCTTTCATTGTCTTGATTGGCATCATGGCCTACTACCAATTCTTACCAAACCTTATGGGGTTCTGGATTCTTCCCTTGCTTTTAGTCATCACCTTTATGATCGCCGTAGGTATCGGCATGTTCTTAGCCTCTATCAATGTTAAATACCGCGACGTACGCTACGCCCTACCTTACTTCATCCAGATGCTTCTCTTCGTTACTCCGGTAATATACCCTCCAAGCATCGCCGGAAAATATTCTTGGATCTTAGCCTTAAATCCCATGACCGGCGTAATCAAAGCCGCCCGCTCTTCTATCTTAGGCACTACACCTATTAATTGGACCCTACTTGGTATTTCCACGGCTTTTGGAATTCTGGCTTTGGTTATTGGGGTAGTCGTTTTCAAAAAAACAGAAAGATATTTTGCTGATATTGTTTAATATGCCAAACGCTGTTGAAATAAAAAATGTTTCCAAGAGGTACAACATCAACCACCAGCAGGGTGGCTATATTGCTTTACGCGATGTTCTCGCTAACATCTTCAAACATCCGATGCGCTTTGCCAAAAAGAAAGTGGGCGGAGCTTTTAAACCCAAAGAGGAGTTTTGGGCCCTTAAAGACATAAACCTCTCCGTTAAAAAAGGAGAGGCCATTGGTATTATTGGTCCAAATGGTGCCGGTAAGTCCACACTTTTGAAAATCTTAAGCCAAATTACCCCCCCCACTACCGGCCAGATCAAAATGATGGGCAAGGTGGCTTCAATGCTCGAAGTAGGCACCGGTTTTCATCCGGAATTAACGGGAAGGGAGAATGTCTTCTTAAACGGAGCAATCCTGGGCATGAGTCGTATCGAGATCGGCCAAAAATTCGACAGTATTGTTAAATTTGCCGGCGTCGAAAAATTTATTGATACGCCTGTAAAACACTACTCCTCCGGAATGCAAGTTCGCCTCGCCTTTGCAGTGGCCGCCCATTTGGAGCCGGACATTTTAATTATCGATGAGGTATTGGCTGTGGGCGACGCTCAATTTCAAAAAAAGAGTTTGAGCAAAATGGAGGAGGTTACTCGCAACCAGCAGCGCACTATTTTATTCGTCAGCCACAACATGGATGCCGTCCAAAAACTTTGCACCCGCACCATCGTCTTGCACGAAGGTAAAATTTTACTAGAAGGCCCCACTGATAAAATTATCAGTCAATATCTCGAACAGAAGATGGATCACGTCGCCGAAAGAATCTGGGAACCCGACAAAGCTCCCGGGGATGACGTGGTGCGTATGCGCGCCATGCGCGCCCTGGACCAGACCGGCCAAATCTCCAAACAATTTGACGTGCGTGATCCCGTAAACATTGAGGTGGAGTATGAAGTCTTTCAGCCTGCGCATCGCTTAATGCTACAACTTTACTTCTTTAACGAACTGAGCCACGTGATTTTTATCTCCAATAACAATCTGGATGCACCCTGGCAAGATGGCGAGCATCCCGTTGGCCGCTTCCGTTCAGTCTGCCAAATTCCGGGAGATTTTCTGAATGAAAGTATTATTTCAGTAGCCTATCGCATGATCAATCCCGATCTGGCTCAAATGATTCACGCCACTGAACCCGAAGCGCTGAAGTTCCAAATAGATGACCGCCTCGATCCGGAAGGTGTGCGTGGCAACTTTAAACTTCCTTGGCGTCTTGATGGTGTGAGGCCTCGCATCCCCTGGAAAATCGATCAACTTTCTTAACAACACTGCATACTAAGCTCGCGGAGCCTCCGCAGACTACAGGCTCAACGCGAGCTTAGCCTTTCAGGTTTGCCCAATTCCTGCGTTAAAAGATTCCGTTTGAGCTCGCCGTATCCATATACGTCTCGCTCAATACTCATCTTTTGCCTTCCTGCCTGCCGGCAGGCAGGGGACTTGGGTCAAATGAGCAGGTTGTTTCAGATTTGTTGACACTGTCCACCTTTTACTGTATTTTATACGCAGGTTCTTTTTTTAATTGGGAGGTGAACTTTGGCTATTAAGACTCGCTATCGCGAAATTCAAGATGGTTTTGTTCTCCAAAAAGATGAGCTTTATAAAAAACTTTGGGACCTGGAACCGCATTTAGCCGCCAATGGTACTCCAATTACTTGGAATAAAGCCGTAGACTTTTCTGTTTTTGACGACCACGGCAATAAGTGGATTGACATGACCTCGGGGATTTTTGTGGCTAATGCTGGTCACGCCAATCCTTTCATCATAGAGGCCATCAAGAAACAACTCGACGCAAATCTGCTTTTCTCCTACACCTATCCCACCGATATTCGTCAAAAGTTTCTGTCTAAATTATTGGAGCTCTCTCCTCCGCACTTCAACAAAGCCCTCTTACTAAACTCGGGATCGGAAGTAATGGGTGCCGCTTACAAGCTCGTCAAACTATGGGCCAAAAAGCAACATCGCCGATATATCATTACCTTCCGCGGAAGCTATCACGGCCAAGGTTTGGGTAATGATTTCATTTGCGGGAGTCCGGAAAAGGGAGACTGGTCGGGAGTAAAAGATAGCGACGTGATCTTTCTCGACTTCCCCTATCGCGCCAATGATCGCTTTGATCCAAAGAGCCTTCGCCTTCCTTCTGGAGACCAAATTCCGGCAGATCAAATTGCCGGCTTCTTTTTGGAAACTTTCCAGGGATGGGGCGCCTGGTTCTATCCTCAGCAATATATCGACTCTCTCTATGCTTTTGCCAAAAATTCCGGTGCGCTGGTTTGTTTCGATGAGATGCAGGCTGGATTTTATCGCCTGGGACCACTGTACGGTTATATGACTTACGGCGATCTTCAGCCCGATATTATCTGCTTAGGAAAAGGCATAACCTCCTCTCTGCCTCTTTCAGCCGTCTTAAGCAGGGCAGAAATTATCGATGATAAAGAAGCGGATTTGCATGGCACTCATTCGGGCAATCCGCTCTGTTGTGCGGCCGGACTGGCTAACATTGAATTCTTAAGCGATCCGAACTTTATCGCCGAACGCCAAAGAACGATGAATATTTTCCAGGCCGGACTCGAGGGCCTGATAAGATTTCCCTTAGTCAAGATGGTTAATGTGCGAGGCATGATTGCTGGACTGATTTTCCACGATACCGATGCGGCTACTCGCGTAGTCATGAAATGCATTGGGAATGGCGTCCTGCCGGTCTGTACTTTTAAGCACTCTATTAAACTAGCTCCGCCACTGACCATTGACGCCCATGCTCTTTATGAAGCGATCGATGTTGTATCCGAAGCGATTAGGAGTGTCGCTATCGAAGACGAAACTAAATAAACTAAAAACCCCGCCACGGCGGGGTATTTTTTTACATTTCTAAAATTTTGAAAATTTGATCGGAGTCGACATATTCTCGAGCCTGAAGAAACTGGTCCATGGGCATATCTCCAAAGTTCAACGGCTCATCGTTATTACCGTAGAGAACTTTAGTAGCATCGTCCAGCTCAATTAAATACTTATAAAACTTCTCGTCACAAATCGGTTCTAATCTCTCGTTAAAGGTAACACCAAAAACTCTCGTCAATTCCTGTCTGACTTTGGTATGCCGAATAATTTCCGTTCCGGGATACCAGGTCAACGTAAACATTTTTTTATTCACGGAATCAGTTGGCAATCCATTTTGAATATAGAGATCCTCATGCCATTTGATAAAGGCCACAGATTCCTTTAAGCGTTCGAGATTTTCAGTCGGCAGAGCCATAATCCAGGTACAGTTGGAATGGATTCCAAATCTCAAACAGTTTTCAATTCCCACAATCATCGAGCGAGCGAAATTATATGTTTTTCCGTTGACGACTTTTGGGACAAATCCGTTAGTCAAAGTATGCCCACCCTTACCAATCGCCTCTAATACTTCTTTGTTAGCGCTCTCGGGACCAAAGCCGATGTAGACACAGCCCGCTTTGGCCATCAGCTCGATACGATGTGGATCTTCAAAAACATACTCTCCTGGACGACTACTGATCGGCTTAAGACCGGCCGCTTCGTCGAGTCGAGTATGAGTTCCCCAACGAATCCCCAAAGGACCAAGCAGAGGAACTAAATCCACAATCCGTCCAATGGTCACAGCAAAATTATCATCGGGAAATCCCTTGAAATCAATGCCGTATTTTTCCTGATGGTGAAGCATCTCTTTATAAATATGTTCAGCCGAACGCACGCCCCACTTTCTTTCGCCCTGCGCGCCACGATAACAATACTGACAGGCAAAGGGACAACCCCGCGAAGAAACCGAAGTCGTACTACGCGTCATTTGAAATGGTGTGGCGGAGCTATTATTCGCTCCAATACCCCAGACATCATTACCTAAATAATAATCTAGAATCTTGTGTCCATTCACATCTTCTGCCAATAAATCTAAATCAGCGAAAGGCAAACTATCCAAATCACGAGGCCGGTCCCCGGCGTACATCAGCCGATGTCGGCCTTTAGTATAACCAAGATAGTAAGGCTCAAGATTCCCGGCCAGCAATGCTCCGTTAAATCCTTTTCTCTTAATCAGCTGGGCATCAAAACAAATTTTCACGACGACATCGTCCCCTTCGGAGTGCGCCACCGCATCAAGACCAGAGATATAGTTAAACAGACCGGCCTTCAGCTCCGTTGCCAAACCACCGCCAGAAACCAGAAAAACATCCGGCAAAATAGTTCTGATCATCTTCGTGACCGCTTCCTGCCAACGCAGAGTAGTGATCATGCCAGATAAAGCCACCACGTCGGGTTCGCCATGAACCAAAAAATGCTTCTGGATTAATTCGAAGGTTTCCTCGGGTGTTAAATGTCGCCCATGAGTCAAACCTTTGTTTTGGGCCAGCTCGTCTTTAATCCGATAAGCATTGAGATCGATAACCGTGGCATATACGCCGTAATTCTTTCGAAGATTAGTGGCCATCAGTAACGGACCTTCGGGGGTCGTATTCGGAACAGCTGTCTCACGCAAAGGCATATTAATAAAAACTATTTTTAACCCGGCCAAATCGGCAGGCTTAATACCCGCAATTACCTCGGCGGGATGCGTATGCCCTCCGCCCGGAAATCGAGGGAGATTAATCATAACTAATCCTGAGGCGCTCATCGTCGCTCCTTCTTTGTCAAAGATCGAATCTCTCTAATAAAAACCATATCTAAAAAGTTGCCTACTAGCAAGGTTTATGTTAAATTTGCGCCAGAATTTCGTTCCTTGACAAGGAGATTACTATGGCCAAATTCGGTATTATGCAAAGCCGGCTTTCACCATCTCAAGACGGACGCCTGCAGTTTTTTCCCAAAGACTGGCAAAAAGAATTTCCTATTGCTAAACAACTTGGCTTTGATTGCATTGAGTGGGTTTGGGACTGGGATGATCGCTACTACAACCCCATCGAAAAAAACATTGGGTCAGAAATGATCAATAAAATTGTTGAAGAGTCTGGCACCCCAGTACACTCCATCTGCGCCGATTACTTTATGAAAAACCGGCTAACGAGAAATGCCCATGAAAAAATCTCTAGGATACTTCGCCGTGCAGCAGTTGGAGCTTTTTCTTCAAGAATAAAACTAATCGGTATTCCGATCTTAGAAGAGTTTACAATCAAAACTCTACGTGACAAAATCGATGTTTTTGCCTGCTTAACTCGCTTTCTTAAAGACATCGATGGTTTGGGGATTGAACTTGCTCTGGAAACCGAACTACCTGGAGATGAGTTACGAGAGTTTATTGAAATTTTTGACGATGCCCGCATTGGCGCCTGTTACGACACCGGCAATCTAATTACTCTAGGCCACGATCTGCCGCGAGACATTCGCCTGCTCGGGAAGATGATTAAACAGGTTCATCTCAAAGATCGCAAAGTTGGCTCCACGCAATCAGTTTACTTGGGTGAGGGTGACGTTAATTTCGAAGAGTGCTTTCGTGCTCTTCATGACATTGGCTTTGACGGACTATTCGTTCTACAAGCCTGGCGCGGAGAAGATTATATCGGCGATGCCAAACGACAATTGGATTTCGTAAAAGAAATCTGGACTAAAACAGGAGGATAATATGACCTTTGGCACTATTCGCAAGTTTGATTTGGAAGGTGACTTGGCCGTCATTACCGGTGGAGCCGGTTTCCTGGGCAAAAAACATGCCGAAGCCATTCTCGACGGCAATGGTCGAGTAGTATTATTGGATATTAACGATAAAGCCATCGGGAAAGCCTTGCAGTATTTTCCATTTTCCTACCCCAGAAAAGTCTGGGGATACACCTTGGACATCACCAAAGAAAAAGAAGTTACTCGTGTTATAAGCCGCATTATTCGCGAAATTGGGTCCATCTCAATATTAATCAATAACGCTGCAAACAATCCCGTAGTAGAAGGTGGCGGGAAAAATCTTAGTCGTTTAGAGAATATGCCGATCGAAGCGTGGAACAAAGATTTTGCGGTAAGCGTTACCGGAGCTTTAATCATGAGCCGCGTTATCGGTCAGCACATGGCTAGAAATAAAAGGGGGGTGATTTTAAACATCGCCTCGGATTTGGCCATCATCGCTCCCGACCAGCGTATTTATCAGAAGGAAGGAGATAAGCCCGGAGAGCACCAGGTTAAACCCGTGAGCTATTCGGTTATCAAGCATGCCCTGATCGGGTTAACAAAATATTTGGCAACCTATTGGGCCGACCAAGGAGTCAGAGTGAACGCTATTTCTCCCGCCGGAATCTACAATACCGGCCTAGAAGATGACTTCGTGCAGAGACTCACTAACCTCATCCCCATGGGCCGTATGGCCAACGGAGATGAGTACAAAGCCGCTATCCTTTTTTTATGTTCCAATGCTTCTGCTTATATGACCGGGGCTAATCTAGTTATAGACGGTGGAAGAACTTGTTGGTAAACATGAAAGGAGAATAAGATGGGCCACTGTGGAAACTACCGACATCTAGGAAGAACTGAGTATAAAATTTCTAGAATTGGCCTCGGAACAGCAGAAATCGGCTTTGCTTATGGTATTGGTTCTCGTTCTTTACCGACCGAAGAGGAAGCAGAGAACATTCTTAATACCGCCGTAGATTTGGGCATTACCTATTTCGACACGGCTAACTTTTATCAACTGGCCGAAGAGCGCATTGGGAGATCGGGCATCGCCAAAATAAAAGGCGTATTAGTGGGAACCAAATGCGGTCAATTCCTAGAACAAGGAGAATTACTCGAACCTCTCGAGATTCAAAAAAGGATTGAAGAACAAGTGGAAGATAGTCTAAGAAAACTACAATTAGATTCTCTGCCACTGCTTTATCTTCATGGTGGATCTCGAGGGCAAATTGAGAGTGGTTTACTGATTGACATCCTACAAAACCTTAAAGACAAAGGTAAAATTAGATACACCGGCATTAGCACAAGGGGTGAAGAAGCCCCCTTGGCAGCCGTGAGGACGGGCTTCTTTGATGTTATCCAGGTAGCTTATAGTATTCTTGATCAGCGAATGGCTAAAGAAGTTTTAGCCGAAGCGCATCGCAATAATATTGGAGTGATTAATCGCTCTGTTTTATTAAAAGGATCACTAACTCCCTTGGTGCACCAACTCCCTCCAAGTCTTGAAAAACTCAAAGAGCACTCTGCTATAGCGGAAAAGATTGCCAAAAAGCATCGCATGAGCCTACCACAACTGGCTATTTGCTTCGTCGCCTCTGAAAATCGCATTGCTTCTTCGTTGATTGGGACCAATAAAGTCGGGCACTTAAAGGCTGCGGTCAATGCCGCCTCCCCCGGCCCTCTTTGGGAGGAAATTTTATCTCAGCTGAGGTTGCTGGCTATTGATGATCCAAGGCAGGTTGATCCCGCCCATTGGCCTCCACTCTCTTCTTAACCGGTTCACTCTGAACCGGTTTTATATTTCGTCAATATTGATAAGGCCGGATACTTTCGTACAATCGAAAAAGATCGTTGAAAAATTCGAGGTGACGACATGGGTACTGTATGGATCGGAAATAAATTAGTTGGCCCGGGCCAACCGTGTTTTCTTATTGGTGAAATTGGCATCAATCATAACGGCGATATCAATATTGCCAAGAGATTAATTGATGAGGCCGTAAAGGCCGGATGGGATGCGGTGAAATTTCAAAAGAGAACGGTGGATGTGGTTTACACACCGGAAGAGCTGGCTCGTCCGCGCGAAAATCCTTTTGGTCCCACCAATGGCGACCTCAAGCGGGGCTTGGAATTTAGCGAAGAGCAGTATGATGAAATTGATGCTTATTGCGAAGAAAAAGGAATTTTGTGGTTTGCCTCTCCTTGGGATGAAGCTAGTGTTGATTTCTTAGATTTCTACAATCCTCCTTGCTACAAAATCGCTTCGGCCTGTAACCTGGACAAAGACCTTTTAATCCACGTCAGATCAAAGGGCCGCCCCATAATTCTTTCTACTGGTATGGCGGACGATCAGGCGATTGAACGCATGGTCAGTTTGTTAGGAGAAGAGGGATTGGTAATTTTGCACTGCACCTCCACTTACCCGGCAGATCCTTCGGAATTGAATTTAGCCAACATTCCGAGACTCATTAAAAAATATCCGAGAGTACCGATCGGTTATTCCGGTCATGAAGTAGGAGCGTATCCTTCCCTAGTGGCAGCCGCCCTGGGAGCTTGTGTTGTTGAACGCCACATTACTCTTGATCGAGCCATGTGGGGCTCGGACCAAGCCGCCAGCCTGGAAGTAGGGGGCATGGGCCGCTTAGCAACTGAAATTAGAGCCTTACCTGCATATCTTGGTAAGGCCGAAAAAATCGTACTAGCCTCTGAGTTACCTATTGAGAAAAAACTTCGAAGAAAGAAAACTCTGTAACCTCGCCCTGGCGAGGTTTTTAATTGACAATAGTAAACCAAAAGTTTACAACTAGGTCAGCAACTTTAAAAAGGAGTTTACGATATGGGAACTTATTCCCTTATTCCCGCTCGCATTGGATCAAAGGCCATTCCCAAAAAAAATATAAAACTTCTAGGCGGATTTCCGCTCATCGCCTACTCGATTATCGCCTCTCGCCTTTCCAAAAAAATCACCCGCACGATTGTTTCTACCGACTCCGAGGAAATTGCGATCATTGCCAGAAGCTTTGGAGCAGAGACTCCATTTTTAAGACCGAGTGAATTTGCCCAAGATTCTTCAGCTGATTTTCCGCCCTTGAGGCATGCGGCAGAGTGGTTTACTGAAAACGATACGGCGCCTACGACCTGGGTATATTTAAGACCCACCACTCCTTTTCGTGACCCAACGATAATCGATGAAGCTACCAAACAGTTCCTCGTCAACCCTCAGGCTGATTCTCTTCGTTCCGGGCATGAAGCGGCAGAACCACCCCAAAAGATGTTTCACATCGATGCCCAAGGATTTTTTTCGGGATATTTTCCTGACGATCCCCGCCCAGAATATCACAGCCTCCCAAGACAATTATTTCCCAAGGCGTATATTCCCAATGGTTACGTGGATATTGTTCGCCAGGAATTTCTTCTTAATAACCAAACCGCATTTGGTCTGAAAATCTTGGGCTTTTCCACCTCTCACGCCACAGAGGCAGACAACCCTCGCGATTGGGAATTCTTAGAGTTCGAGCTAAACCGAGATCCAGGACCACTTTGGCGTTACTTATCCAGTAACTATTCATCAAAGCAGTAGCCTAGAGCAAAACTCCCCGGCGGAGTTTTTTTATTCAGCATTGTTACAAATTGCTTAGCATAGTATACTGTTTTCGATGCAACTAAATTTCTTCTCCAAAGATTACCTCCCCTATTCCGACAAACGTAAAGTTTACGGAAATAAAATTCTTCCCTTCCTCATGCCGCCTATTATCGAAATCGACTTACCCGAAGACTTTGAATATTTGGAATATGAAATTGCCACTAAAGGCAGCCTCCTTTTAACTTACCTAAAAAAGCATTTTAAGAGACATCGCATATGATCTGTCTTATATGTCAGCAGCCCAAACTGAATATCCTTACCAAGCAACTACGGGATGGTACATCTCGACGCGTATTTCATTGTCCATCTTGCCAATTAGGAATCTTGGAGGAGAAAAAGATTAACGTCAAACAATATTACACTGAAGATTACCGAAAAAATCACAGCAATAATTTAGAAAAACCAAATTCTAAACCAGAGGGTATATTTAGAACTGAAAAAAATTTCCAGGGAGACAGATTAAGAATTATTAAAAGATTCTTTAGCAAGAAAAAAACATTCCTGGAGGTGGGTTGTTCGGCTGGTCAATTTATTTCTCAAGTAAAAGACCGATTTAAAATGTGCGCGGGCGTAGAACTGGATACGCATTGCGCCCGGTATGTGCAAAAAAAATTCGGCCTTGAGGTTAAAACCGATCCATTGGAAAATTGTGACTTCCAAGAAAAAAAATTCGATTATATCGCCGCTTTTCAGACATTAGAGCACATCCAAAACCCACTTCAATTTTTAGCTAAAGCTAAAGATCTTTTAAGCCCTAGCGGAAAGGTGTTTATTGAGGTTCCCAATCTTCACGACGCCCTGCTAAGTTTATGGCCGGCGGATGCTTATCGTAAATTTTACTTTCACGATGCCCATACCTTCTATTTTTCTCCAAAAAGCTTGAAAAAGCTTTGTCAAAAAGCGGGTTTTAAAATCGATAAAATGTATTTTCTGCAGGACTATAATTTTTTCAATCACTTCTTCTGGTATTTTAATAACGCCCCTCAGTCTAATTCATCTTTCGGTCTTTCCCAGCCTCAAATTAACTTTTCTGGGTTTTCTCCCAAAGCTAGTCGGGAGATAAATCAGCTTATCCAAGATGCTGATCAGAAATACAAAGATATATTGTCCCATCACCGCATAACCTCCAACATCTTTATCGTCGCCTCTAAAGCCTAGACTACTATGAATTTCAACTCTCCCGATTATTTGCCATTTACCGAAAAGCGTCTCGCCCATCTTCGAAAAATCATTAACGGTCGCCCCGTAGCTATTTTAGCCGCCGGACCGTCTATTAATGAGCTGGAAAAAAGAATCGGAGAACTGCGCGAAGCAGACATCTGCTATTTTGGAATGAACACTTTTTTCGTCCAGGAGAACCATATTTTACAGAAAATAAACAAGCATTTTTCGGTGGTGATGGCCGGCATCAATCGCGGATTGCCGCCTGTCATTGACAAGATTGAGGAGTTTCTCCACCGTAGCGATGAAAACATGTTCACCTCTTCCTTCTTTGAAAGCCAACCGGAACTACTCGGTCCCGATTTTAGTTTGGAAAACTTTATCCACCGATATGATCCCAAGTTGCTTTTTATCGGCATTAGTCGAAGCCAGGGCGTGCCCAATATCACCCATCCATTGCATTTTATGATTGGTAACACCCTCGCCCAATTAATTTACCTCGCCACGGTCGGCGGAGCATCCAAAATCATCCTCTTTGGCGCGGATGGGGCCACCCTGAAGGGTACGGAGACCTACTATCGCCCCCAAGAATACGGCTCCGAACCAGTGACTGCCCTGATCCGTGACACTAACCAATTCTTCAATCCGGTAGTACCACCCACTATTCACCATATCTACCGGACCCATTCCATAAAACCAATTGAAATATTGAACTGTTCGGAACAAAGCCTTTATACCCCCTTCCCCACCATCAGTTACGATCATTGCTTGAAGCTTCTAGCCGTACAGGAAAAATTCGACCCCGCCTGGGATACTCGTATTCCAAAAGCCTCAATAATAAGTTGGACTGATCTGGACGGAATCAGGTTGGCTAAAACGAAAGAGAGTCTCGCCAAACAATCTTATAGAAATTTTGAGCACGTGGTAATCACCAACAATGGTGTTATGGCTATTAACGAAGCCCTAGAAAAATCTCGAGGAGAATATATTTTTATCTGCCCTCCTGGCGAACAGTACGATGACCCGCATTGGATCAATACTTGTCTGAAGGTTCTTGAAAACAATCCGCGGCTTACTCTGACTTGGAATTTCTTATCCGGACCCGTTCATTATCTCTGTGTCCGCAAAAAATTTCTACAAGAAATCATCACGCGCAAAAACCCTCGCAGTCTGCGCGAGCTCTGGCCTATGCTCAGAGGAGAATTTATTTTATGGCAGATTTCCGAAGCTATTAAAATCATCCGTCAGTATTTAAGAAACGTGGCAAAATCCATTTTGCCCCGCTCTTGGGTTCTGTCTATTCATCGTCAATTAAAAAACTGGCGCGCTAAAAACTAGACCATCTTTTTTCCCTTTGCCAACTTCCATTTTATTTTTCTTTGTTGTAAAAAAAAATAAAGGACTTTAAAAATCGAGGCTAGGATGATCGTCACCCGCACTCCGTTCCGTATCTCCTTTTTAGGAGGCGGGACTGATTATCCCGCCTGGTATGAAAACTATGGTCCTGGAGCAGTAATTTCTACTGCCATCGATCAATACTGCTATATTACCTGTAACTTTTCTAAACCATTTACCACGGACTATCGTTTTTGGATTGCCTACTCTGAATTGGAAAAAGCTCAAAAGATCGATGACATTAAACATCCTTCCGCCCGTGAAGTGATTAGATATCTCGGTAATGATAGACACTTGGGCATTAGTTATTTTGCCGATCTTCCCGGGAGAGCAGGATTGGGTTCTAGCTCTGCTTTCACTGTCGGACTGCTAAAAGCCCTGCACGGTCTCAAGGGAGAAATAATCAATCCGAGACAATTAGCCATGGAAGCTATCCACATTGAACAAAAGATTATTAAAGAAAACGTCGGATCGCAAGATCAGACCATAGCAGCTTTTGGAGGATTTAATCGTATCGATTTCGGAGGACCAGATATTTTTCGAGTCTCCCCCCTTATCCTCTCCGCTCCCCGATTAAATCTATTCAGAAATCATCTCATGCTCTTCTTCGTGAATTTTCCTCGAGAAGCATCGGTGATTGCCCAAGAACAGATTAGAAATGTTTCTCAAAATAAAACTGAACTTTTAGAATTATTCCAAATGGTCGAAGAGGGCGCCCACATCCTAACAAGCAACGCCAACATGGAAGACTTCGGTCAGTTACTGGATGAGGCTTGGAAAATTAAACGCACCCTGGCTTCAAATATCACCACCTCTATAATTGACGAGGTCTATGCTGCCGCTAAACAAGCTGGCGCCTTAGGTGGAAAATTATTAGGAGCAGGAAGCGGTGGATTTATGCTTTTTTTTATTAAACCCGAACTCCAAGAACAAGTCAAAGAAAAACTAAAAAACCTGATCTCTGTCCCTTTTGGATTTGATTGTGGTGGAAGCAAAGCAATCCATTTCAATCCCTACTGACCGTGAAAATTTTCACGGTTTTTAAATTTCAAGCCTGTCTATAACTTTATTTTTTATTATATCTCGTTAGAATTATAATTAAGAACATGAACAAAACACTCTTGGCTCTGGGATTATTTTTCTTAGTGATCTTCAGCACGGAACTAGTCCTCGCAGTTAATCCATCAGATTATGCTTTGAAAGACGGCGATTTAATCAGCGCTATCTTCTCCGATGACCCGGATGTCTTCATCATCAATGACCAGGGCTACAAGCGTTTATTCCTCAATCCCGAGATTTTCAAGTTTTACGGTCATCTGGGAGGGTTCTTCAATGTAAAATTGGTTTCTAAGGAAGTAAAGGAGGCCTTCCCCACCTCTGGTCTCTTCCGTGATTGCGAGAGTAAAGACTCCAAAGTTTATGGCGTAGATATCAGCGGGGAAGATACCGGCAAGCTCCGCTGGGTGAACACCACTGGAGAGCAGGCCGTCAAAGACGACCCCGACTTTTTCAAAAAAGTCTTTTGTATTAACAACAAGGAATTCAACTGGTATCAGAAGGGCAGTTCTTTTAATACCGTTAAAGATGTTCCTGATTATCAAAGAATTAACCCGGGCCATAAGCCATCAATGGAAGAAAAACTTGATGCCAATGCCGCCATCAAAGAAGTGGGTAAAGTTGTTATCTGTCATTATCCGTCAGGTAATCCCCTGGAAGCCAATACTATCACCATTGATGCCTCGGCCATCAAAGCACACTTCGCCCATGGAGACACGGTGGGGCAGTGTTCTACGGTCAATCCAGCTTCAACTCCTATCCCCACTGTTACTCCCACCGTAACTTATTCGCCATCGCCAACTGCTTCTTTATCATTTTCTCCGACACCGACCATAAGTATCTCTCCCAGTCTTACCCCTTCACCCGTCACAACGTCATCAGTCCCTTCGACTACGGCTTCTACATCACATACTCCCACTCCCACTCCCACTCCCACTCCCACTCCCACATCAACTTCTACCCCAGTTCCAACTCCGACCCCAGTTAGCAATCCCAGCAACAGCTCTCTCGCGGCTGAACGGTTATTTGTCGGTCAGTATGACAACGTAAAGTATTCTCTAACACTCAGTGACCCCGATGGCCTTAGTGAATTCTTAGTGAACAAATCCAACGGAGGATTCATATGGGGAGGTAGTCCTAAAAATGGCACTACCCCATGTCCCAAATCTCCCATTACCAGTGGAACCGTAGATATTCTTCAGTCTGAATTTCCGCTCGATGGATATGTCATCGATTGCGTGAACCAAAACGTTAAATATACCATACAGGCCTCTATGCCGGCCTTACCGACACCGACACCGACACCCACACCTGTTACTTACAACCCACCCTCTTCGGTAACAGCTACTCTCGGTACTGGAAAAATCACCTTAAGCTGGCCGGATTCAGGGGCACCACTGTACTGTGTCTATAGGAGTGTCAACGGAGGAGATTTTTCAACTGGTGCCTGTGGTGTGTGGATTGGTTCTACTTTAAAGAACGGCTCTACTTATACTTATAACGACACGCATGCCTGGGGTTCAGTGGGGGACGAAGCCTTTGTTAATGGTTATTCCTATAAATATAAGGTTTTGGGTTGTAATAGTAACTATACTTGTTCTTCTTCTTCCATCGGCACAGAGTCCAATACTGTAACTTACAGTTCTTCAACTGCCTCTTCTTCATTCTCGCCTTATAACGAAAATTTGGCTGGTTTCTCCAGAGATCTCACTCTCGGCTCCATCGGCCACGACGTCAAACAGCTCCAGGTCCTTTTAGTCAACGAGGTTAACTATTCCGCGGACTTAATTACGGGTTATTTTGGCCATATTACCCGCGAGGCAGTGAAAAGACTTCAAGAAAAATACAGTGTGCGGCCAGTCTCCGGCTATTTTGGAGAGATAACGCGCAAAGCACTCAACGCATTTATTCATAATTAGTCTCGAACAACATAATGTCTTGTTGACACTAGTCAAATCATTCATTACTCTAGGAACAAAGCTATTTAAAAATTAGGGGGACTAATGCGCTCCAAAGACTACGGACTACTTCCGGGTTTGACTGCTAAATGCAGTCGGGAGGATACCCTGGCGATGTTCAGTAAAGTTTGCTTCTCGAGATTTTTTGAATTCAAAGTTAAGGAAGCAGCGGAAAAGAAACTAATCAAATGCCCTATCTATCTCTCTCTTGGCCAAGAATCTATTTCTTCGGCCTTAGCGGTCGCCTTTCCTAACCCGGCCATTTTTGGTCAGCACCGCTGTCATGATCTTTATTTAGCATACGGCGGCGATCCTACCGCTCTGCGAGACGAATTACTTCACCGCCCTACAGGCTGTACCAGCGGCATGGGTGGTTCGGCTTCTATTCATAGCCCCGCCATTAAAATGTTCGGGCATGACGGCTTCATGGGAACCCAGGTTCCTATTGCGATAGGTTATGCTTTTGGCGCCGGCCAAAGAACTTTAGCAGTAATGGGCGATGCTAGTGCCGAAGAAGATTATGTACTCGCCGCCTTGGGATTGGCTTCCACAAAGAAAGCTCCCGTCTTATTTGTCTGTGCCGATAACAATTTATCCATCCTGACCGAAAAAAAAGTTCGTCGTAATTGGCATATGGCCGAAGTAGCCAGCGCTTTCAAACTTCGTGCCGTAGAAATTACCGACGATCCTTGGCTCATCATGCACCAGACCAGAATTTTAAGCCAAGAACTCCCTGCTTTTATGAACATTCATACTGCTCGAGCAGTCTGGCATGCCGGAACCGGATGCGATGGCCCTCCAGAGTGGGACCGTTTCTCTCTTATCAAAGAAGAAGTAGCTCGACTGGGACTACAAAGAGAAGCTGAGGATATTGAGATCGAAACTCAAGACAAGATAAGTTTGTTATGGGCACAAAAACTGCCAGGAGAGCAACCATGACTGTCGCCGAAAAAATCAAAGAGCTCACTAGAAATCATCTTAAGAATGACGGAGTCGCCCTAGGACAGTGCCTAACCGCCGTAGGGTGGGTAGGAGGAACTGTTCCGGATATGACCGAAGAAGAAGGCCTGATCGAATTATCGATGGCCGATGTTGCCGCCGGAGGTTTCGCTGTTGGTCTAGCTCTGGCCGGTCGTCGTCCAATCTATATTGTCCGCTACCAAGGCTTCCAACAGTTTAATAGTATAATTCCTTTGAGTTACGCCGCAAAATCGAATAATATATGGGATGTTTCATGCCCGATATTCATTCGGTCCATCGGCATGGATGGAGGTATTGGCCCCGTAGCTTCGGGGAGTCACCACAGCATTTTCACCCGCATGCCTGGAATTAAAGTATTTGCGCCGATGACTCCAGGGGAATACCAACGGGGGTGGGATCGCTTCATGGAAGACGACACTCCGTATTGTGCCAGCGAACATCGCCGCAGTTTTTCCATTGATTATGAGATGCCTAATCGCATCCATCCTCAAGCGGATATCACTCTATACCCTATCTCTTCGACTCGCCTTAATGCCCTAGAAGCTGCCGCTACTTTGGAGAGTGAAGGAATTGTTTGTAATATTGTGCACTTGCTTTGGCTCAAACCCTTTTTTGTCTCGGAGACTATTTTATCCGCTTTATCCGGATCGCGACATGGCGGACTAGTCCTCGATGGAGACTTTGAAAACGGGGTAGCCAAGTGTCTCGCCTATGACATTATGCAGCAAAGCGATAAGAATGTGCGAGTATTGGCTCTAGAAGAGCGATCCGCCGGATTTGCTCCACATCTCGACAATCTTCCGCCAACTCCTCAAAAGATTTGCGAATACGTTAGAAAACTAGTTCAACAAACCCGCTAACCCGCGGGTTTTTACTTCACAACAGAATTTAAACGTGTTAAATTGCCACTATGTCTAAAAAGCAACTCAAAAGAGCAGTGATCATTACCGCGGAGGGATACGAAGACGAAGAAGTAATCTATCCGGTCATTCGCCTCAAGGAAGCCGGATTTGAAGTAGATATTGCCACTAAAGATGCCAAGCCGGTTTTGGGCCGATTAAATTTTCCCTTAGAACTAATTGTTCGCTATTACGGGAAATTAGTGGACTCGCTCAAATTGAAGGCTAAAAATTATGACCTGGTTTTAGTGCCGGGAGGATTTGAGGCTCCTGATCGCGTGCGCCAGCAAAAACCGGTTCTAGATTTCATTCGCGAGATGCATAAGCAAAAAAAGGTTGTCTCCGCTTTTTGTCATGGTCCCTGGGTGCTAATTTCTGCCGGTATCTTGAAGGGTAAAAAGGCAACTTGTTATGCCGGTATCGTCGATGATCTAAAAAACGCCGGGGCGCACTATGTAGATGAGCCGGCAGTCATAGATGGAAATATTATCACCGCGCGCCACCCCCGCGATGTAACTGATTTAATGAAAGCGATTTTAGCTAAGTTCTAAAAATTCCAAATCCAAAATTGGTGCTTTGAATTTGTGATTTATTTTTAATGATCAAGAAGCTTACCCAATCTTTACTGGATAAAAAATATCTCGAGCTACGCTCGCCTATTGCCCACACGGCCAGTGTTGATTTCTCCACATTAGCCGTCAATAAACCCTGGGGAAATGAGTATCTCATGATCAGCACTCCGCAAGTGGAAACCTGGAGTCTTTTCATCGGTCACAACAAAGCGACCTCCATGCACTGCCATCCTCGCAAAAAGACGGCTCTGGTGGTTTTAGAAGGCAACGCTCTCTTTTCTTCTTTAAACGAATCCATGGAACTTTCCGCTCTCGATGCTGTGATGATCGAACCCGGTGTCTTTCATTCCACTCAAGGCCTTTCCAAGACCGGAGTGCGGGTCTTGGAATTTGAAACCCCGCCCATGAAACACGATCTTATTCGCCTCGAAGATAAATATGGCAGAGTCAACGAAGGCTATGAGGGTGCCGACAAAGCCTTTCAAATCTTGGCCACTCATACCCGCTTTCATTCTTCCGAGCATAATATTCATAAAAACTTAGGGCAATCTCGTCTCTGCTTACACTCTCTTAATCATTCCGCCGAACTTCGCAATCTTCAGCACGGACCCCGAACTTTATTAGCCATCATGAACGGACAAGTTCTGTCTCGAAATGACGAACAACTCTGGGGACCTTCTGATATTGTGAGCCTAGAAGAATTAACTAGTAATGGTTATGCCGATTACAACTTCAACCAACTCCAAATCCTCTCTATCGCTAATCATTTTTGATTTCGATGGTGTTTTAGTAGATTCTTTTGACCTCTTCTTTAAACTTAACAAAGAAGCTCTTGCTCGCGTTGGTCTAAAGTTAACCAAAATAATTTATCGAGATTTTTTTAATGGCAACGTTCACGCCAGTTTTCGATCTTTCACCAAAGATGATCAGCAGTACAAGAATTTTCAAAAATATCGCCAAGCCGGACTGGATGAAGCTTACGCCAATCCCAGACTTTTCCCTTTTGCTATTTCTCTCGTTAAAAAGTTATCCAAGCATTATCCCCTGGCCATCGCCTCCTCCACTCCGCGCGAATTAATCATGCAAGTTTTAAAAAAGCATCGCTTAGAAAAATACTTCTTTTTCGTCTCCGGCAGCCAGGGCCATTCTAAAGAAGAGGCCCTGCGAGCTATCATAAAAAAAGCTGGGGCCCAACCGCAACAAACCGTCATGATCACCGACACGGTCGGTGACATCCTTGTCGCTCAAAAAGTCGACCTCAAAACTATCGCTGTCACCTGGGGATTTCACTCTAAAAACACTCTCTCTAAATCTAAGCCAAACAAAATCATCCAAAATTTTAAAAGTTTAGAAAAGAATCTCATCCCACCTAATTAAATTTACGTCAATATTGACCCGCCTAAGTTTTTATTTTTAAAAATTTAGGCGGGTTGACGATCCAACCTATTATACTACTATAAAACCAATCGACCTTTAAAAATAAGGAGCTATCGTGCTACCTATCGAATACTTTCTCGCAGAAGATACCATTGATCACGAAGACGAGAAGGCTCTGGCCGAATGGATTTTATCCGGTCCTCGTCTCACCAAAGGAAAGCTGACTACTGAATTCGAAGAAAAATGGAGCCGCTGGGTAGGGAAAAACTACTCAGTGTTTTGCAACTCCGGCTCTTCCGCTAATCTCTTAATGTACTACACCCTGCTATTAAGCGGACAACTCAAGAATAAAAAAGTGATCGTTCCGAGCGTGGGTTGGGTCACCACTATTGCCCCGGCCATGCAGTTCGGTTTCGAGCCGATCATGTGTGAAGCCGATCCGGATACCTTCGGACTCGATCTCAATCACCTGGAGCACTTACTCAAAGAGCATAATCCTAGCACCGTTATAATGGTGCAAGTTCTCGGCGTACCCAATAAGATGGCGGAAATTTTCGCCCTGCGCGAAAAATATAATTTTATTCTTTTAGAAGATGCTTGTGCGGCGATGGGTTCCAGCTGGCGCGGACAGAAAGTAGGCAGTTTTGGAAACATGTCGAGTTTCTCCTTTTACTTTGGCCATCAGATTTCGACCATTGAGGGAGGAATGGTTTCCACTAATGATCCTCGCTTCCGCGATCTTTTACTAATGCTGCGCGGTCACGGCTGGAGCAAAGATCTTAGTCCGGAAGCTCATCAGTCTTTAGTCCGAAAATATAAAGTAGACGATTTTCACAGTCCCTTTGTTTTTTATTACCCTGGATTTAATGTCCGTTCGACGGACTTGAATGCCTTTCTCGGATTACGCCAACTAGACAAGATGGATTGGTTGATTAAGCGCCGCTTTGAGAATCACCAGCTTTATCGCGCTAGGCTCGGTGATCACTTTGTTTACCAGCAATATGAGCCCAGCTCGGTGATTTGCAGTATTCATTTTGGGATGTTGGCCAAGAGCAATGAAGAGCGTTACAAAATTGTTTCAGCATTGCGAGAGAACGGCGTGGAAACACGGATGTTTTCAGCCGGCAATTTGGGACGCCACCCGTTTTGGTACGAGTTTGGTGGCTACCCTGTTTTCGGCGGCCTCGTCGCCGACAGCATCCATTACCGTGGTTTATTCTTACCGAATAATCCCAGCTTAGAAAAAGAAGATATCGAGTTCATTTGTGAGATCGTATTTAACAACAAGGAGAAACGCCATGATTAAAGTTAAGCCCACTCCTCTGGAAAAAGTTTTGCTGATCGAGACGGAGCGCTTTAAGGATCGGCGTGGCTTCAACACGGAAGTTTACAATGTCAGAGATTACAAGGCAGCGGGAATAGAAACCGATTTCGTCCTGCAAAGCCTCTCTTGTTCAGTCAAAGACACTCTGCGAGGAATGCACGGTGATGATAAAACCTGGAAACTAATCTCCTGCTTGGAGGGGGTGGTTTACCTCGTGGTGTTGAATTACGACCCCCACTCTCCTCAATTTGGCCAATGGTGGGGCTGGCTGTTATCGGAACGCAACGGTTACCAGGTTTTAGTTCCCCCTCTCTTCCTAAACGGTCATGCCGTATTAAGCGACCGGGCTATCTTTCACTATAACTGGTCGGAATATTATGACGGCCAGGAAAATCAGATAAGCATCCGCTGGAATGATCCCCGCTTTAACATTCATTGGCCAGTGACCAATCCCATTCTTTCACCCAGAGACGGAGGAGCATAATGGCTAAAATCCTTGTTACGGGTGGAGCCGGGTATATCGGCTCTATCTTAGTTCCTGAGCTTTTGAGACACGGGCATGCAGTGACCGTAATCGATAACTTTATGTTCCATCAAACCTCTCTACTGGACTGCTGCCATGATAAGAATTTGACCATAGTGCAAGGAGATGCCCGAGACACCGCTCTAGTTCGCCAGCATACTAAAGACGTTGAATATATTTTCCCCCTGGCTTGCTTAGTAGGCGCACCTCTTTGTGATCGTGATCCTTGGACAGCTCGTTCCCTGATTAAGGAGTCGATGGACGACCTTATCTTTATGCTGCACGATGATCAAAGAATAATTTACCCCACCACTAATAGCGGATATGGCAGCGGCCAAGGCACTAGCTACTGTACAGAAGAAAGCCCCCTACATCCGGTCTCTCTCTATGCACGGCTTAAAATAGAAGCTGAAAAGAAGGCACTAACTCATCCTCGAGCAATAACCCTGCGCTTAGCTACAGTTTTCGGCATCAGCCCCAGAATGCGCTTAGACCTCCTGGTCAATGACTTCGTGCATCGAGCTGTTAAAGACAATTTTATTGTTCTATTCGAGGCTCATCGAAAACGAAACTTTATTCATATCCGAGATGTCGTCAGGGCTTTCCTGCACTGCATGGATAATTTCGAAGCCATGAATCATCAAACCTACAACGTGGGTTTAAGCAACGCTAATTTGAGTAAGGAAGAGCTCTGCTTGAAAATCAAAGAGCAACTGCCTAATTTTTACTTCATTAACGCAGAAATCGGAGAAGACCCCGATAAACGCGACTACATTGTCAGCAATGCCAAGATTGAGGCCACTGGATTTAAACCCATCTTTTCTATCCAGGACGGAATCGCCGAATTAATTAAGGGTTACCAGATCATCCGCCAAAATCAGTTTTCAAACGCATAAGATAAAAACGTCTATTGATAATCATAGAACCTTATTCTAAAATCGGAGCAGTTTATTAAAAAGGGGTTGATAATGCAGATCATTAAGCCGTATGCCATGACCTATGCCCGAATCATAAAAGCCGTGGCATTTGATGTGGATGGTGTGATGACCGATAACCGCGTCTGGGACGGTCTTCCTTACAAAGTTAAAATTCGCAGTTATTATGACGGCCAAGGAATATCTCTCCTGCGAGCGATCGGCTTAAGAGTATGTTTTGTCACTGCCGATGCCGATGAATCCGCCGAACCTATTAGGCAAGCCGTAGAAAAATGGAATAATTTACCATCGTCATGGAGACCGGAAAATCCTCAAGGATGGTCACTGATTAGCTTATTCAGCGGCCGGCATGGCGAAGGGAAAGTCGAAGCGGTTGACGTCTGGTTACAAAGCCACGGCCTCACATGGAAACAATGTGCCGCTATGGGTGACGATCTAGTGGACCTTCCCTTACTTAAAAAAGTGATCTTGCCCGCCGCTCCCGCCCAAGCCGAAAGAGTGGCTAAAGATAACGCCCTGTTTATTTCCGAACGCGAGGGTGGTCACGGAGCCGTTCGTGATTTCGTTAATTTTATTCTCCAGGTCCGCGACATTGATCCCACCAAGCTTCCAACCAAATAACCCCAAGGTGCCCCGCGCACCTTTTTTAATTACGTAAGAATTGACGAATCGACTTATATGTTATAAATTATCAATACTGTTTTTTAAAAATAAGGAGAAACCGTGGATTTAAAACTAAAGAGTCGCCTGACCTTAGTCACGGGAAGCAGTTCCGGACTCGGCAAAGCCATTGCCTCAGCATTCGTCGCGGAAGGCGCTTCGGTGCTTATCTGTGGAAGAGATATCAAAAAATTGAGGACCACTCAAGAAGAATTAGTTTCTCTAAGAGGAGGCCTCGTTAACATTGGCATTGTAGAAGTCACCAATAGGAATAGCATCGAAAAATTATTTTTATCATCCCACTCACTGTTGGCGGACTATCCCTTGGTAAAAAAATTGGATATTTTAGTCAACAACGTGGGTGGAGCGGAGAAATTCGGCAGTTTCGCCGATTTAACCGATGAGGATTGGGAGCGCTCCTTGAATCTTAATTTCTACAGCATGCTTTGGTTTTGCGAGATGGCCCTTCCTTTCTTAAAAAAATCCTCTGCCCCTCGTATCGTTAACATCAGCAGTGTTCCCGCTCACCAGCCCGGGTTTTATAACCCGCACTACAGTGCCGCTAAGGCCGCCATGCTCAATTACAGCAAACACTTGGCCAATGTCTTGGCCAAAGACGGTATTCTAGTAAATACCGTTTGTCCCAGTACTATTCAGAGTGGCGGCTGGGAGAGAAATGTCCTAGACCGCGCCCAAAGAGATGGCGTCACCGCCAGCGAGGCTGAACAGAGAATGCTTGACGAAGAGAAGAAAAAAAGCCCCTTGGGTAAAATTGGTCAGCCAGAAGATGTGGCTAATATCGTCGCCTTCTTAGCTTCGCCCCTGAATCAATTTATTACCGGCCAGTGCATTGACGTGGACGGCGGGATCACCCGCTCGATTCTTTAGAAAGGAGCTCACATGAAGAAAAAAAGGGTGCTGGTCTGCGGAGCGAGCGGTTTTCTAGGTTATAATATTTTTCGACTCCTTGCCACACGAGGAGATTTGGATGTCCATGGAACCTATCTAACCAATCGGTATGGACGCCTCGATCCCTACCAACTAGCTGATGCCCACCTTTTCCACGCTAGTAATTTAACCAGAGAAGAAAGGGTCCGCAACTTAATAAAAAATTATGGGCCCTGGGACATTATCGTCCAAATGGCCGCCAATACTTCTGGAGCTAAAGATGTGGAAAACAATCCCGCGGTGCATATTACCGACAATATCGCTATGAATAACTGGATCTTCCGCGCCGCTCACGATTACCATGTCCCACAAGTGATCTTTCCCAGCTGTACGGTAATGTATCCGAATAGTGAGGTGCCCCTGAAGGAAACTGACCTGGATCTAAATGAAGCATTCTATCCGAAATATTTTGGCGGGGCCTGGATGAAGATCTACTGCGAAAAACTTTGCGAATTTTATTCTCGCCTCGGACGAACTAAGTATACTGTAATTAGACACTCGAATATTTACGGTCCGCATGACAGGTTTGATCCTGAAAGATCTCACGTCTTCGGTGCCACAGTAAGAAAAATTTCAGAGACTGAAGATGGCGGGAAAATCATCGTCTGGGGGCATGGCCGGGAAGTCAGGGATTTCCTTTATGTTTCTGATTTCATTCACTTCGTCCGCAAGCTCATAGACCAGCAGGACGATAACTTTGACATTTTCAATCTTGGCTCGGAAGAGTCGGTTTCTATAAAAGAATTAGTTGAGAGAATGGTCCGAATCTCCGGTAAAAAATTAGAGATTGTCTATGATCCCCATGGGCCAACCATGGGCACAAAGATATCCATCAGCGCCAAAAAGGCCCGAGATAGATTCGCTTGGATGCCACAAATTAATCTTGACACTGGCATTAGAATGACATTAAGCTGGCATAATGAGAACATTAAAAACAAGGAGCGATGAGCGATGAAACAGAAGCCCATGTTTGACAGACCGATCGAATTAAATCCAGAGCAAGTTAAATTCTACGACGATAACGGATTCCTTATCGTAGAAAATGTACTCGCTGATGATGAATGCGATAAAGCGGTTGAGATCTTTGATTTACATAGAATAAAAATTAAAGATGAGGAATACAAAGGAATTATGAACTTAGATAGGGTTGATTTCTGGTCTCATGTATACGGACCAAACGAAAGATGGGTCCACAGATACGTAAAGCAAATGCTAATCAAGCACCCTGCTGTAGTTACCGGTTTGGAGATCCTGCAAAGAAGAGATGTGGGTTGCGTAGTAAATGTTCAATCCATGTTCCTCTTCAAAAAAGCTGGCTCGCCATACGCCAAGCAGGCTTGGAATCCTCATCAGGATAATGCTTACCCGCGAGCCAAACAGGGTGCCTACATAACTGCCAATTTAGTTTTTTCCGACCAAGACCCGGAAAATGGATGTATGTTTATTTATCCAGGCTCTCACATGGAAGCGCTCCTTAAAGCTGAATTCGTGAAGAGTTTCCAAGAAAAGCCGGGCAAAAATCCGGGACATGACGTCACTAAAAGTTTGCCAAAAAAATATAGAAACAAAAGGATTGATCTTCCAATGAAAAAGGGCTCTGTCCTTTTCCTTCACAGCCATTGTGTTCACGGTTCTTATCCGAATAATTCACTAAACAGAGATCGGCCAATGCTACTTATCCCTTATTTGACTAACGGCTATAAATTTATAGCCGGGAAAACCGGCCAGAGGAAAGAGCTCCCGATCAGATAATGAGTAATCCCTGGTTCTTTACACAACAAATCAAAGCAATGAACTTGGAGATGCATCTAAATACCCTAAGTAACAAAGGGTATTTTTCTTTGCGAAGACTTTATTAACAGAATGAAAACCTTATGGCAGGTAAGGTATGGACAATAATTACTTTTTACGATACGATATTATTCAGTAATTTTACAAGTAACGAAATATCCTCCGAGAAAGGAAGGCCCATGGCAGAATTAATCCAGCTCGAAGTAAATCTGGAAGTTAAAAAAATTGCTAATAAAATACGGCAGACTTTTCCTTCGGACTGTCAGCGCATTTTACTCATTGAGCCACCCAATGTCCCAGAAGAAGATTGGAATCCTGGTGTAGCAAAAGACAACAGATACCCCGTTTATGAACCTTACGGTTTGGGTATCATATCTTCTTGTATTGAATTACGGGGCTATACGACCGATATTATTGACCTGAATTTTATGATTCAGGATAATTTCAAAAGTGATCCTAATAATTTCAGGTATAACGCTTGGGAAGAATGGTTAAAGCGAAAACTGAATGAATTCCGGCCGGATGTGGTTGGAGTTACTTGTATGTTCACCATCTATCATCGTTCGATGGTAAGAATTGCCAGATTAGTTAAAGAATGTAATCCAAATATTGTTGTCGTTGCTGGTGGTGTGCATACCACGATGGCCTCCGCTGAGATTAAATCCTCTCCGGGTCAACTAGTTCTTGAGGATTGTAAAGAAATAGATTTTGTGTGCCTCAATGAAGGCAACGACAGCTTTGGACATTTTCTGGATATAGCCAACAACAAGATCGGGACAGAAAACATTACTCAAATTGCCACCCTCATTGATGGCCGCTACACGGCTATTACAAAGAGGGCAGAACCAAAAACAGAAACCCTAAATATCGCTCCTAATTTTCATGACTTGCTGATCGAAAAATATAGTTCCATTGGAAGAATCGGAACTTTTTACTGGTTATTCCCTCCGGGGACGAGAGCAGGAACAGTTCTCATTAATAGAGGCTGTCGAGCTCATTGCAGATTTTGTTCCGTTGATGAGTTTAATGGTCGAGGCATAGTATTAAAACGAGACATAGATATTGTTTTAGATGAACTTGAAAGAAAAAGAGATAAATACGGAATCAGCCATGTGATGATGCTAGATGATGATTTACTGAATGGGGAAAAAAGAACGATCGCTCTTTTCGAAGGCTGGACAAAAAGAAAATTAAACATCACCTGGGATGCCTCTAACGGAGTTATCGCCTCAGCACTGACCGAGGAAATTGCTCATGCCGCTGCCGAATCAGGCTGTATCGCTTTGAGCTTTGGCATTGAGTCTGGCAATCCAGAGGTACTTAGAAACATACCTAAGCCAAGTGGCGTTAAACACTACCTCCGAGCCGGAGAAATAATGAAAAAATATCCCAAGATATTCACTAAGGGATTACTGATGGTTGGTTTCCCTCCCGAGCCAGAAAGAAATTTTCCCGGCGAATCAATAAAGATGATCTGGGACACTATAAATGTTGCCAAGCAAATGGATTTAGATTGGTATACAATTCAACCCCTTAATTTCATCCCCGGTGTTGATATGACCAATCATGCCTTGGCCCAAGGAACCATAACAAAACAAGAGCTGCTAGATGGGTCGGAAAGACCGGTAGTGGGATCAACTGGCAAGCAAGATCGAAGAAGCGGGGAAGAGAAAGCAAAAGCTCTACCCTTCATAAACCATCTTTGCGGAGAAAATCTGGACAGAATCCCCAAACGAAGTGAGCTAATCGATATCTGGTTTGTAATGGATTATATGGTTAACTATGAGAAACTTTGGAAGCTTGAAGATCCGATTAAAATAAATATGCTCCACAAACTATTCGTCAATATGTGTGATAAAACCCACAAAGAAAATGCTCTGGGCAATCTATTCTTCGCTCTTCTGGAATTTAAACTTAAAAACACAGAGCAAGCCGACTATCGCTTGGGCCTAGCTAGGAAATATGCGACAGGAAATGACTATTGGCGAAAGAGATTTCCGATACTAGGCTTGGATAAATTGATTGAAGAACTACAAAATAAAATAAATTTAAACTAGGCGCTGGACAGCGTCTTTTTATTTTACTGAGCGAGGAGCAAAATGGAAGATTTTTATCTTACATTTTGTCCGAGCGAAGCTAAAAGGGTTAACACCCCGATGCTCCGCATCGGGGCATAAGAGTCTTAGACTCTTATGCTACCTCGCAGCTTGCTGCGAGGTGGTTTATTTGGTATAATAGTTTAAAGTTTTTTAAAAATGAGGTTGCAAATGCTAAATCATGTAGATCCTAACATTCTGCAGATAACCAATGCCTTTATGTATACTGAATATCCGCATAAGAGCTTTTGGTCAACTAGCGTCGGAGACAAAGACTATCGTTCAGCCTTACTAGAACTACTGACTAACGAACCGACCACTCCCCTTTTGCTATATGTCCACATTCTCTATTGCACAGAACTTTGCTGGTTTTGTACTTGTCATATTGGAGAAATTACCAAAGACCAGAATAAGAGAAAAAATTATCTTGGGATGCTTTATTCAGAAATTCGTCTATTGCGAGAATTCTTTAATCAGCATTCTCTGACTCCGAATTTTACGGAGATACATTTAGGTGGTGGCTCTCCGACAGATTTAACTATACCTGATTTCGATTGCTTAGTAGAAAATTTGGGGTCAATAGTAAATATGGAGAATCTGAGTGAATTTTCTATCGAAATAGATCCAAGGCATACCACCAGAGAGATGCTTAGGTATTACCACGATAAGGGTATAAACAGAATCTCTATGGGTATTCAGGATTTTGATCCAAAAGTTCAAGGAGCCATAAATAGAGTACAGCCCATTAAATTAGTGGAAGATCTCATGAGCAACGAGACCGATGATCTTTTTTCTAATGGCGTAAATTTTGACATTATCTGCGGCCTACCCCATCAAACCAAGGAGACCATTAGAAGGACAGCTGCGGAATGTGTCCGTCTTTCCCCAGATCGTATTTGTCTCAATTATCTTCATCTGGCTCCGCACTTCACAAAACACCAGAGTCTTATGTCTGATGGAAAACATGGAAGACCCGATCGTTTACCAGATTATTATGAACGCAAGGAGCTCTTTGCCGTAGCCTTGGAAACATTAACCCAAGGCGGTTACGTCCGCACCGGATATGATCATTTTGCTAAGCCGACTGATTCTGTGGCGAGAGCTATGGCCGATGGCAAGATGCATTGGAATGCTCTAGGAGTGACGGCAGGAAGATATGATAGTATTCTTAGCGTGGGAGTCCATAGTTACAGCACTCTCGGTAATTACTATTTTCAGAATTTCTACGATGTTCAAAAATATCAGGAAGCTCTGGAGCAAGGGTTGTTTCCGATATTCCGCGGCCACAAACAAAACCAAGATGATCTAATGAGACGGGATGTAATCCAAACCTTACGGAGTTTCTTCTCTATAGGTTTCGAAGGCATAGATGCTAAATATGGCATTAATTTTGAAAATTATTTTAAGGAAGAATTGGCTTCATTGGATAGTTATATCAAAGATGAACTGGTAGAAATCAAGAATCGAGCGATCATTGTCACCGAAAAAGGACATCAATTTACCAATACCATCTGTTATGTTTTTGATGCATACAAGAAAAGCCGACCCCGATTTTAATCCCCCCACTTATTCAATTGTAATACATGTTTCACCTTCTTAATTTCTTTTACAAAAAACCCCGCCAAAGCGGGGGTTTTCATTAAGAATATGGGGGCTTGAATTCAGAATTAAACTGTTGTAAACTCCCTCTAAACAACGGGGTGACAGAAAGGGTAAAATTCATGAATGACGCTGCACATTATTTAGATGAGCAAAAAAAGAGTACCTTAAAAAAATTAAAAGAAAAGAAAGAAAATCCAAGGGTATATGAAATTGAAAAAAATGATCTTCTGATAATATCGCGATGCCCAGTGTGTCTGTCGAAAGATCTCCGATTGTTGACTGAAGTTTACATAAATGGCCAACTGAATTTTTTTTCCACAGTAACCTGTGTCAGTTGCTTATTTACATTTAGATCAGTCAGCCCGGGATTAAAATGGTTTAAAAAATGCTGGCAAATAATAGAGACTGCCGTACCGGAGGTTTTTAATCCCGAGGTAGAGTTGGACAGAATCGCTCGTTACGAAAAATATTACGAAGCAATATCAAGATATAGAAAAACGGGGCACCTTCTTGACGTGGGAGCGGCTTTTGGCACAGGAACAAACTTATTTCGGGAGAAAGGTTTCCGAGTTGAAGCAGTTGAACCAGAAATAAACAAAACCAACTACTTAAGAAAAAAGTGGGGGATAAAAGTAGTAGCCGACTCTATTGAAACATTTGTCCGTCAAAAAAGACGTTATGATGTTATCATTTTCTCCGCATGTCTTGAACATATTGATAATCCAGTTACCGTAATAAAAAGAATTAAAAATCTTCTTAATCCGAACTCCGGTCTTTTGTATCTGGAAGTGCCGACCATCTGGAATTATGTGAGCTGGAGTGATGCTTTATATCTTACTCATAAAAGTAATTTCTCAAAAGAACACCTAACTTACCTGGCGGAACTTGGAGGACTTGAGATTGTGGAAGATTTTTTTTATAAACCGTGCCATGTCGGCTTATTGCTCAAGCCGAGACAGAACAATCAAAATAAACCAAAATTAATTAGACCACCAAAGAATATTACCGACATAGCTAGATTATATAGAAAAGATTTGCCGCTCAAAAAACACCTGCCTCCACTTAATGCTGTTATTAAATACAGCGTATCTCATATTGAACAATTCTTTCAAACTCTCAACTTAAGTGACAAAAAAATGATTGCGCCAAACCATTGGTCAGGATTCATAACATTTAGCGTCTAAAAAGAGATCTGCTAAGGAAGGTTCATCATAAAAGCGGCTAACCCGCTTTTTTAAATTTTTACGCTTTTAGTGACAAACATTATTTTTTGTGTTAGCGTACAGCCAATCGTCATTTAACAACTAGGAGTTCTTAATGCCAAAGATTAAAGTCGGCTTAGTGCAGGTTAACAACGAGTTTTCGGGCCAGTGTTATCTACCTTACTCGGTCGGAATTCTGCAGTCTTATGCCCAAACGAATCTGGATCAGCCCCAAAATTATGAATTTATGGTGCCGATTTACAAGAGGACCTCAGTAGCATCAACCGTTGCCTCTTTAGTAGAGGCGGATATTGTCGGGTTCAGCACATATGTATGGAACTTTGAAATTTCCAAGGCTATCGCCACCGAACTCAAGAGACAAAAGCCCGAAACCGTTATTGTTTTTGGCGGACCACATGTGCCAGATCAGATGAAGCAGTTCACCAGAATCAGAAAGAGCGCTCCGGAACTGACCGATTTGAGACCAAAGCGTATCGGAATCACCAAAAAATTTCACCAGGATTGTCCCTTTGTTGATATGGCTTGCCATGGTGAGGGCGAAACCGTTTTTACTACTATTCTACAAAGAATGCTGGTCGATGGTTGTCGAGATAAAAAGGACATTCCCTCTATCAGTTACACCGACCCGCATGGACATTTCTTTCAAAATTTTCGCGCTCCCCGCGTTTTTGACTTATCAAAAGTGCCACTTCCGTTTGCCGCCGGAGCTTTTGATCAGCTCCTGGATCGCTACCCGGATCAACGCTGGATCGCCATGTGGGAAACTGACCGGGGATGTCCGTATCAATGTACCTATTGCGACTGGGGCGGAGCAGTTGAAGACAAAATAGCCCAGTTTGACCTCGATGATGTTTTCAAAACCATCGAATGGATCGCCTCCAAAAAAATCCCTTACCACTTTCTGGCTAACGCCAATTTTGGAATCTTGAAACGCGACGTCGCTATTGCGCGAAAGTTTGCCGAGGTCAAGATGCACACGGGCTATCCAGAAGGAATTTCCGTCCAAAATGCCAAAAACCCTAAAGATCACACCGTGGAAGCATTGGAGGTTTTGGAAAAAGCCGGCTTGAACAAGGCCACGGTAATGTCCATTCAATCTCTCAATCCGGCCACCCTCAAAGCAGTCCGCCGCGATAATATGGAGATGGACCTTTACTACAGTATTCAGAAACGCCTGGCCGCCCAGGGAGTCTTTACGATGTCAGACATGATTCTGGGCATGCCCGAAGAAACCTACGATACATTTGCGGCCGGAGTCGACCACTTGATCGACCAAGGCCAACACAACCGCATTCAATTCAATAACTTGTCTAACATGCCCAATGCCGAAATGGGTGATCCTGAATATCAAGAAGAATATGACATGAAATTAGTGAAGAGTAGGATCATTAATATTCACGGAAAAAAACTGGAAACCCTTGATGGTATCGATGAGTGGCAAGAGCTCATTGTGGCCACCAATACGATGCCGCCGACCGCTTGGGTGCGAACTCGAGTCTTCAGCTGGATGACCGGGCTATTGTACTTCAACAAATTACTGCAACTTCCTATGCTTGTTTTGCATGAAGTTTATGGCCTCTCCTATCGTGAAATGATTGAGCTATTTTCCGATGGCCAGTTTGAAGCTCTGGCGTCCTCAAGAGAAGAATTTGACACCCTGCGTGAAGTTCACAATTTATTTACCCAAGCGGCGCTTAATATTCAAGCTGGCCAAGAGGAATTTATCCATGCCGAGAAGTATTTGGATATCTTCTGGCCTCCGGAGGAGTACGTCTTTATTGAACTCTGCCGAAAAGAAAAATTAGGCCGGTTCTATGAAGAAGCGGAAAGAGTATTAAAAGCTTTCCTAGCCGAGAAGGGCGTGATTACTGAGCCTGAGCATTCCTTGCTTATAGACGCCTTGGCCCTCAATAAACACCTGATAAAGTTACCTTTCCAAACAGAAGATATAAAACTGACACTCCATAATAATGTCTGGGAATTTTACCGCTCGATCATGCTAGGCCAACCGATCGACCTCCAAAGACAATCTCGCACCTACCTTATTGATAGAACCAATGAAAAATGGTTATCTTGGGAAGAGTGGTACGAAAAGATGGTTTGGTGGTGCAACCGAAGAGGAGCGTATCTTTATGGCATCAAGTCCGTTGAAAACTGATCATTTTAGAAATCCGTATTCTTTCGAAGGTAAAAAAGTATTGGTGGCAGGGGGAACCGGTTTGATCGGTATCCCCCTGGTAAAACTACTCCTAAAAAAAGGAGCTGTGGTACGGATCGCCTCTCTGGATGATCCTTCCCGCACCCACCCCGAAGCGGAATTTTTACGCACCGATCTTACTATTCTGGATAACTGCCTATGGGCATGCCAAGATATTGATTATGTTTTTAATCTTTTGTGTGTAAAGGGTTCCCCAGCCGCCATGGCCGCCAGTCCCGCCACAGTCTTCTACAATATGATGATTTTTAACACCCAGTTATTGGAAGCAGCTAAAAGATGCGAAACGGAAGGATTTCTATTTACCAGCACCCTCGGAGTATACGGACCAGCTCCAACCTTCCTAGAAGACGAAGCTTGGCAAAAGCCCCCATCGGAACATGATAAAGCAGCCGGTTGGGTCAAGCGTATGGGAGAATTGCAAGCTGAACTGTATGAGAAGCAGTACGGATGGCAAAACATCAATATTGTCAGACCAGCCACCGTTTATGGTCCTTACGATAATTTTGATTCTTCTAATTCCATGGTTGTCCCCGCCTTAATCAAGCGCGTGGTTAGCAATGAAGATCCTTTGGTCATCTGGGGGAACGGTTCAGCCGTCAGGGATTTCATCTACACGGAAGATGTAGCCAAGGGGATGCTCTTGGTAGCCGAAACCAATCCGGGCCTACCGGTTAATATTGGTAGCGGAAGAAGCACCTCTATTCGAGAATTAGCCGAAACCATTATACGACTTTCCGGCCACCATCCGGAAATAACATGGGATACTTCCAAACCGCGAGGCGACCAAGCCAGAGTACTAGATACCAGCCGTGCCCAAGGTTTAGGATGGAAACCATTAGTTAGTCTGGAAGATGGCTTAAGAGAAACGATGCACTGGTACGATAAACACCGCCACGAAACCAATAAGCGGTGGGATATTTTTAACAACCCTTGATTTTTCAAGGGTTTTTCATTTCGATCACGGAGTTTGCCTAACATCCACTTTTCTGCTAAAAAAAGATATGGCCACGGAAGAAAACAACTCCACAGAGACACTACAAAAAGAAGTAGCCAAAGCCAAAGAGGCGCGCGGAAAAGCACCGACTATTCTCCAAGCTCCACCCTCTACTGCACCCATCGACCCTTCTCCCAAGATAAGCGTCATCACCATCGGCCGTAATAACGGCCCGTATCTTCGTGATACCCTCAACTCCATTCTCAATCAGACCTACCGTAATTTTGAATTAATCGTCATAGATGGAGACTCCACCGATGAGACCGTCTCAATTTTAAAAAAGTACCCTACCGTTAAGTGGGTTTCGGAAAAAGACAGCGGCACCCTCGATGCCATGTGGAAAGCCCTAAAAATGGCTCGCGGCCAGTATGTCATGTCTTGCTATGTTACCGATGGCTACCTCGATCCAGATTGGCTAAAAAAATGTGCCGAGACATTAGACCGCGACCAAGAAATTTCTTTGGTTTGGGGACTCCCCCAGTACTTACTGGAGAACGGCACTTTAGGAGAAATTTCCTATGAACAATTCCATCAAGATCTGCCTCCCCAAAAAGAAGAATTTGTTTACTACTGGCTACGGACTAAATTCGCTTTACCGGAAGGCAACCTTTGCGCCAGAAAAAAAGTATTTGAAGTATGCATGGAGTCGGATTTTAAAAGTATCGGGAACTATTGGCTAGAATTCAATCACCGCCTTAATGTTGGGGGCTATTTGCCTTATTTCATTCCGACAGTAGCTAATTTCGGCCGTTTTCATAGTAATTCCGAAGGTCACAAAAAAGGAGTTATAAAATTTGAACGCGAGTGCGCGAATATGGCTAGAAAAAAAATAAAGAAATACGGGGAAAAATTGGAGAAAGGACTAGTTGATCATAAATTTAGAGATGGCCAAGGTAATATATTACCCTTTAAATTTTCTATATTAAAGTATGATCAGGTTAAAAAAGACCTAAAATTAAGCTTTGCTTATCTGGTCAAGTCGAATATTAAAAAAATCCTTCCGCAAAATTTCAAACTGGCTATCCAAAAACATATCACTAAAAGTATTGCCAAATGAGTATCGGCACCGCCAATCAGGCTGACCGCGAAAAGTGGCTGGAAGAAACTATAGCTTGCATTCCAACCGGATCAAAAATATTAGACGCGGGAGCGGGAGAGTTGGCCTACAAAAAATTCTGCGCTCACCTGGAATATGTCAGCCAAGATTTTGATCAATATGACGGCGCGGGCAATCAAGAGGGACTGCAAACTAAAAAATGGGATCGCGGTAAAGTCGACATTGTCTCGGACATTACAAAAATCCCCGTCCCCGACCACTCGTTTGATGCGGTCATGTGCATCGAAGTTCTGGAACATATTCCCGAACCGATTAGAGTTATCCGGGAATTTTCCCGCATTTTAAAAACTGGCGGGCGACTCATTATCACCGCCCCATTTTCTTCCTTAACTCATTTTGCGCCTTATTATTTCTCTACTGGTTTTTCCAAATACTGGTATCAAAAAATCTTGCACGAGAATGGTTTTGAGATTCAAAATCTGGAATTTAATGGCAGCTACTTTGCCGTTTTAGCTCAAGAATTTCACCGCCTCCGTGATCTGACCAAGCAGTATTCTAAAGTTACTTTTTTGGATAAAATATTTTTCCGAACCGTTAAGCGTCTCGTCCTTTGGTGGCTGGAGCGCATCGCCAAGCATGACCACAGTTCTTCCGAAGTGCTATGTTATGGGTTACACGTCGTCGCTATTAAGAAATAGCTCAATGTGTCTATGAAGATTTTAATCTGCACCAACTATTATTACTATGGTGACCCACGGATCGCTGATCCGTGGTTTTCAGCTTTTACCTCCATTCCCCGCCAGATGGGCCATGAAGTTCATTTTTTGGATCACTATGCCCAGGCCCGGATCAATAAAGAAATGTTTAATGATTTCTTCCTTTCGACCATAAAGCATGGTGGGTATGATTTGGTCTTAATCGTACTAACTCAAGAAGAGTTCCGGCCGGAGATTCTAGAGGAGGCTAAAAAATATACGACTCTGGTGGGCTGGAATAGCGACGATGATTGGCGCTGGGAAGATTATTCCAAAAAGTGGTACCCCTATTTTACAAACATGATTACCACCTATCGCCACATCTATGAAGCCCATAAACAAAATTATCCCAATTTGATTTTAAGCCAATGGGCCTGCCCGGGATTTTATGATGGTTCCAAGGTACCCAAAGACATTGATTTCAGCTTTGTCGGTTTAACTTACGGGGAACGGGGACAGCAGATTCGTCAGATAAATAAGCACCTGCCATTACTGACTTTTGGACGCAGCACTCCGGCTACCAATCTTCCCCTCAAAAAAAGAATCAAACGAACAATTGCTAACCTTTGCCGCATTCCCTATGAAGACAATGCCCTCTCTGGCCCCAAAGAAGTGAATGGCACCTGGAACCGCAGTAAAATAACTTTCACTCCCTTGCGAGCTAGCCATGGCCCAGGTCTTCAGATCAAGGGCAGAGTTTTTGAGATGGGCTTGAGTGGAACGGTCATGCTTTGCGATCTCAATCCGGCCCTGGATGAATTTTATACTCGCAACCAAGAATATATGGACTACACTTCTCTGGAAGAATGTATCGAAAAAGCTCGGTGGCTTTTAGCCCACGAAACAGAGCGCCAAAAAATCTCTACAGCCTATTACGACCGCACCAGAAAGGAGCATCTTTGGGAACACCGCTTTAAAAAAATCTTTGCGGATCTTAATCTGCCGCAGTAAAAAAATTAATTAGTCAATATTGTCGGGGCTGATCTTTTTCCGTATATTTTGGTCAGAGAACTTTGAAAAAGGAAGACAAAATGGCCAAAAAGTTAATCGTAGTGTGCGGTGCTGGTGGATTTATCGGCGGACATCTTGTCGCTAAACTCAGGCAGGATCCGAGTAATCTGGTTAGAGCAGTTGACATTAAGCCTTTTAGAGAGTGGTTTCGATTTTTTCCCGAACTAAACAATCATCAACTCGATCTCCAGAAATGGAACAGCTGCGGCGCAGCCGTTAACCAAGCTCAGGTAGTTTACAATCTGGCCTGCAACATGAGCGGCATGGGCTTTATCGAAAAAAATCGCGCGCTCTGCTCCAGATCAGTGCTTATCAATGCTCACTTGTTATTAGCAGCCCAGTCTTATGCTCGATTAGAGCGGTATTTCTATGCCTCCTCGGCCTGTGTTTATCCAGCCGAAAAGCAGACTAACACTAACGTCATCGCTCTCAGAGAAAGCGATGCCATCCCCGCCGAACCGGAAAAAAGATGCGGCTGGGAGAAGTTATTTAGCGAACAACACTGCATGGATTATCGCGATGACTTTGGAGTACCGGTACGTATTGCCAGATTCCACAATGTTTATGGTCCTTATGGTACCTGGAACGGAGGACACGAAAAAGCCCCCGCGGCTATCTGCCGCAAAGTAATCGAGGCTAAGATTTCCGGCAAACATGAGATCAAAATCGAGGGGGACGGAGAGCAAACTCGCAGCTTCACCCACATCGACGACTGCCTGATAGCAATGGAATTGCTGATGCATAGTGATTTTAGCGAACCGCTTAATATCGGAAGTAGCGAGTTAGTCACCGTTAACCAACTGGTCACTATCGCAGAAAATATTGCTGGCATTAAATTGAAAAGAAATTACAATCCCTCCGCTCCCCTTAGCGTACGAGGACGCAATAGCGACAATGCTCTGATCAAATCTCTTTTTAACTGGGAACCGTCCACTAAATTAACTATGGGCCTAGAAACAACTTACCAATGGATTTACGATCAGATGATTGCGCAGCCGTAGGAGAGAACATGAAAACAGTCATTTTAACGGGCGGAGAAGGAACTAGGTTGAAAAATATTAGCCGGGGGCTACCCAAACCCCTCGTACCCATCGGCGATAAGCCCGTTCTCGAACATCAAATTTTATTACTGAAGCGCCACAGCTTAACTGAGATCATCTTATCGACCGGCTATGGATCGGGAGACATCTGGAATTATTGCGGCACCGGCGAACAATGGGGGGTGAAGATTACTTACTCCCACGAAGAAACTCCTCTGGGTACGGGCGGAGCTATTAAAATATTAGCTCCGGAACTGACCGAAGATTTTCTCCTATTGAATGGGGATATTATGATTGGGATGAATTTACAATCTTTAATCACTTTCCACCGGCTTCATAGTCCTTCGGCTACTTTGGTGGTCCATCCCAGTTCCCATCCTCATGATAGCGACTTGATGGAAGTTAACCCCCAAGGTAGGGTGGTGAGCTGGTATTCCAAAAGTAATCGTGTTCCGAGTGAATATCCAAACATCGGTAATGCGGGAATTTACATTCTATCCCCTCAAATTATTGATTTTCTACCTGACGGTAAATCTAGTCTTGAAAAGGACGGACTGGTTTCTGCCCTGGAAAAAGGAAAGAAGCTGATGGCTTATAATACTCCGGAATATATTAAAGACATGGGAACAGAGGAACGGTACTCCCAAGTTACCACTGATTATGAGCAAGGACTTATCATTCCCTTGACCAAAACTTCCTAGAATGTGACAATAGCGGCATACTAATTGCCGCTTTTTCATGCCTAAAGAAAATATTCTCATCGCTGGTGGAGCCGGATTTATCGGTTCTCATCTGGCCGACCACCTCATTGCTCAAGGACATCATATAACCGTCGCCGACAATTTTTATTTGGGCCGATGGCAGAATATTAAACACCTCGATCCGCATCCCAACTTCTCTTTTGTTAAAGTTGACCTCCGCAACACAAGTAAAACCAAAAAATTATTCGTCAAAGAAAATTTTTCCATCGTTTACCACCTCGCCGCTAATTCGGATATTGGGCGGGGATTAAAAAATCGCCGACTAGATTTAGAATTAAATTTTGAAACTACTTATTCCATTTTGGAGGCGATGACCACCTCCTCTTGTCGAAAAATAGTTTTCGCTTCGAGCTCCGCGGTTTACCAGCCTAGTTCCAAACCCCTAGACGAAGATACTGGGCCATTTTTACCCATTTCGTTTTATGGGGCAAGTAAATTAGCCGCCGAAGGCTACCTCTCGGCCTACGCCGAAGCTTTTAACCTGCAGGTCTGGATCGTGCGCTTTGCCAATGTTGTTGGAGGCCGGGCTACGCATGGAGTGATATTCGATTTTATAAAAAAACTGAAAAATAATCCCAAAACTTTAGAGATTTTAGGTGATGGCCAACAAAGCAAACCCTATATTCACGTTCAAGATCTTATCGAAGGCATCACCCATTTCGTAAAACATACTCATCAAAAGATTAATTGTGCCAATATTGGAGTCCACGATCGCATCACTGTCAAAAAGATTGCCGCCATTGTCATCAAGACCATGAAAATTGCTCCTAAAATCGTTTACACCGGCGGAAGTAAGGGTTGGATTGGAGACGTACCAAAATACTCTTATAATTTAAAGAGGGTCCATGCCCTGCATTGGAAGGCAAAATATTCTTCCACTGAAGCAATCAAAAAAGCGGTCCTGGCTAACCTATGAGTAACGCTCCGAAAATTTCTGTGATCATGCCGGTCTTTCATTGCGGACGCTATTTGAGTTTGGCCATCGAAAGTATTCTCCAACAAACTTTCACTGACTTTGAATTGCTTGTAGTTACCGAAAGTGACGGCGATCCCGAAGATTTTAAAACCATCGCCAGCTTCGCTGATCCTCGTTTACGGCACCTCCAGCACCACGAAGGTCACGGCATTGTTCCTTCTTTAAATACGGGAATTAAAGCTGCTCAAGGACAATATATAGCCCGTATGGATGGTGATGACATCAGTTTACCGAACCGATTTGAAAAGCAGGTGCAATTTTTAGAGCAACATCCGGACATTGGGGCGGTCGGCACTCAGGCTCAAAAAATTAACGAGCACGGAGAGAAACTTGATTTGTTAGCCCTGCCCACCACTCACCACCTTATCGCCTGGACCATGGCATTCAAAAATCCGATGGCCCATCCCAGCGTGATGATCCGTAAAGAAGTTCTGCAAAAAGAAACCTACACCACCGAATTTTTATCAGAAGATTATTGGCTTTGGGCACGCTTAATTAAACAAATCCGTTTCGCTAACTTAGCAGAGTCTTACCTACTCTATCGCTTCTATCCCCAGTCCACCACCGTCCGTCTTTCCAGCGAAACTCAACAGAGCAGTTTTCTGATCCGAAAAAGATATTGGCAAAGTTTTTTATCCCTTTCCGATGAGGAGTTTACAAACTTGGACCAGGCCTTAAAAGGAAAAGCAGATCGTATCGGTACTTTTCTACGAGCGCTAAAAAATCTACAAAAATTCCGAAAATCTTTTATGGATCACTCCCATCCAACGCCCCCAGACTCTTCCATTATTAATCGGGATTACCGTCAAAAAATAAAAACCAGCACGCGTTGGTTTATTAAGAAGAAATTATTTTAAATTCACTCCAGGTGGTCAAAGTAGTCCTGGAAGTATTTAGTGAGCATGTGCAAAATAACCGCGTGCACCCCCTCGACTATTTCGTACTCCCCTTTTTCGGTCGAGACAAAAATCTTCGCGTCCGCTAAGGTGTTCAACTTTCCACCATCAAACCCCGACAACCCAATAATCGGAATTTTATTTTTCTTGGCCAACTCTACGGCTTTAATAACATTGGGGGATTGGCCGGAGCTAGAAATAGCAATAACCACATCTGAATCCTGTAAATAGTTTTGCAACGGTCCAGCGAAAACCATTTCAAAGCCGACATCGTTAGCCCAGGCGGTGAGCTCTTCTTCAGTGGTTGGTAATCGAATCGCCTGAAAGCGCCGCACCGTTTTACTAAGGTGATGACTAAAAACGGTCTTATTAAAATCGCTCACCCAATGTGTGGCCAACGCCAAGGAACCACCATTACCAAAAACATAGATACGCCCATCTCGCTCATAGACGGCCTGCAAAATATTTAAGGCTTTAGATATCTCTCGCTTAGGTAAATTTTCGATCGCGGCAATAACTTTATTAGAAAATTTTTGAATATACTCTTCCATTAAATTAGGTGGGAATTAAAATGCCCATCGCCATTAAATAATACTTCCGCTCCGGATTGAACAAACTTAACCGAAATATGCCGAAAATCTTCTAAATGATTATCGCGAGCCACGACCGACACTGCCTGCTTAATGTATTCTTGGCGCTCAGGATCTGCTAAGAACATAACGCACCCCCCTCCTCCTGCTCCCAAGACCTTTCCACCCCACGCTCCCGCTTCCATTCCTTTTAAATAAAGCTGATCGATAACCGAATTAGAAATGGTAGAGGCCAGACTTCTTTTTTGCTGCCAGCCTTCGTGAAGCATCGCCCCTAAGACCGGCCAGTTTCCTTTTAATAGTTGTTCTTTAAATTCATAAACAGATTCCGCCATCTTTTGCAGAGTACCGAACTTCGCGTCTATATTGGAGCGCTGTTCCGAAAGCACCGCGGCCGCAGAGCGGGTTAGTCCTGTGAAGAAAAGTAAAATGTGTTTTTCTAGGGCGGATCTTTTTTGGTAATCCAGTAGAATAGGCTCTACATCCACAGTTCCATCAGGATTGAACTGAAAGATATTAAAGCCACCGAAAGCGGCTGCGTATTGATCTTGTTTGCCGATGGGCTGATTAAGTAGATCGATCTCCAGGCGACAAGCCGCTTCGGCAACCTCTGCACGATCGAGCTTTTTACCCTGAAAAGCATGAAGGCCTTTGAGCAGGGCCACCGAAAAACTAGAAGAAGAACCCAGACCCATTTTAGCCGATAAGCTACCGAAAGAAGCAATCTCAATTCCCTTATTAATACCAAGGTCTAATAAAGCCGCCCGAATAATAGGATGCTCTAAATCATGGGGCCGATCGACTGTTTCAGAGAGAGAGTAGCGCGCCGAAATTTTATCGACATAAGGCGTACGATGAACCACAATCGAAACAAACTGATTGATGGCCGTCGAAATCACTCGCCCCGGTGAGCGACGATAAAAATCGGGAAGATCAGTTCCGCCCCCCACAAAACTTATGCGCATTGGAGCTCTAGCCAATATCATGCTGGCATTATACGCGTTGAATCGAAAATAAAAAAGACTTGTCAAAACAAGTCTTTAATGTCCAGCTAATGTTTCGGAGTACGATTCCATAAATTTGCGCCGGTGGACTTCATCCAAATTTTTACCCACCGAACGCTTTGATGCCCACCGCAAAAGATGCTCGAGCAACCAGAGTTCAAAAGCGGCATACTTAAAGAAATGATGGCGATAACGAACATCGCTCAACCATTCAAAGGGTTTAATCAAAATTCGCTTCCATCCTGGAAAATTTTGCGGACTCTTATGAAATTTATTGTGATGCATTCCCGCAATGGGATAAATCGCATTCCACTCCTTTGGTAAGTAGGGATTATAGGCCGCGGAGACCTGCGTCCAGCCTCGTAAAGTCGTCGGGGTCGGCCACAACCACTTATGGGTTTCTTCTTTTAATCGCCCCAAACCTTCCTGTCCGATCAAAAATTTACCCAGCACCTCCTGTACCGTATCCGCTACTTTGGGATGCCGTTCTTGACCCTTCCCCCAAACCTGTAATTGAGGGTCTAGCTTTATTCTTTCCTCTGCTTTCACGGGGAGCTTATACCAAGCGGCTAGTTCTTTTAAGTCGCCTCGCTCTTCTAATCGTGCATTGAACTCCTGCATACGCTCGATGGTATAGAAAATGGGTGTACCAGGGAGAGCCGCTAGCACATAAATCGTGGCTCGGTATCCCCCTTTTGGAAAAACCTTCGATAAATCTTCGGCCAAGTCCAAAGTCTGTTTAATCTCTTCCCAATTTTCGGTCGGGTTGGCCACGATATAAGTCCCGACCATTTCGATACCCGCAGTGGCGAGATTGCGGGCCGCCACGAAGTGATCCTCGACATGCTCATTTTTATGCATCACCTGATTCAGCACCCGCTCATTACCCGACTCCACTCCGATATGAACTCGCACTACTCCCATTTTTGCCAACCATTTTACCCGCTGAGCATCCAAAAGCTGATCCGATCGCAAATGTAGATGAGAGGAAGCTCCCAGTTCTTTTAGAAACGGGAGATACGGTTGTGCCTCCAAAATAGCTAAAGCCGAGTTTTCATCTTCCGGCTCGATGTGCCTTACCCGCACCTCTTTATGCACGGCCAGAATATCATCTCTCCACAACTCAAAGGGAAAGCCACGGTAGGAATCTAGATACTGTTTTCCGACACTGCAAAAATCGCAAGAATCAGTTGACCACGGACAGCCACGACTAGTTGGCAAGATCATCTCGTTGCGCGCCGCTGCGGCTTTGAAATATGGCATCGTCCAAGGTGAAACCGCACGCACTAAATGCCCTTTCGCCGGATCAGGAACATGCACGCTAGGATTGATAATAAATTCTCCATCTTCGGTTCTATAGCCAATCCCATCTACCAGCTTCATCCCTTCTCCGGTATAAAAACTGTACAGCAAAGCTGGCAGACGCAACTCTCCTTCTCCCAGGACCACAAAATCCACTAGCGGATCGGCTAGATTAACTTCCGGCTTAGTTAGAGTGGCATGCGCTCCGCCCAAAATAACTGGCATATTTGGATAGCGCTTTTTGACCAATTCTGCTAAACGTACAAATTCTGAAAGCTGATAACCCGTAATAGCTGTAAATCCAACCGTATTAGCTGAAGCTAATTTTTTCCAGAAAACTTCTTCATGCTCATGCCGAGCGTCCCAGTACTCTACGCGGAAGCCAAATCGTCGCGCGGACTCTCCGATATAAAACAATCCTAATGCTTCGTTCTGTTGAGGAGAGACCGGGGAGGGCAAGGGAGCAGCCAATAGAATGTCCGTATCACCTTTAAAACCCGCCGAGCGCGCAGCTAAACATACCCTATCCGCATTAGTTTCATGCAAAATATCTAGAATGCCCCATTGAGAACTAGAAGGCTTCACCACCGGAAAATCCTTGTCTAAGCGCAATCCTCTTTTGGCCATAAGTCCTCTTAATTTTATAAAAGTTCTGGTTAGGTTATACCATAGAAAACTGGAAATGAGAAGATTTTCAATTACAATATTTTCCGCTATATTGGCTTTACGATGAAAATACTTATTACCGGCGGAGCGGGTTTTCAAGGAAGTCATCTCGCCGCGGATTTAATAAAAAAAGGGCATGCCATCACCATCTTAAATACTCGCTCTCCGCGAGCAGATTTGAATGTTAAATTTTTAAAAACCGTTAAAGGAAAATATCCGGTAAAAATAGTTTGGGGAACTATTCTAGATAACGCCGTAGTCGATAAGTTGGTCAAAAATCAGGAGGTGGTATTCCACTTAGCCGCCAAGGTCAACGTGGAAGAATCTCTAGACAACCCTTCTTTAGTCACCGAGGTTAACGTCATGGGTACTGTAAACATTCTCAACGCCGTAACCAAACACAAAAAGCGCTTAATTTTTTGCTCTACTTGCGAAGTTTATGGAGATGATAGCCGTAAGAGAAAGCTGGATGAGCACGCCAAGTTAGTACCGAATAGTCCTTATGCGGCTTCCAAGGCAGCTGCCGATCGTCTCTGCTATAGCTACTATAAATCCTTCGGAACTGATGTAGTAATCATTCGCCCCTTCAATGTTTTCGGCGAAAGACAGAAATCCGGTCAATACGGAGCACTAATCCCTATCTTAACCGCTCGCGCAATACAGAAACAGAGCCTTACCGTTTTTGGTGACGGAAAACAAACTCGAGATTTCAGCCACGTTTCTGACATTGTTAACATGTACAACCTGATCTTAAAGAAAAAAAATCTCTCCGGACATGTTATCAATTTCGCTAGCGGGAAGAACACCTCCATCGCCGCTATCGCTCACCATGTCGCCAAAAGATTTGGTTCAATCGTAGCATATGGACCCGCTCGCCCCGGGGAAGTATTGGAATTTAACGCTGACATCTCCAAAGCTACCTCTATAGGCTGGAGGCCTCGAACCAATATCTGGAGCGGGATTGATTCCTATATTAAATGGGCTGGGTCGAATCTTGAATACTTCAAGTAAAATCATTGACAGACCAGTTACCATCATGACCATGGTCTTTGATATTGGCCGTGTTCATCCTTTTGTTCTACGAAAGGCTTTTGATCTTTTCTACAATGCCGTCGCGCGGCATCACCAAAATTTTAAAATAATCGTTTATACTAATATGCCCGGGACATGGCTACGGAGAGATCGGGTCGAAGTGCACCATGAAGAAGAAAGAGACTTCGCTGTCCTCTACCCCAGCATTCGCTGGTTCAACCTCACCTTTCATCGTTTTTTTATCCTAGAGAAGCACATGCGCCAGGGAGAGGACGTCATTTGGCTCGATCTCGACACCGTAGTCTGCGGCAACTTGGATTTCACCCAGAGTCTTCCAAACTTTTTTATTAAGCATGGCTTTGGAGAAAATACCGTCACCCTTAATTCCCAAGAATCTCTGGCCCAAAAAGAATGGATCCACGGACATGCCCACAAAATGGATATGCCCATCGTTAACACCATCAACGAACTATTAGCCAAAGAGCGGGAAGATATACCGCAATACGAACTAATGGCCGTCTTTTCTCTGCTGCGTCAGCGCCACCCCGAAAAATTCATTCTACTCAATGAACATACCGACAAACATATCAACCTGGAATGGTGCTACGAACCATCGGTTAAAATCCACAAGGTCAACAGTCTTTCTGCTGAACACTTTCATCCCGAACCGCGTTATATTAAAGATAGGATTAAAATGCTGAACGGCAAGCTTTGCGGATATGATGGACGCGAGTTTCTGCTAATGACTTTCACATTTCCCACCCTGGAAATGAACCTGCGCGAAAACTGGAAAAGCATTCGTGATCCACAAGCTCGTAATGATTTACGCTCTTTATGCCACATCACCACAACAGATCTGATCAAATTTCGCCTAATTCAACTACGCCGAGCCTTCACTAAAGACTGTATTAAAAAATGGCCGGTAATCGGCAGGTTGATTAAAAAAGCAAGATCTATAATACATCACACCTAATTTATGTCTCAAGATTTCAAACTGACTACTCCTGTGGCGTTTATGGTTTTTAATCGCCCCGGTAAAACTGCTCGGGTTTTTGAGGCCATTAAAAAAGCTCGCCCCGAAAAACTCTATATTATCGCCGACGGCCCTCGCCATGAAGCCGAGGCCATTAAATGCCAAGAGGTTCGTAATATTATTGAGCAAGGTATCGACTGGCCCTGCCAAGTATTTAAAAACTATGCCGATAAAAACTTGGGATGCAAAAAAAGAATTTCCTCCGGTTTAGATTGGCTTTTTGCCAACACCGAAGAAGCAATTATCATCGAAGACGACTGCTTGCCGGATCAGAGCTTTTTCCCTTTTTGCCAAGAGTTGCTGGCTAAGTACCGCCACGATGAAAGAATCATGCATATCGGTGGTTATAATATGGCCGTCAAAGATCAAAAATTCCGTTGCAACGAGAGCTATTATTTTTCTAATATTGGGTTAATATGCGGCTGGGCTACCTGGCGACGCGCCTGGCAATATTACGATGTCAATGTAAAAAAATGGCCGGAAATAAAAAAATCCGGACTCCTCGAAAGGGTTTTAAAAAATCCACCGGCGGTGGAGCATTATAACCACCTTTTTGATCAATACTACGCCCAAACCGTAGATAGCTGGGACACACAATGGTTTTTTACTCGCTGGACACAGGGCGGATTATCAATCGTTCCCAAAACCAATTTAATGACTAATATTGGTTTTGACACCGAGGGTGCCCATAAAGCTATGGATCCCAATGATGAGCGGGCCCATGTTCCAGTCGAGCCCATCACCTTCCCCCTCGTGCATCCCACTTCCACGTCTATCAACAAGAGAACGGACGACTATATCTTTAAACACTACATGGACATCAACCACTTTTGGCGACAGCAGTGGCGCTGGTTCTTAAAATCCAACTTCCCTTCTTTGTATAAAAAAATAAAGTCATTAAAGTAATAGAAAAGCCCCACGCTATGTTTTAAAGCTTTTTAGGGTGGTGAGGCCAAAGAGACCGACAAGAATGATAAGGGGCTCGACAGGAAAACGAAGACCCGCAGAAGCCACCGCTCCGGTCAGCAGAGCAAAGTAAGCGATGAGGATCATTAAGAAGCCACCTGCCCCGGAGACAAAGTCTCGGCGTCTTAAAACTCTCCAGGTAAACAGTGCCGTCCCCAACCCAAGCAGGGATAGTACTCCCCTCTCCACCAGAGCTCCCAACTCTAGAAGAAACCCGCCCAACCCAAACTCACCCCAATAGCGAATTCCGTCTCGGACAAAAAATTTAAGAAACAGTACGGCTCGCGTTATCAGTAAACCCGGCCAGGATTCAAGCAGATAGTGCCAAGCTCGATCAGCTAATACCCCACTGACTTCGAACGTCATATAGTCTTCAAAGCGAGCCACCCTAAAATATTTTTCAATATCTTTTTCCAGAAACTGCCGCGCCTCAGCATAACTTAGACCATGGTTATGGGCGTACACCGCCGGAGTATCGTAAAAGTAGAGCTGGTAAGAGGGAATGGAAGCCAGCGAGAAATGCCCGAACAAAAACCAGTTGCGAATCAGCCACGGACTCAAAACCATAAAAAATACCGCTACCATCAGTACGGCAATAATCAGAAAACGAGTCCAGTTGATTTTTTGATCAGCCCGATAACGATACCAAAGATAACCGACCAAGAACGGCAGGTAAACATAAAAAGCGATAGGACGAATAAGCGCTAGAGTTGGTAGCAGCACAACCGTAATCCAAAGATAGCGGTGATGATCTGTTTTAAGAAACTGCAACCATACCCAGACCACCCCCAACAAACTGAAGACAAACAAAGACTGCGTGAGGTACCGAACAGAAACCATCACCGAAAAAGGCATAAACAGAAAAACACCGACGGCCACCGTACCCCAAAGATAACCACCAAAATTTTTGGCTAATAGAAAAATGAGATAAGCCGTGGCTACCACCAAAAGAATTTGTGTCACCAAAGCCGAGCGATAATTACCTGTAATAGCACGGTGCAAAAGAAGAAAGAAGGGATATCCTGGAGTACGAAAAGAATTGGGAGTATAAGGAGCGGCAGATTCCCACGAGAAGCCATTCCCCTGCTTAATGTTTTCGGCCAACTGCAGATACCCGGGAGAGTCATCGTCAAGAAAGAAGGATGGCTTTTCCGAGAAATAGACCAACAGAAAAAGTCTTACTGCTAATCCTGCTAGTAAAATTCCTAGTAAGAACTTTTTATTTTTCATCTCTTCGTAACTTTGGCTAGCTTAATCTTCAGTGGCCCAAAGGCAGTTTTTTTGAATTTATCGACCAGTGGCCAAAGAGTCACACTATATTTTGTTCGATCTAAAGAGTCTACTGTTACTTTACAGCCTGCGTCAGTTCGATCAGACCAGTAATCATCAAAAATTACTACGGTCTTTTCATGCATCAGCCGACTCGCCCACTGCCAATCATTAGCACTCGTTTCCAGGCTATGCCCACCATCAATAAAAATCAGATCCATTTTGGGTAGAGCAGGTACTTCTTGGGGCAAGGTTTTCATCGTATCTCCTTGAAACAAGTGAATGTTTATTCCCGTAGCAGAAAGCTTAGCCTGCGCCTCCGCTTGAGCCGGAGGCCACTTCGAAATTTCTTCGGAGTATCTCTCCTGAGTCATCTCTTCGAAGAGATCAAAACCGTAATAATCAATTTCTTTTTGTCGACGATAACCCTTGGCCAACTTAATCATAGTTAAGGCACGATCCCCGGTCCAGGTACCAATCTCCATAATTTTTCTGGGCTTCATCCGAATCACCAGCCAAAAAATCTGGCTGTAACGCCAGGGCCGTCGCCAACGACTTTTTATAGTATTTAATAAAGGAAGACTCATGATCGCAAAAGTTTCTGTAAACTATCCACATACATCCCCGCCACCTTATCCCAATCAAATTCAGCCGCTCTTTTCACTCCATTCGCTCCCATCGAAGCGGCTAAAGTAGCATTCTCCAAGATCTTACGCATTGCAATTGCTACAGCACCAGCTTCCGGTTGAGCCAAAAAACCGGTGACTCCCTCAACAATAGCCGCCTCCGCTCCCGAATCTAAAGTCCCCACTACTGGCCGCGCACAGGCTCCTGCTTCTAAGTATACCATTCCAAAACCTTCTATCATCTCCCGAGTTGTGATCGGAGTTAACACAAATAAAGAAGCGTTATAGTAATATTTCAATAAATCCTCGTCGCTGATTTTTTCCAAAAATATAATCCGGTCCTCAATCTGAAGCTCGGCCGCCAGAGCTTTCATCCTTTTAGCATAAGACATGTCCTGATCGCCGATGATGACATATTTTAAGTCCGGAAAATCTTTGGCAATGGCCGCAAAAGCCGGAATAGAAACATGGAAACCTTTACGATACTTGAGGGCACCCACGCTCAAAATATAGGGAGAGGGAATTGGTCTAGAAACTGACCGCTCGGTTTTTTTAAAAAAACTGGTATCCACTCCCACCGGAATGATCTCGCAAGTCTTAATTTTATATCCCGACTTCTCGATCTGCTGCACTACGAATTTACTGACCGACCATACCGCATCAGCTTGTTGGTAGGCCCAGCGCATTAACATGTTTTTAAAGAAGTGCCCGGAGGTTAGCACGGAATAAGTGGCGATAGCGTAAGCCACTTTCTTTTTCTTCAATCCGAGCATCGCTAAAGAGACGACAATGCCGTAAGGATTAATATCATAAGAGATCACCGCGTCATAACCGGCTGCAAATCGCCTTACCCTTCTCATAGACCCTGGCAAATTGAAAAGATTGCTAAGCTTAAGATTCAAGGGCACTACCAAAGTATTTTCATTATTCACTCCTTTCTCCAATATAAAACCGACCTCGTGACCCAAGGTTTTGATTTTTTCCGCCACATTAGACACTAATCTACCCCAGCCAGCGTGGGGATTTAAGTTGTTAGCCACGAGGCATATTCTCATGATAAAACTGAGCAGAAAGTTTACGAGACTCTAATAGTATCTTTCTCGTATCCCTGCTTTTTACGATTGACCGTGGTCATATCGAGCATCTCCGCTTTACTCAAAGAAACATAGGTGTGCACCACATTCGGCGGAATTTCAGCAAAGGCTCCTTTCTCTAATACAAACTCGTTTTTATTATTCCCTTTCACATCAGAGGTAATCAGCTTTACCTTGCCATTAAGAATGTAAGTATATTGCGTAGATTTTTTATGATAATGCTTTCCGCGAGCCAAGCCTTTTTTCGCGAACGTAACCATACCCACGTGTCCCACGTTTTCTTCCAAAATATCAAAAATATGGCCGCGCTGGTCACTAAATACCGGATCGACATTGTAAACTTTTACTTTTTTCATACGATTATTAATTCTACTAGAACATTTCCGTTTCCCCAAGTTCGAGGCAAAATCGAGCACTGAGATGAGACGTACTTGAGTACGGAGAATCTCAGGTGGAGATTTTAACGAAGAAATTGGGGAAACCCCTAGGGCTTAAATTCCGCAGAGCCCCCAATCTTCGGGCTCCGGAATTTAAGCGGAAAGGTTCTAAATTATTTTCGGTTTCGGGATGGGAATAATAAACTTCCCGCCCGCTTTTTTAAATTCGGATAAATTTTTCATAATCTCCTCCGCGAAATTCCAGGCCAGAATAAGAGCATAGTCCGGTTTAACATCCAATACCTCCTGGTCAGAACGAACCGGAATGTGCATTCCCGGAGAATGACGCCCAATCTTTATCTGCGTTTTTTCTGTAAGAAAATCCAGATAGAGCCCGTCCAGGTTACAGTAATTCAGCAAAGTATTACCCTTAGCCGGCGCAGAAATACCTACCACTGTTTTGCCTTCTTTTTTTAACTTACCCAATAGCTCTACTAAAGCCAAGCGCTGCTCCCCAACCTTAGTGGCAAATTTTCGTAACTCTTTTAAAGAATAAAGTCCGAATTTCTCTTCCAGCTTAATGTGCTCCGCAATGGCTGGACTTACTTTATAAGCACCTTTCCTACCGACGTAATAGCGCAACGTGCCGCCATGAATTTTTGACTTCTTAACATCAAATAATTCCAGGCCAAACCGTTTGAAATATCGCGCCATCGGTCTTACGGATAAATATCCAATGTGCTCATGATAAATAGTATCGTATTCCAAATTCTTCACAAGATCAACGGCATAGGGCGCTTCAATACTAATCACGCCCTTGGGGGCCAACAAAACTTTCATGCCCCTTACTACACCATCAAGATCTAGAATATGGGCAAAAACGTTCGTACCGGTAATAATCCGAGCCTTTCCATATTTTTTTACGATTTTATACGCCAACTTCTCTCCAAAAAAATCAATAATAGTGGGTATCCCGTTAGCGATCGCCTTACGCCCGGCAGTCTCGGCCGGATCCACGCCTAAAATATTCATGCCTTTTTTTTGAAATCCCTCCAGTAGCACCCCCACATTACTGCCGATATCGATCGCTAAGGATTTCTCGGGAAGGGAAAACTGCTCACAAATCTCTGCGGCCATCTTGTGATAATGCGCTCGGCCTGTCGCCGTAGTTGAGGATTCGTAAGGATAATCTCGCTGATAAAGAATCTCCGGTTTTACCAAGTAGTCTATCTGCAAGAGTCCGCAAGCCTGACAACTAACTAAACGAAGAGGATATCTTACCTCCGGAATAGATAGATGTTCCGGCCTCAAAAAAGCATCGGAGGGGGGGTGAAAGCCAAGATCAAGTACGGGTTGAAGATTTTTATCCCGACACATGTGACAGCGCTTAGCCGCTTGTCCTATATTAGCCAGGGAATCATTGATATTCATTGAAAGGGATTAACCGCCATGCTAAGATCTTGTTCGATGACGGAACTGAATAATAAAAAAATCATCGTTACCGGGGCAAGTAGCGGAATCGGTCAGGAGATCGCCATAAGCCTGGCTAATGCCGGGGCACTGATTATCGCTACGGGACGAAACAAATCTCGCTTACACCATCTTCAGAAATCTATTATCGCCGATGGAGGACGTTGTTCAGTCTACGATTTAAATTTATCCAATTATAGCGAAATAAAAAGCTTTATCAATTTTACAAAGAAAAACTTTCGGGTTATAGATTGGATAGTGAACTCAGCAGGACACATTGCTAAAAAAGAGACATTGCAAAACGCAGAGTTAACAGTGAGAGTCAACTTCCTCGCTCCCTATTACCTCATTCACCTACTCCTTCCTTTCCTAAATAAGGAGGGAGGAATAATTAATATTTCTTCCACGGCCGCCTTGCGCAGCAATCCCACTTTCCCGGTTTACTCTGCCTCCAAAGCCGCCCTCCATGTCCTCTCTACGGCCTTAGCCCAGAGACCATCATCCTCCCCCTGCTTTACAATCTGCCCCGGACCCACCAATACACCCATGCGAGAGAAAATTGCCGGTGATGCCGCCTCTAAGCAGGGGCCGGAATTTATTAGTCGATGCGTGAGAAAAATTATTTTAGGGAAAAGCCGCTATCAAAACGGGGATATAATCGTTGTGCGAGATCGCCAAGAAAAGATATTATCGAGATTGCCCAAGAAAATTTAGAATCTGCTCCGCGCGTTTGCGCCAAGTATATTTTTTAACTTCTTCAAGGGCCTTCGAGCTGATACGCTTACCCAAAGCCGGATCATCTATGATTTTTTTAATGGCGTTAAACAAAGTCATGGCATTATTGGGCTCTACCAAAACCGCATTATCCTCATTCAGTACTTCTCTTAACGAAGGAAGATCCGAAGCAATGATTGGACGCCCCGAGGCCATATACTCAAAAAGTTTTAAGGGTGAGGTATAACTCTCCGAAAGCTGATCTCCGCCCTTGTTTGGCAATACCAAGACATCCGCCGCTCTTAAGAAATTAGGGATGGCCCCGTGTGGCCACCGTCCTAAGAGAAAGATCTTCCGAGCAAACCCTTTGTCCTTAATCTTTCTACTATAGGCGGACAAGTCTTCTTCCGTTCCTCCGACTAAAACCAGAAGATAATCCTCCGGAAAAAGTTTTACGGCATCAATCAAAGTATCTACTCCTTTCCAATCATACAAATGACCAGTATACATCACAATCTTCTTATCCAAGGGCAAACTGGCTTTTTTACGCGCATCTTCTTGAGAAACCGTAAGAGAAAATTCTTCCAAGTCGACTCCGTCCGGAGAAACGACCATCCGCTCAATTTTATAGCCCCAACCCGCAAAAGACTTTTTGAGCCCCTGCGTAATCACGATCAAAGGCCTAGAGAGTTTATTTAAGCGTCCATACATAAATCCTTTGGGTTTAGAAAATTTATGGGCCTCAAAAACAATTTTCCCCGGACGACAAAAACTCAAAAACCAAAGCGGCCACTCATCTCGAGAATAAATAACATCGTAATGGCCAAGCCAAGCTCGACAAGCCACCACCATCGCCGAACAGAAGGTTTTAATTTCAAACGCCAGACGATCCCACTTGCCGGGTAAATAAAAATCTAGCGCCCATATTTTTTTGAACTTAAAATTGCGACGGACGTTATAATAATCAAAGAGATCTTCCTTGATTGGATTGCGTCGCGTCGGTGCCATTAAAACCACCTCGTGGCCCAGATCGGCAAAAGCCTCACACATTTTAGAAATTTGCAGGCCATAGGCTTTCTCGGTAGGAATACGCTGATTGGCGATATAAAGGATTCTCATAAATAGTTCTTCGAGTTATCAAGTTATAATGTTCATAAAGTAAATTTTAACTTTATAACTTTACAAACCTGATAAACTTTATAAACTTCTGCTGCCGATATTTCTTCCAATAGAGCCATTTTCTTCCCACTTTGAACCATAATTTTTGCCAAGAATTTCTGAAAAAATATTTGGTGTAAATTGGCCATTCCTCTGCCCCCAAGCTCATCTTGAACTCAATATTGGAGCGCATCTCTTTGGGGATACCTCCGAAATCAATGCAACGAATCCCTTGCCCATAAGCCCATTGAATCATTTTGGCGTATAGAAAATTATTGGGAAAGAGGTGGCGCAAATCCAGATCATCGGCCAAAAAACGGACCTCCATGTAATCCTTATTTATGACAAAAAGGTTGGCGGTAATCAATCGGCCGTTTTTCTTGGCGCCCATCATAAACAGATCCCGGCCCGGGGTATAAGCAGCCAACATTTTCTGAAAATATTCTAAAGAATGGGGACGGGAACCCAACATTCGTACATGTGCACTATAAAGTTGGTGAAAAACGGTTAGATCTTCGGACGTAAGCCAGGTTAGCTCCAGTCCGCTTTGGCAGGCTTTGTAAATCTTGCTACGCGCATTTTTGCTCAAAACTTTCGCCAAATACTCCTCATAATTTTGGGCTCGCCCCAAGTCTGCCACCATCGCCGTAAAAATGTGATCCAATCCATCATAATTTAAATTCGAGCGATCGCTGGAATTTAAATGGTAAAGATTAAATCGCAAAACATCGGCTTTTAAAAACTTTAATAACTGCTCTCCCAGTTTTTTTGCCCCAAGATTGAAATTTTTATCGACAAAAAAGATATCAGTATAAATAAAAAGGGGGACCTCGGCCGTTTTTTGATTACGACAAACTCTCTCAAAAACGGGGAAAAAAGCTTTTAAGTCCTCTCCTTTATTTATTCCAATAAAAGACTGCTGGCTCTCATAAGCGCTTAGCGCAAACTTTCCGAAAGCTTCAGAATAAGCCACCAGATTGGTTTGGTCAAAATAATTCCGTACCTCTTCTTTTTTGAGAATACCTAATTCCATGATTTAGTTCATAAAGTCATTGAAGCACTTTATAACTTTATGAACTTGATAAACTTTATGAACTCTCCCTAATAAAAATACTATCTTGCTGAAGCGGACGGCCATCTTGGGGGCTGTGAAAATCCTCTCCCCATAGCCCGACATAGACAAAACCCAAATTCACCAGCACCTTGTAAATATCGTCGAAGAGCGGTTGGCCATCGTACAGAGAAACATAAGAAGTTTCCAAAACCACAACTTTGGTTCGTGCCAAAGTTTTAAGTCCCCCTCGTAGCACTCGATCTTCCAAGCCCTGCACATCTATTTTAATCAGGATATTTTCTTGCAACTTTTGTTTTTCTAAAGCATGGTCAAGCGTGTCGGTTTGAATCGTCTCCCGTCTTTGGCCAGCGGTCTGAGGAAAAGTATCTTTGTGCAACTGACCCATAGGAAGCAAGGAAGAAGACCCGGAATAAGAACTTCTAAAAATACTGGTCTCACCTGCTTCATCGCTAAGCGCCAGGTTAAAAGCCTGAAATTTGGGAACTCCCTCCATTTTCTTGATCATCAGATTAAAACAGTCTTGCAAAGGCTCAAAAGCATAGATGGAAGCAGTAGGAAACAGCTGATGAAATTGCCAAGAAGCATTGCCCTTGCTCGCTCCAATATCGATAACAGTCCTGATCTCCAGCGCCTGGAGCCACTTAAAACGATTTTCTTCAGTCAAAATTCCCGGCCTCATTCTGGATATTTTCAAGCCAAAAAAAGAGAAGAGGCGTTGGATAATTTTTTTTACGGCTCGCATGGTTTAGACCTTTTGCAAAAGGTCTCAAATAATTTTTATCTTGGGAACGGGAACAATAAACTTTCCGCCTCGCTTTAAGAAGCCCTGCTGTTTTTTTAGAACCTCATCTAGAAAATTCCAAATGAACATAATGGCATAATCCGGACGGTCCTCTTTAAGACGCTCTTCGGATACGATCGGAATGTGCGCCCCGGGGGTATAGAGTCCTTGCTTGTACGGAGTCGAGTCCACAATATATTCTACATCTTTTGGACCAAATCCACACATATTCAAAAGCACATTGGCTTTTGCGGAGGCTCCATAACCGATCACGCGTTTATTGGCTTTCCGTAGTTTTTTGACCAAAGCGATGAGCCCTACAGGAATAGACTGGATATTTTTTGAAAACTTGGCATAGGTCGCATCTTTATACATGCCGAGTCTATCCTCCAGCCTTCCAAGTTTAACGACACTGGACGTAACAGTGTAAGGCTTGTTGATGGTGCGCTGGACATAAAGACGAACAGTTCCGCCATGGGTGGGAAACCGCTCCGCATCAAAAATTTCTAAGCCGTGTCGAGCTAAAATAAGCTGCAGGGGTTTGAGTAAAAAATAAGAGAGGTGCTCGTGGTATATCGTATCAAACTCTTTTTTGGCGACGAGATCCACCAAGTAGGGAAACTCCATGAGCAACACTCCGTCTTTTTTAAGAAGAACCTGTACACCATCAAAAACACCGTCTAAATCATGGATGTGAGCAAAAACATTAATGCCAGAAATTAGATCGGCCGGACCATATTTCTTCAGAACGGTTTTAGCTGTTTGTTCCGAGAAGAAAGCCACATAAGTTTCTACTCCCCTAGCCTGCGCCACTGCTTTTAAATTCTTGGCGGGATCAATGCCTAAGGTCTTAATTCCTTTCGGAAAGGTGCTCAAAAAAATTCCATCATTACTGCCGATATCCATTACCGAAGCCCCTGGCTTTAACTTAAATCTCTTAACTAAATTTTTGGCGGAAGTTCGGAAATGATCCAACATCGTTTTGGACATCGAAGACATGTAAAGGTAGCGGGAGAAAAGCGCTTTGGCACTGATGACATGGTCAAGCTGAACATGGCCACAAGTCTGGCATCGGCTCACGTCCAAAGGGTAACGTTCTTCCTTGATGGGCTTCTTCAAAAACCCATTCGGCCTCGGCATCGATCGCAACTTCAAGAAGGGGAAGAATTTTTTTCCTTTGCAAATGCGGCACCGTTCCAGCTTGATAATCGTTTTTTCGGCCATTTTCATGAGTAAAATGTGTACATAAGATACCAAAAAAAACCCTTTTAGGCAAGAGATCGGCACATAAAACAAAGCCCCACCGAAGCGGGGCAAAAAATTAGGAACGATGAAGTACAAAATATCCCAGTGCTTCTATTGGAGAAATCAAATCTCCTTTTCTCCAATATTGTAAGATTTTGGATATTTCTGCCACTAAAATGGCTAGGCGTGAACCGCGATCTTTTCCATGAGAATAGCTTGTCTCCTGAAGCCAATAGTGAGCCTCTTCAAACGAATCTTCTGGAACTCCTGGGTAGTTGAACACTTGTACTGACTGCCCAGAAGAACCGACTCGATGCAAAGCAGTCAGAAGATGTAAATAACTACGCAGCTGATGAAATGGGGCGGCGATAACGCCAACCCGCCTATAATTGTTTTCAAGAATAAAACGCGCTACCAGGGCCATTTCGGTTCCCGTATGATGAGCACCGTCCGGACCAACCGAAGAATCGGGGTAATTTATCCGACGTAACAAACGTGGACAAATCCCACCCGCGATCATTTTATTTTCAGTGACCTCGACGGACTCACCGCCTGACGCTAGATGATCAAAGCCGGCTATCCCAAAAACCACAGAATCCCATTGCCAATTGTATGATAGATCCACCGCCCTAGCTACACCTGCATGTTGATTCTGGTTACTTTCCGCAGTTACATAAGTAAAATCCAGATTAACGTCAACACTATCATTAAAGACCAGAGTGCTAAGCTGACAAAGAGCCATTTCTTCCGGAGTCATATCCTTTTCCTCACGTCCATATCCGCATACCCACAACAATAGCACTAATTCCTTATTCGTCAACCCCGCTCAAAACTTTTCAGGATGCTCCATTATATCCAAAAGTTGTCTAACACGGTTAACATAGGTGTGCCGTTCCACTGTCTTTTGATAACCGGCTCGAGCGATACGCTCACGCTCCTCGTCATGCTCTAAATAATACCGCACCTTCTCGCGCAAATCTTTTTCGTCAGAGAACGACACAAACTCTTTGCCCTCTTCATAACATCTTTTAATATCTTCGCGTATCAGATCCACAAAGAAACAGGCCCCGCTTCCGGTCACTTCAAAAGGGCGATTACTTAATCCCTCGGCCGGCATGACATCCCAATTAATATCAATGACAATTTTACTATGGCCATAAATCTCAAAGCGCTGATCTCCAAAAGATCGTCCCCTAAAGCATCCGGCCAACGGAGAAGTCTTCCAACCGTCTGTTCCCCAAATATTAAGATCCAGATCTCCAATTTCTTTCAAATACCTCTCTCGGTTCGGATAAGTTTGATTATTATGCGTACCGATAAATGAAATGTCATACTTATTAATGCGATTAGTCAAAGCATCGGGTAATGGTTCGGCAGAGTGAGCCATATAAAACGAGTTGGTAAGGCTCAGCTCTCGTCGCAATCGATTGACAACCAAGCGATCCTGATTAAAAAATAAGTCGTAGGCCGGAGCTAACTGACTGATAACCGGCCAATGATCCATGAGGTCAATATAAAAACAGATGGTTTTGGCACCCATCTGCCTGATCTTCGTAATCGTTTGCGGATAGATGTTTTCTGCTTTTACTCCAAATATTAGATGGGGTTGATAGGACTTTACCAGATGTAACAACTTTTTATTGGTTTGGTCGAGAGTGATTCTTTTAATAATCCTTAATTTCGGAAAGACCCGCATGGCTCGGCGCAGGAACGGACTAGAGTAAATGGCCCCACTACGATTATCAAAAGCAATACAGTCAAACCCTAAAGCCTGAAAAGCCCGCACGTGCGGGTCGGTAAAAAATGAATCGGCCGGACTTACCACAATTACTCTCTTACGAGACGACGATTCTTCCATGGTGCCATTTTTCTAATTAACAAGCTTCAAGCCAGTCTCCAGCATAGTTCGATGATGAGGAAGAGTGTCTTTGGGAATCTGACGAAAATAGGCAATATGGTCGGAAGCCTCCTGAGCGATACAGCTAAAGAGAAGGGTGACGGCATGACCACGAGCCGGACGATCACTGCCTTCTGGCCAGTTAAAAACATTTAAAAATTTTAAATCGGTTACCTTAATTCCCAATTCTCTTTGGGCAATTCTTTCGCAGGCCTTCTCAAAACTTTCATTCATTCCGATAAATCCTCCCGGTAAAGACCAGCCTTCGACATCCCCCACCTTCTTTTTCTTTAATCCAAATCCGCCCTCTGTTCGTGTTACAAACAATTCCAGTGCCACCATCGGCACCAACCCCCTCAATATATCAAAAATTTCCGGATCTAACCCCGGAACAGGAGTTTGCTTCTTTAATTCTTCGATCAGATCTTTCTTATCCATGAATCCATTTTAAAACAAAGTGCAATTTCTTACAATTGTTTAAAAAACTCCGAAAATTTTTCGGCGATGATGTCGTGGCCGTAATTTTCCTCCATATGCATGCGCCCCATCATCCCCAGGTTACCGCGCCAGTGACGATCAGCAGCCATTTTTAATATCGCTTCTTTTAACTGCTCTCGATTACCCGGCTCAATTAAAATTCCGGACTTGCCATCGATAATTAACTCGTCAATTGAACCGGAGTGCGTGGAAATCACCGACAAGCCACAAGCCGAGGCTTCGGCCATAGAGTATCCGAATTGCTCCTCCCAACCCCCAAACGGTTCGGAAGGATGAACAAAAATATCAGAAGCGCATAACACTCCCGGCAACTCTTCGTTGGGCAGCCACTTGATCATCGTCACCTTATCTTCTAGTTGATGATCGCGAACAAAGTCTTCAATATATTTTTGCAACTTACCCACTCCGATCATTACTAAATGTAAATTTGAGTTTTCTTTTTGTGATTGTTCAAACGCTTCCAGCAAAGCCGGAATGCCTTTGCGCTCATCAAAGACTCCAGCAAAAGTTAACACCGTTTTTCCTTCAAGATTATATTTCTGCCGAAAATCAGACTGAATTTTGGGACGAAAACTTTTTACATCCACTCCGGAAATTGGAGCCACTAAAATCTTAAAATCCGGTCCGGCACCCTCCTTCGCTGAAGCTTCGGCGGGCAAGTATTCTCTTAAAATTTCGGCCGCTTTGGTGTTGCCGGCAATCGCTCCCACGGAGTTCGCAATGGTTTTACGAATCAACCGCTCGGTGATTCTCAATTTGGATCCATGCAGTCTTTTTTTGTACGGGACATTCTGCCAAGTAAAAAAGACGTGCTTCATCCCAAGTTTTTTGGCCAACTTCGAGTTTAAATAAGTGGTCAGTAAATTAGGCTCGATGGCGGTGTACAGAATATCTCCCGGCTGAGCTTCGTCTTTTATAATCCGCTTTGCTTGCGGCATCCAACCCTTCAACAAACCACGAATCAGAGGATAGTGCGAATGATTAAAATAGGCTGGTACGGGAATAATACGCAGATCCTCCCGGCGCGGAGCCTCTACCAAAATCTTCCCTTTTTTGGCCGTCCACTTTTTAGGCAGAATAAAAACCAGCCGGTCTTTTTCCGAAAAATAATCCCAGACCTTAAAGTATCTTTCGTAAACGTATGGGTAAGATGTGATGAAAATGCGTGACATAGTTTATAAAGTTATAAAGTTCTTAAAGTTTAATACGGACCATTTTTTCAATTTCATATCTTTAACTTGATAAACTTTACAAACTTGACGAACTAGGTTCGTCCGCTCCGGACGATCCCCCTGAACATCGCAAAGCTGACTTTGGAATCGATGGAATTTCGTTTTAATAAAAATAGATTATCTCCCGGATGCACTCGGCCGGTTTTGACCGTAAAGGCCGCCTCAAAGCCTTGGTTCCTCAAAATCTCAATCACTTCCCTATTATACCGCCCATACGGATAGGCGAAAATGGGTAAGCTTTTGCCCAGCTGATTTTCCAAAGTATGCCGAGAAACCTTAACTTCTTTTTCGGCAAATTCAGGAGTGAGTTGATCTAGCTTAGGATGAGTATGAGAATGAGGAAAAACCTCGATTAAGCCACTATTAAGCATCTCCTCCATTTGCGACCAACCCAACTTATTCATAGTCGTCCCCTTCCGTGCCGTGGTAAATTGCCCGATCAAGTCCGTGGCCACAAAAATTCCCGCCGGCAGTTTATATTTTTTTAAAATGGGGAAGGCATGCGTGTAATTATCTTCGTAACCATCATCGATGGTAATCACCACCGTTTTGGCAGGAATTTTTTCTTTCCTTTGTAGCTTGCCGACTAAATCTGAAATTGAGATGACGTTAAAATGATGCTTCGCTAAATAAGCCATGTGTTTTTCAAATTCTTT
>JAUSIQ010000003.1 GCA_030647955.1 bacterium | reverse complement strand
TTGTAAGTACCAATGGAATATTCGTCCGAACGAATCGTGGTCATGTCTCGGATATTAAAGCTTCCGCTAGCATCTACGGTCACCGGAGCAGAACGGGTGCCACCATTATCTAAGTTGGTATTTTTGATAACTACCGTGCTGTCTGGAGCAAATCCGGTCAAAATAATTTGCACATCTGATGCTCCACCAATCTTTCTTAGCCCAAACTGGTTGACATTGTAAGGCCAATACCAATTCAAATCACAAACTGGATTGGATACCACGACTGGCATAGGGGTAGTAGTGAAAATCGGAGTTGGGGTGGGAGTGCGTACAGGGGTCGGGGTAGGAGTAAGAACTGGAGTTGGGGTTGGGCTAGGAACAAAAGTTGGAGTTGGGGTCGGTGTAGAGGTGGCCGTAGGACAATACAAATCTCCTACTTCCAACCAAAAGTCGTCCAATTTTGTTTCTTGGCCATTAGAGGTATTCCATAGTGCAAAACGATAACTTAAATTGGGCTTCAACCACGGAGTCTCGCCGGTACCAGTAGTACCAATTCCGAAAACTTTTTCTTCAAAGGTTTCCGGATCTCTTACTAAAACTTTGGCTTCCTGAACATTTTGAGTAGTCCAGGTTACGCGACTATTAAATAAACAGGCGTTAGGAATACGGTTAATATCGCCATCACGAAAAACTCTTCCAGACGAAGTGGCGCCATCGCCCTCAGCTCTTACTTTAAAGCGCACATAAACTACGTGATCAAAACAAGCGAGCATGTCTCCGATACGATAAGCACCGGCATCGAACCCACTAGCAATCACGCCGCCGCCGGCATCTAAAAGTTCAGCACTGCCGGGTACATAGACCAAACGATCATTGGCTCCAGTTCTAATGCGAAAACTGCCGCCAATTTCATTAGTGTTATCTCCACGAGCGGAAGCGCTAACGGTGTGTTCAGACCCAATAGAACCGTCCACGGAAGCAAATACCCACACGTTTTTAGCGGTGGTCTGATTCGGGTCTAAGTTTTCAGCCGCACCGTTGTGGACATACACACTTACATAAGCCTCTTCTCCGGGATTAACAAAAATTCCCGCGTTATGTTCCGAGGCATTTTGAGGATACCCACCATCCACTAAACGAGCCGAGACCATCGGATAATCTTTACAAGGCTCTCCCGTGTAAGTGATGGGGAAAGGATTTAAAGTAGCCGTGGTAGCCGGATTACCGCAACTAACCGCTTCGGCATTAGAGCCAGTATAAGCGATTAAGAGAGCAACAAAAACCGCAGCTCCAACTGCTAAGAAAGTTACGACCTTAGAAAATTTTCCGCCAAAAATATTTTTCATCATATGCATTAATTACCGATTTTATTTCTTCTTTATATAAAATTTATTGTCATGCCTAGTTTAGACCATGACAATATGAACATTATGAAGTGGGCAGATTATATACCCAACTTCATAATTCGTCAAAACACACTTGTCTTTGTAAAAGTTTGGTTGCCCCGCCATCGCGTGGCGGGGCAACCGTGAACTATCTCTCCTTTCTTCAGTCAGGGTCGAGGAGCAAGTCCAGAGCTGGATTTCGCCGGCTCCTTCTTGTCCTTCTTGACCAGAAAGTACACGAGCCCACCAACGATGCCGGCCGCGACACCGCCAATCACCCATTTGGTGCCGGTAGACATACCGTGCCTTTCTACGACAACCGGATGGACTCGTTCAATGACCTTAATGCTCCTGAAGTCAACCTCGTTGTTATTTCCAACAATGTTGACCACTCCATCCTGCCTCACCTTCACCGGTACAGCCGGCGTGGAAGTGAAGACAGGCGGAGCCTCGGCAGGTGGCACAGGCTCTGCTTCAGCACGAGGCTCGGCCTCAGCAGCCACAATCGCTCTTAACACCGGCTCGGCCTTAGGATAGCGAATCTCCACGACAGAATTGCCGCAATCATGCCGACGAATCGGATGATACTCGGCATCATAGTCGTAAAGCGTCCCCTTCTTCTGAGGTACCCAGGCGTACATTCCGCCGGCTACCTTTAGATAGGCGCAACCATCCGCTTCCAAAGCCCTTGTGGAGGCCACGGGCCGTTTCGGCTTCCGTCCTCTCTCTCCGAAGAAGGTGGGCACGTAATAGCCCCTCTTCTGCTTGAGCGCCTGCTCGCACTCCGAGTACGTCTCGTAGGCGTTAAGCGGAAGCTCGGGTGCAACAACCCTCCTGAGGGTCGTTTTCTTCTTCACCGGAGCCGCTTTCTTGGCCTGCACCTGCGCAGCCGCTTCCTGGACCATCCCCACTGGGAGGACCAAACAAGCGACCAAAACTGCTGAAATCCAGAACTTCATACCGTCTCCTTCTCCCCCGTTGGGGATGCTAGTTATGCAAGGTACTACTCATCTATATATTATAAACCCTTATAACAGTGCTGTCAAGGGGTATATACCCTCGTGGCCTCATAATAGGCCCTCATAATGAACCGAAAATGAAGATGAAAAAAAGGCCCTTTCGGCCTTATTTTCAATGAAAAAAATCTAAATTATGAGAAATATTTACACGTAAATTATGAGCAGTGATGATCGAGACTAATTTCTAAAAATTTTCTCGTTTGCCTAAAATCCAGTATTGAGAATCATCAGAACCTTTGCGTTTGCTCCAGTTCGCGGCAAAATCGAGTATTGAGACGAAACGTACGTTAGTACGGTGAGTCTCAGACGGAGATTTTAACAAAGAAATGGAGCAAACCCTTTAGGGAGAAAAAACCAGAAAAGCCCCTAATCTTCGGGGCTTCTGGTTTTTTATCGCAAAGGTTCCTAGTACTCGTACATTGAGATCTGGGCGTCTAACTGCTTCATCGTTTCCAGCACCACCGACACTACGATCAATATTGAGGTACCTCCTACCGTAAAGGCAGTAATACCGGTGAAAGCCTGTACAATATTCGGCAAGATAGCGATAATACCCAGAAAGACGGCCCCCACTAAGGTAATACGATTAAGCAAGTGTTCCAAGAATTGAGTGGTGGCCTGACCCGGTCTAATTCCAGGAATATAGCCGCCCTGCTTTTGAATATTTTCGGAAATAGACTTGGGATCAAAGGTGACGGCAGTGTAAAAGTAAGTAAAGACCACCACAAGAATGAAGTAAGCCAAGCTATAAAAAAACTGGTTCTGAATAAAACTATTGAAGAAGTTGGCCAGATTACTAATAAAGCTCACCGAAGAGTTGGCAAAGAAGTTAGCAATCATGCCCGGAAAGAGCAGAATCGATAAAGCGAAAATGATCGGCATAACTCCGGCGTTATTCACGCGCATCGGCAAGTAAGTGGACACTCCTCCATAAACTTTGGATCCACGAACTTTTTTAGCGTAGTTAATGGGAATATTTCTCTGTGCTTCCGTTAAGTAGACTACTCCAGCGATAACCACTAGGGCCACTGCGGCAAATCCGATATACATAAATAATTGAGAACGATCGAAAATAGATAAGGTCTGACTAAAGCTGGCCGGAAAACCGGAAACAATACCGGCGAAGATTAATAAAGAAATACCGTTGCCAATATTCTTCTCCGTGATCAATTCTCCTAACCACATCAAGAACACCGCCCCAGCGGCTACTACCAAAAGCGAACTCGCCCACTGCCCCATAGACAAAGGCTGCAGTACTCCTTGCCGAGCTAGCAAAGAAATAAATGCATAGCCTTGCAAGAAAGCTAAGGGCACTGTCAGCATTCGAGAGAATTGATTAAATTTAGCGCGTCCTGCTTCTCCTCCGTATTTATACATCTGCTCTAAAGGAGGAAAGACCATCGTCAACAACTGCATAATAATCGAACCGGTAATGTAAGGACCGAGTCCTAACATGGCCACCGAAAGCGTGGCTAATCCTCCGCCCGTAAACGTACTGATCAAACCGAAGAGTTGGTTATTGGCAAAGAATTCACGCAAACGATCCGCATCCACACTGGGAATCGGAATAGTCGAAGCAATACGAGAAACTACCAAAATACCCACCACAAAGAGAATTTTGTAGCGGAGATCTTTGATTTTGAAAATTTTTAGCAAACGCTCCATGTAATTAGAGAATTTCTCCAGACTTCAAGATTTTATCCTTGGCAGACTGAGAGAAGATCAATCCAGAAAATTTGAGTTTTTTATCCAACTCTCCCTGACCTAAAATTTTAACTTTTTTATTGCGAACGTGAATCAAACCCTTCTCTAGCAAAGTAGCCGGACTAACCGTATCTCCCGCCGAGAAAAGCTGATTAATTTTACCAAGATTAATAACCGGAATAGCCGCCGCTTCGGTTTGGAAATAACGGTGTTTTATATCGGTCTTTTTGGTAGAGCCTCTCTTTTTAGGAAAGACCTTCCAAATCGGCTGGTTGCCTCCGCGAAAATCCACGCCCAAACGAGCTCCTCGAGCTTGTTGTCCTTTACTGCCCTTTCCGGAGAAAGTTCCGCGTTTACCTCCGCGACCGACACGTCTGGCCTGGCGGGGTTGATTCTTTAGTTTTAATTCGTGAAGCTGCATATTTTAAGATTAATGGGTAACAACTGTCACCACTTGCTCTACTTTTAATTTAGCCAAAGCCTCAATCGTCGCTCTGGCGATGTTGATTTTGTTTCTCGTGCGCGAAGTCAGCTTAGCGGTAATATTTTCAATTCCCCCCAGCTTCGCCACCGCTCGGACTGGACCACCGGCTTTAACACCGTTACCGATTGCCGCCGGTTTCAAGACCACTACCGCGCTATTATATTTAGCAGAAACGGGATGCAGGATGGTGCCGTTTTTAATGCGCAGCTTAATCATGGTGCGCTTGGCCTGGTGAGTGGCTTTCTGAATAGCTTGGGCCACGTCGCGGCCTTTGGCCACACCTACTCCCACTGAACCCTTGCCATCGCCAATAACTACTGTGGCTCGAAAGCTAAAACGCTTGCCTCCTTTGGTAACACGGGTGACACGAGCAATATCTAAAACCTTCTGATCAAATTCAGATTTCTTTTCAAAGTTATTAGAGCGCGGTCCTCGGCCTCTTCCTCGAAAATCGCCTCCGCGTCCTCCTCTTTGATTACCTTGTTGTGGGGTAGTTGTTTTTTCCATAGGTTTAAAGTTGAATACCGCTCTTTCTTAAGCCTTCCGCTAACGCTTTCACCCGACCATGATATCTAAAACCACCTCGATCAAACAAAACTTTTTTAATATTATTTTTCTTGATCATTTCTCCCAACATCTCTCCGGCCTTAAAGGAACGTTCCGTCTTGTTCTTCTCTTTAAGCTTAATGTCGTTAATGGAGCAGATCGTCTTTCCTTTGGAATCGTCGATTACCTGAGAGTAGATGTATTTTAAGCTACGATAAACCGCCACACGGGGAAGTTCCGCAGATCCAGTGATTTTCGCCCGCACTCGATGGTGTCTTCTTTGGCGATGAATTAGTTTTTGCTTTTGTTTATCCATGGCTTAAATTTAACTAGCTGTAGTCGCCGCTTTCTTTCCAGCTTTCTTAATAATAACTTCTTCGGCGTATTTAATACCGCTACCCTTATAAGGCTCCGGCTTTTTGAAATTGCGAATGCTGGAAGCGACATGGCCTACTAACTCTTTATCAATTCCGCTGACCACAATTTTATTCTTCTCCACTTTAAAAGTAATTTCTTGGGGAGCTTCGTATTTAATAGGATGGGAAAATCCCAGGTTTAACTCGATAGTGCTTCCGGTGGCTACGGCCTTAAATCCTACGCCTTGGAAGGTTAAAATTCTCTCAAATCCAACCTCTACGCCCTTGATCATATTGGCAATTAAGGAGCGGTAAAGGCCCCAGATTGCCGAAAGATCGTTGCGCTCTTCCTTGAGTGTAACAAAAACCTGCCCCTCTTCAACCTTTACTTCCACGCGTGAATCTAATGGTCTCTTGAGCTCACCCTTTGGTCCTTTGGTCCAAATAAAACCATCCTGAACTTTTAGTTCCACATTGTTGGGCAAAATTACTGGTTTTTTTCCAATTCGTGACATCGAATTTAGTTTATAAAGTGAAAAGTCCGTAAAGTTTTTAAAGTTTTAAGATTTGATCTTTCTACTTTATGAACTTTATAACTTTATAAACTTGATGAACTTCTCTTACCATATCTCAGCTAACCATTCCCCTCCTAAGTTATTCTTCTTGGCTTCTTCTCCCGTCATTACTCCTTTCGGAGTAGAGAGAATCGCGATGCCATAACCTCCTAAGACTGGTCGAATTTCACTCTTTTTGATATAGACCCGTCTCGATGGTTTGCTGATAATTTTTACTTCAGAAATAGCCACATCTCCTGCCGTTACCTCCAACTTAACTTCAATAAAAGCATGCTCGGTCTTTTTTATTTTCTTTTTTCTTCTCTCAAAGTCTTGAATAAAGCCCGCCTCTTTAAGGACTTTGGCAATCTCCCATTTCATCTTGGAGAACGGAATCAAAAGCCGCTCTTTTCGAGCCGCCTGCGCGTTTTTGATTCTTATTAACATGTCGGAAACAATATACATAGCGGAATAGTTTATAAAGTGAAAAGTCCGTAAAGTTTTAAGACTTGATCCTTCTACTTTATGAACTTTATAACTTTATAAACTTGATGAACTTCTCTTACCAAGATGATTTTGTAATACCTGGCAGCAATCCTTCACTAGCCAATTCTCTGAAATGCATACGACACAAATCGAACTTGCGCATATAACCGTATTTTCTTCCGCAGATAAAACAGCGTCGGACAATCCGGCTGGAATATTTGGGTTTCTTTTTGGCTCGCGCCTTAGTTGATTCTTTCGCCATGGTATTTATTTCTTACTGGTTTTCTTTTCTTCTTTCTTAAATGGAAATCCGATCAATTTTAACAATTCAATCGCTTCCTCTCTTCTTTGGGCACTGGTTACTACCGCGATCTCTAAGCCGAAAACTTCTTTTAAGGATTCATAATGCACTTCCGGAAAGATACTCTGTTCCGTAATACCCAAATTCAAGGAACCTTTTTTATCAAAAGATTTTAAATCCAAACCTCGAAAATCGCGAGTTCTGGGGAAAGCGATAGATACTAGTCTATCTATAAAATCATACATTCTCTTTCCTCGCAAGGTTACTTTATAACCCACCTTCATCCCCTCGCGAAGCTTAAAGCTAGCGATGGATTTCTTGGCAAAAGTCGGGGCGGGTTTCTGTCCGGTGATTAAACTTAAATCTCTTTCAATAACTTCTAGCATCTTATCATCCTTCACATAGCGTCCCACGCCAATATTCAAAACCACCTTTAAAACTTTTGGCACCGCCATAACAGTCTTGTATTTAAACTTCTCCCGCATGGCCGGGACTATCTCTTTGCGATATTTAGTTAACATTCTTGGAGTATCCATATTAAACTCTTTTTTATTAAATCGTGGCTGAACATTTACGACAAATTCTTTCTTTTTTATCACCGTCCACCTTAAAACCAACTCGCGTCGGTTTACCGCAACTCTTACAGATTAATTGCACGCTGGAAATATTTACTGGTCTTTCTACGGAAATAATCTGTCCTTTCTGTCCTTGTTTGCGGGCGCGCTGATGTTTTTTTACTTTATTCAAACCCTCGATTACTACCCGCGCATCTGCACCCTGGGCTAAAACCAAAGAAACTGTCCCGTTTTTTCCACGGTCTTTTCCAGAAAGCATTTTTACATTGTCGCCTTTTTTAATCTTGGACATATGTTTAGACAATCTCTTGGGCTAAGGAAGCAATCGTATCATAGCCGCGCTCTTTAATCTCACGAGGAATGGGACCGAAAATTCTTCCTCCCTTGGGCTCCTTACCTTCTAAAATTACAACCGCGTTTTCATCAAAGCGCACATAACTACCATCTGCTCGTCGGAAGTTTTGTCGCTGACGAACCACTAACGCTCGTAAGACATCTTTTTTCTTAACTTGCTTACGGGGCTCCGCTTCTTTAACGGATACCACGACGACATCGCCCAGTTGAGCATAGCGCTTGCGAGTTCCGCCCAATACCTTAAAGACACCAACTTTTTTGGCTCCGCTATTATCTGCTACAGTAACGATGGATCGTAATTGAATCATAAACTAGTTTATCAAGTTATAAAGTTCTTCAAGTTCATAAAGTAAGATTCCTTTTGGCAGCTTTACTTTATAAACCTTCTTCCGTCTTTTGACTTCCTGCTACTTTCTCTACCACCACCCAGCGCTTATCCTTTGAAATAGGTCGCGTCTCTCGAATAATCACCTTGTCACCAATATGATAGGCCCTGGCTTCATCGTGTGCTTTGTATTTACTGGTCACGCGGTAATATTTTTTATACTTAGGGTGCTTTTTTAAACGATTAACAGCCACTACCACGGTCTTAATCATTTTATCCGAAACCACCACTCCTTGAAGGGTTCGTCCTACTTCTACCTGGTTTTTATGGCTGTTTTCCATGAAATTGGCCCTATAACCTCAAGGATTACTAGGGTTCTTACTTATAACACTTAATAATGATTTCGTAAAATAGTTAAGACCCTGGCCATATCTTTCTTGACCTTCTTCACCTGGCTGGAATCTTTCAGGGTATTGGCACTCAATTCAAATCTTAATTTGCCCAACTTAATCTGCAGATCACTTAAGATCTCCCGTAATTCAGTTTTATTCTTTTGTTGTAATTCGGAAACTTTCATAATTAGCGTTTAATAAACTTGGTCTTAATGGGCAACTTGTAACCTGCCAAACGAAAAGCTTCGCGAGCCGTAGCTTCAGTGACGCCGTCCATTTCAAACAAAATTCTTCCGGCACTTACTACGGCAACGAACTCTTTCAAAGCTCCCGCTCCTCCTCCCATACCAACTTCGGGGGGTTTAGAGGTCATCGGCTTATCCGGAAAGATTCTAATCCAAATTTTTCCTCCGCGCTGAATAAAACGAGTCATCGTACGGCGAGCAGATTCAATTTGTCGCGAAGTGATCATTTTGGACTCCATCGCGCGCACTCCAAAGTTTCCGAAACTCAAAGTCGCGCCACGAGTAGCTTTGGCGGGTATATTTCCAACATGAACCTTGCGGTGTTTTATTCTTTTAGGCTGTAACATATTTTAGGATTTGTCTTCGAATTTTAAGCCTTTGTAAATCCAAACTTTCACTCCAATCGTGCCGTAAGTGGTGTATGCCGTTCTCTTGGCATAATCAATGTCGGCACGCAAAGTTTGCAGTGGCAGATTTCCTTGTTCCAAGTGCTCGGTGCGCGCAATTTCTTCTCCGTTTAGGCGGCCGGACATTTCTATCTTCGCCCCAAATACTTCTTTTTTGTTGGCGACGATCTTACCGAGCATCTGCTTCATCAGACGTCGAAAAGGAATACGCCGCTCAGTTTGCTCTACAATAGACTCGGCCATAATCGCTGCGGAAGATTCCGGATTTTTGTATTCCTGAATCTCAATTCTAATAGCGGTCTTCCGCTTAATCAAGCGGCGCACTTCTTTTTTAAGATCCTCCGCTCCCGTGCCTCCTCGGCCAATAATCAAACCCGGACGAGCAGTAAATACAATAATCGTAAAAGTATCGGGGCTACGCTCAAGCTCGATTCGATCTACACTCATGTTCTTGAGCTTCTTATTTAAAAACTGACGCACCGCATAATCCTCGTGAAAGTACTCGGTATATTTTTTACCCAATCCAAACCAGCGGGATAACCACTTTTTATGAATACTCAATCGGAAAGAAGTTGGAGAAATTTTTTGTCCCATACAATATTAAATACTAAACGCTTTTTCTTCTAAATAGTCTCCGGCCGGCGTTTTTAACGTCGCCAAGAACACCTTTTTTATTAATATCAGATTTTACTTCAGATTCAGGCTTAACTTTACTCTTATCGTGCTTATGTCCCTCTTCGGCGTGCTCACCAGCTTCGTGCTTGTGTTTGGCGGCATCATTTTTGTTCGCTTTCAAACCCGGAACTTTTTCTTCCAAGACTACAGTAATGCGAGAAGTTTTCTTCTGGATTGATCCGGCTTTTCCCATCGCTCTAGGCATAAATCTTTTCAACTTCATACCTTCATTCACCACCACATCTTTAATGAAAAGATTTTCTTTCAACAATCCAAAGTTATGCTCGGCGTTTTGCAAAGCCGACTCTAATAGCTTAGCCATTGGACCAGAAGATCTCTTAGTCAAAAAATTCAATTGCTGCCTGGCTACCATCGCATCCTTGCCCTTGATTAATCCAGCCACCAATCGCACCTTGCGAGGCGAAATGCGGAGATTATTTAATTGGGCAGTAATTTTCATGATGGAAATTTAAACTATTTCTTCTCTGGCTCAACCTTAGCCGCTTTGGCGGAATCAATTTCTTTCTGCTTGGCAGCCGCCTCAATTTCTTTCTGCATTCTTCCTCCGTGACGAGTAAATTTACGTGTAGGAGAAAATTCACCTAACTTATGTCCAACCATGTCTTCCGTAATAAAAACTGGGATATGATTTTTACCGTTGTGTACGCCAAAAGTAAAACCGATCATCTCTGGGGTAATCGTCGATGCCCGCGCCCAGGTTTTAATAATAGTCTTATCTCCCGCACGAACCTTGCTCAATTTCTTGAGCACTCTCTCGTCTACATATACACCTTTTTTGACACTTCTAGACATATGGTTAAATGAAAATCTTATTTCTTGCGGCGACGAACAATAAACTTGGCAGAACGCTTTTTCTTGTTTCTAGTCTTAACTCCCAAAGCGTGCTTGCCCCACGGGGTTTTCGGATAAGGCAGGCCAATGCCCTGCTTTCCTTCTCCTCCACCGTGTGGGTGATCCACAGGGTTCATGACCGATCCACGAACCGTCGGCCTGATACCAAGATGACGTGAACGACCAGCCTTACCTATGACGATAGAGCTGTGCTCTTGGTTAGAGAGTCGTCCAATGGAAGCCATGGCATCTTCCGGAAACTTTCGTAATTCAGAAGAAGGCATTTGCACTTGGACATAGCCGGCATCTTTAGACATGACCACTGCTTTCGATCCCGCCGAACGAACTACTTCTCCGCCTTTACCAGGAAAAAGTTCGATATTGTAAACTTCTGTACCTTGAGGAATATTTTTTAACTTAGCGCGATTAGCCGGCTTCAATGGCACCTTATCGCTCATCACAATGGTATCTCCCACGGATAATCCTTCCGGAGCTAAAATATAAGCCTGGGCGCCGTCGGCATAATGAATACGGGCAATACGCGCCGTGCGATTAGGATCATACTCTAAAGAGAAAACTTTTCCAGGTATGTTTAATTTCGTCTGATGAAAATCAATCTCTCGAAAAAGTCTTTTTACGCCACCGCCTTTGTGTCTCACGGTGATCAATCCCGTATTACCACGGCCAACCGAACGACGAAAACCTTTCGTTTTCGATTTCAACGGTTTAACCTTAGACAAATTCGAGAAGTCGTATCCCGTCATGTGTCTTCGTGATGCAGTTGTGGGTTTGTATAATTTAGACATAAACCTGGGCTTTAGTGAGCCACCTCAATTTTTTCTCCTTTTCTTAATCGCACAATCGCCTTTTTAAAACCAGTCTTTTCTCCTTCATATTTTCCCAAGCGGCGCGCCTTGCTCGGAACCACCATGATGCGAATTTTCTCGACATGCACACTGTAAAGCCGCTCAATCGCCTTTTTTATTTCAATCTTGTTCGCTTTGGGAAAAACTTTAAAAGCATACTGACCATCGGCATTCAAAATTGTGGTCTTTTCGGTTAAATACGGACTAATAATATTGCGGTATGAAAAATCGTTCCCTTTTAAATCGGGGATGGTAGCCTCCGTCGCCTTGGTCTCTTTTTTGGTTTCTTTTTCCGTGACAGGCTGACTGGCTTCATCTCGTTTTTTAAAAATATTCCTAATACCCATGGTTAGATTTTATAAGTTTCTTCTATAACAGGAATGGCATCCTGGGTCAATAAAATATATTTGTAAGATAACAGGTCCAGAACATTCAAGCTCTTCGCATCTAAAGTCTTGGCAAATCCAATATTATTAATGGCCCGATTCAACTTCTCATCGCTCTTGGCCGATACCATCAAAACACTGTCCTTTTTGGTTTTGGAACTGCGATAACCGGCTAATTTTCCAGAAATAGTTTTAAGCAACCCAACCAATGTCTTGGTTTTCGCTTCATTGATGGAAACCCCATCTAAAACCAAAATCTGTTTATCTTTAACTTTTCCAGACAAGGCCATAAAAATAGCTTTGCGCTTAACTTTCTTATTAATCTTTACAGAAAAATTACGATCTTTGCTTGGACCAAACGCGACTCCTCCACCCTTCCAAATTGGAGAACGAATCGAACCGTGACGAGCACGACCCGTACCTTTCTGACGCCAAGGCTTCTTTCCTCCTCCACTAACCTCACTGCGATCTTTTGTGTGAGCCAAAACTTGGCGACGATTAGCTAGCTGAGCCACGGCGGCTTGGTGCAATAAGTCATGATCGATAGCCACACCAAAAACTTTTTCAGGTAACTGAACTTCCCCGATCACTTCTCCTCCCTGATTGTATAAGTCAGTTTTCACTTTGGTTAGTTAATTATCCACGAATTTCCAATAACGTACCCTTTCTGCCAGGGACCGCTCCTTTGATCAAAAGCAGGTTTTGATCTTTATCAACGTTCACTACTTTCAATCCTCGGACACTAATACGATCCGCGCCCATGCGTCCAGCCATTCTCAACCCCTTCAAGGTGTGCTGAGGGAAACGCTGTCCGATGGAACCAACGTGTCTAGTAACATGTTTGTGTCCGTGACTAGCGGGCATTCCTCTAAATCCATGGCGTTTCACTCCTCCTTGAAAACCCTTTCCTTTGGAAATCCCGCTCACTTTAACAATATCACCGACATTAAAACTAGTGACATCTATGGTTTCACCGATAACCATCTCTACTTTACCTCGCCACTCAATAAGATCTCGGAGATTACCCAATTCTTTCAAATGTCCCTTCATGGGCTTGGAAAGTTTCTTTGCTTTTCCGGAACCTAATTGAACGGCTTCGTAACCGTCTTTTTCCACTGTCTTCAACTGCGTCACGCGCATCGGCTCAGCCAAAACTATCGTCACCGGGGTGACTTTGCCGTCTTCACTGAAGACCTGCGACATTCCTAATTTTTTTCCAAGAATAAATTTGATCACTTTGTTTATGAGCGAAGCGAATAATTATAAAAGTTAACAAAAAACCCAGGTTTAGCTGGGAAATTCCAAGTACGCTAAACCTAAAAACTTTTAACTAAGTCTTTAATAAATTCTTCTGTTTTAAAACCATTGGATTTAGGGCAGGACTCCCGTGGGAATTACTACCTTATCTCTTGCCACCGTGAAAGATGGGAAGAGGAAGAGAATAATTACTTCACTTCGATGTCTACTCCAGCCGGCAAGTTCAGATTCATCAACGCATCGATGATTTTGGAAGCCGGGTTGGTGATATCAATCAGTCTTTTGTGTACACGCATCTCAAACTGCTCTCGAGAATCTTTATGGACGAAAGTGGAGCGGTTGACGGTGTACTTGTGAATTTCCGTTGGTAACGGCACCGGTCCAACCACCTTTCCGCCCACCCGCTCGATAGTATCCACAATTTGCTTAGCAGAGCGATCGATAATTTTATTATCGTACGCCTTAAGCTTAATGCGAATGCGCTGTTGAGCTACTTCTTTAGTTTTTTTCTTTTCAGTAGACATTTTGCAAAGTGCTTAGAACAGTCCCCCACTTTCTCCAGAAAGCGGGGGACAATCTTTTAGGCTGTAACCTTAGTAACTACTCCGGCACCTACGGTCTTTCCACCCTCGCGGATAGCGAACCGCTGCTTTTCTTGCATGGCGATCGGAGCAATTAATTTAATTTTAACGGTAACGGTATCTCCAGGCATAACCATTTCAGCACCTTCCGGCAAAGTAATTTCTCCGGTTACATCCGTAGTGCGGAAATAGAACTGGGGCTTATAACCCTTCAAGAAAGGAGTGTGGCGACCACCTTCCTCCTTGGTCAAAACATAAATTTCAGATTCGAAATCAGTGTGCGGAGTGATACTGCCCGGCTTGGCCAAAACTTGGCCGCGAGAAATATCTTCTTTCTTGGTTCCACGAAGCAGAATACCAGCATTGTCTCCAGCCATACCCTCATCCAACTGCTTATTGAACATTTCAATACCAGTGACCACGGTCTTTTGAGTCGGAGTTAACCCAACGATTTCAATTTCTTCGTTGATCTTGATCATACCGCGCTCAATTCTTCCGGTAACTACCGTGCCACGGCCTTCAATGGAGAAGATGTCTTCAATCGGCATCAAGAAAGGCTTGTCGGTTTCGCGAACTGGGTCTGGAACATATTCATCTAACTTCTTGATTAGCTCCAAAACCGGCTGCAAAGCGGCATCTCCCTTATCTTTAGCTTCCAAAGCCTTCAAGGCGGAACCACGAATGATCGGGGTCTCGTTTCCAGGATACTGATACTTGTTCAAAAGTTCTCGAACTTCGGCTTCCACCAAGTCGATCAATTCAGGATCATCTACCTGGTCAACCTTGTTTAAGAAAACTAAGACATGGGGTACTCCCACCTGTCGAGCCAAAAGAATGTGTTCGCGAGTCTGAGGCATCGGACCATCCGAAGCGGCTACCACTAAAATAGCGGCATCCATCTGAGCAGCACCAGTGATCATGTTCTTAATGTAGTCGGCGTGACCAGGAGCATCTACGTGAGCGTAGTGTCTTTTCGGAGTTTCATACTCGGAGTGGTGCAAAGCGATAGTGATACCGCGAGCACGCTCTTCCGGAGCATTATCGATGTCGTTGATATTCTCCACTCTGGCCCCATAGCCGTCTCCGGTGAGGTTCAAAGTATGCAAAATCGCCGCGGTGAGCGAGGTCTTTCCATGGTCGACGTGGCCAATGGTGCCGACGTTTAAGTGCGGCTTGGTTCGATCAAATTTACCTGCCATTTATTGAGATAGGATAATAGACACTAAATAATAAGCTCAGGGCGTATTATTTAATGGCTATTATCTTAAGTAATACTATAACTATGTAATGTTCTACTATTGTAACAAATAATGAATCTTAGTCAATCCCGTACGAAATTTAACTGATAAATGATTATAACATTAGGCTGAATTTGTAGCGACTCGCCTCTGATTATTATTGCTCATAAACTGTTAAATTTCGTACGGGATCAACACCCATTAGCCTTCTCCTAAGCCACTTTCCAGCTCCTCCAACTCCTTCTTTTTAATTTCTTCTTTTAAAATCGCAATGTCTTGATTGAGCTTCTCTATCAGCATTAGCTCTTGTTCGTTTAACCCTCGAATGCTCTCGGGAAGGACAACTTCACCGCTTTCTTCCGTATATACCTCAGCGGTGGTTACTGCTTCCTCATGTCCATTGACCAGGCTGAGATATTTATCAAGCGAGATGATTACCAATCCCGAACCATCCTCTTCTACGACTACAACATGTCCCAGGGTCTTCACTAATTTTTTAACATCTTTAAGATTCATATCCTAAATTTACTTTTTACCCTCTATAATTAACTGGGCGATATTATTCGGCACTTCTTCGTAATGACTAAACTCCATCGTGAAGGTGCCACGTCCCTCGGTCAAAGAACGAATGGAAGTGGCATAGCCAAACATTTCCGATAAGGGCACTTTAGCATCGATTACTTTCAAACTCAACACCGCCCGATCATTCATTTGCTCAATTCTTCCCCGGCGCGAGCTGACATCGCCAGTAACCTCACCCATAAACTTATCCGGGATAATAATCTCTACTTTCATAATCGGTTCCAATAACACCGGCTTAGCTCTTTTAACACCCTCCTGAAAAGCAGTAGCAGCCGCGATCTTGAAAGCAATTTCCGAAGAGTCCACTTCGTGGTAAGAACCGTCGTAGGCCGTCGCTTTAAGATCCACCATCGGAAAACCAGCCAACACTCCTTTGTCCAAAACCTCTCTGACTCCTTTTTGAATGGCCGGTAAATACTCGTTAGGAACTACGCCTCCTTTAATAGCGTTTACGAACTCAAACCCCGCTCCTCGATCCATGGGCTCCACCTTCATCCACACATGACCATACTGTCCCCGCCCTCCAGACTGCCGCACATATTTACCTTCGGCTTGAGCAGATTCACGGATAGTTTCCTTGTAGGCCACTTGCGGACGACCGACATTTACGTTCACCCCGAATTCTCTCTTGAGACGATCCACGATAATTTCTAAATGTAACTCGCCCATTCCAGAGATAATGGTTTCGGCTGTTTCTACATCGCTCTTAATGCGAAAAGTGGGATCTTCGTCCGACAGTTTTTTTAAGGATAAGCTCATCTTCTCTTGATCGGCTTTGGTCTTCGGTTCAATACGCAGGGAAATAACCGGTTCCGGGAAAACAATGTTCTCTAAAATGATTGTATTCTCCTGGTCGGTTAAGGTATCTCCGGTTCTAGTGGCTTTCAATCCCACCGTAGCGGCGATATCTCCGGCCAGCACCTCTTTAATTTCCTGACGCTCGTTAGCGTGCATCAAGATAATACGACTAATTCTTTCCTGTTGACCATTGGTGGAATTATAAACATAAGACCCACTGGTTAAAGTTCCGGAATAAACCCGAAAGAAAGTTAGCTGGCCAACGTATGGATCAGTGGCAACTTTGAAAGCCAAAGCCGAGAACGGAACCTCGTCCTTGAATTCACGCTCAGTTTCCTTTCCACTAGCGTCTAGGCCTTTAACTGGTGGCAAATCTGCTGGGGATGGCAAGTAGTAAACTACGGCATCCAACATAAATTGCACGCCCCTGTTCTTTAAGGCTGATCCCGTAAAAACCGGGACGATTTTGTTTTCAATCGTCGCCTTACGAACAATCTGCCTTAATCTTTCCAAGGAGATCTCTTTTCCTTCCAAATATTCGGTCATAGCCTGCTCATCCTGTTCTACGATTTTTTCAATCAAAACTCCGTGTAATTCATCGGCACGCTCCTTAAGGTGGTCGGGAATTGGCTTTTCAACAACCAGCTCGCCATGCGCCCCCTCAAAGATGTAATATTTCATCACTAGAAGATCGACAATGCCTTTAAATTGATCCTCTTCTCCATCCGGAATTTGCATACGCACCGCATACGGAGTTAATCGCTCCAAAATAGACTGATAGGAGCGCTCAAAAGAAGCTCCGAGACGATCGAGCTTGTTAATAAAGCAAATACGCGGAACTTTGAAATCATCGGCATAGCGCCAATTAGTTTCAGATTGAGGCTCTACTCCGGCTACACCATCAAAAACCACTACCGCTCCATCCAAGACGCGCAAAGAGCGCTTTACCTCTACTGTAAAATCAATGTGTCCGGGAGTGTCAATTAAGTTGAACTTGTATTCATTCTTCTTATCTTTGGCGAGACCCTGGGGAGTCCAAAAAGCGGTGATAGCCGCGGAAGTAATAGTGATACCACGCTCTCTCTCCTGCTCCATCCAATCCATAACCGTATCTCCTTCGTGCACCTCTCCAATTTTGTGCGAGACTCCCGTATAAAACAAAACGCGCTCGGAAACAGTTGTCTTTCCGGCGTCGATGTGGGCAATGATGCCAATATTTCTAGTTTTATCGATAGGATATTCCCTCACTGCAGAAGTTAAAAGTTTGTAAAGTTATCAAGTTTTTAAAGTTCTATAATTTGTTTTCCACTTTATGAACTTTATAACCTGATGGACTTGATGAACTTGGTTATTTACCAGGCAAAGTGAGCAAAAGCCTTATTGGCTTCCGCCATGCGATGCATGTCTTGCTTCTTTTTAACCGCGTTACCAGTATTATTAACAGCATTGATGAGTTCTTCGGCTAACTTTTCCTGCATACCCTTCCCCTTCTGATTTTGAGCAGACCCAACGATCCAACGCAAAGCCAAGGTGACCCGGCGATCTCCCCGTACTTCGTAAGGAACCTGATAATTCGCTCCACCGATACGGCGAGAGCGCAGTTCTAGTTGTGGTCCGGCATTTTCTAAAGCAGTTTCAACGACTTCCAAAGCCGGTTTCTTTAATTTTTCTGCAGCCACTTCCATTGCTCCGTAAACCAAGCGACGCGCCACAGTCTTTCTTCCCGCTTGCATGACTTGGTTAATCAAACGAGCCACCAGCATGCTGGAGTATTTGGTATCTGGCTCTTGGAAATTCTTTTTCTTTATTGGTCTGCGCATGACTATAGTTAAAAGTTTGTAAAGTTATCAAGTTTTTAAAGTTCTATAATTTGTTTTCCACTTTATGAACTTTATAACCTGATGGACTTGATGAACTTATTTTTTCGGCCGTTTGGCTCCGTATTTACTTCTCTCTTGTTTGCGACCCTCTACTCCGGACGAGTCTAAAACGCCACGGACAATGTGGTAACGAATACCAGGCAAATCCTTAACTCTTCCACCACGAATCATGACAACAGAGTGCTCTTGGAGATTGTGTCCTACTCCGGGAATGTAAGCGGTCACTTCCATACCATTAGTAAGACGCAAGCGGGCGATTTTTCTTAAAGCAGAGTTCGGCTTCTTGGGAGTGGTGGTCTTAACACTCAAGGCCACACCACGCTTAAAAGGAGAATCATGGAAAACCGGACGATTCAAAACCGTGTTAAAACTGTGCGCCAAAGCCGGCGACTTAGTCTTCGCCTTAAGCTTCTTGCGGGGTTTCTTTAATAGTTGGTTAAATGTCGGCATAGCGTCCTCGCTATTTTAAAACGATTTGAATACAAAAACCCTCTAAAGGGTATGCATTAAAAGAAGGGTAACAAAAAAACTTTGTGAAGTCAACCCTATAAAAAAGGTTTAATTTACAAGCCAATAGTTTAGGAGCCGATAATCAGTTCGAAAAGTCGAAGGATAAGAGGAGAAAACAAAGGAAAAACAAACAAAATTAAGACAAAGAATAAAATCATCCCGAAACGCTGAAAGAAGTAGGCCAAGCGCGGAGCAAAAGTAAGCGCCAACCAATGACCGTCCAAAGGCGGGACGGGCATGAGGTTAAAAACAGCCAAGACCAAATTGATTAAAACGGCGTAGCCCAAAAGCGCATGGGTATTGGCGTTGCCCATTCCGTCCGGCAAAAAACGCAAGACCATTCCCATCAAAAGCGCGATCGCCAAATTAGTTAATGGGCCAGCCATCGCCACTTTGGCTGGACCATAGCGCTGATCTCTTAAGTTTAAGGGGTTGTACGGAACGGGCTTGGCATAGCCGAACACAAAAGTCCCCTGGCTGATCGTATACAAAACAAAGGGTAAAATTATAGAGCCAAAGAAATCGAGATGCTTAATGGGATTGAGAGTTAAGCGGCCAGCCACCTTCGCGGTAGGATCTCCTAAACTATTCGCCATCACTCCGTGGGAGACTTCGTGCAAAACAATCGAAAAAAGCACCACTAAAACCTGAAAAATGATAAAAATAAAACTTTCCATAATTATTTTTATCCTATCACATTCAGTTCTTTATGAATAATGAGCTTGGCAAAGGGGGCTTGAAAAAATTGGAGGATCTGATAAAGTACCCAATACTATACGATAATCTCCTATTATGGCCAACCGTTGTCCCAAATGCGGCAAAAAATCGATGATGGCAAACAAGCGCAAACTATTGCGTGGTAATTATAATCCAGTAAATCGCTATAAAAAGAGTCCCAATCTCCAGTGGGCCATGATTGACGGTACTCGCCTACGCATTTGCACCTCTTGCATCAAAACTCTTACCAAATAATAAAAACCTCTGCACTTAAATTCCGGAGCCCGAAGATATAGGGCTCTACGGAATTTAAGCCTTTCAGGTTTGCCCAATTCCTGCGTTAAAAGATTCCGTTTGAGCTCGCCGTATTCATATACGTCTCGCTCAATACTCATCTTTTGCCTTAGACTTGGGACAAATACAAAGGTTTTTAACACTTAATATGGGTGAAAAACTTTTGCCAGCGGAAAGAAGGGCTCATCTAGAAGAGCTCGAAACAAAGGCCTACGAGGCTTTTGTTTTACAAGCAGAAGAAGCCGCTATTGATATCCGCAAATTTGAAGACAAATATCCAGCTAAAGAGATTGCTCACGATCAGGCCTATGTAGCCGATCGGCAAGGCAAGTTTAATCAACAAGAAAGATCAAGAAATCGAAGGGGGAAAATTCTAGAAGCTCTCATCTTCGTACAAAGTGAATTAAATAACTGGTTTGGGGACAACGCCTTTACCGTAAAAACATCGACCTATGATGATATCGCCAATGGAGTAGATCTGGTAATTGAGCTAGTAGATCACGATGGCGTTTCTCGCTTAGCTTTAGCGATAGATGTGGCTTCCACCGAAGACGAAGAATATCTCACCGGCAAATTATTAAAAATTAAGAAGGAAGTCGAGGAAGGCAGATTAAGCACAGTGAAATACTTTCAATCCGAAGCGCAAGAAGATTTCAAAGAGCCTCTACTGCACATCCCTCGCGTAGTGCTCGCAGCCGACACCAAAACATATCAAAGTTTATTAGAGCTATCTGTAGAAAACAAAAGAGAAGAACTAGCCACTCATCAAGTACAAAGACAGTTTTTAGAAGAAATCGGATTGCAATTAGCTCGACTCATTCCTTTCTCTTCCGGGGAAGCAAGTAAAAAACTAACCACCGCTCTCACTTTGATTCAAGGTATACTAAAAGGCAAGGAGAATATTTCGACTAATTTTCGACACGAAGATCAGGCCTATGTAATGCTAAGAAGTATTTTAGACCGCATGGCCCAAGAGAAAAAGTCTCTGACGGCTAAAAAGTAATAAGCGGGCTGTAGTGTAACGGCAGCACGAGTCCATGGGGTGGATTTAGTCCGAGTTCGAATCTCGGCAGCCCGACAAATTGCAAAGAATTCACATTTCACTCATTAAATGATAGTTTATTGATAATAAATAAATAAAAGTCATGAGCAAAAAAAATAACCACAAAGAGAATCCAGTTAGTGCAGAAAACCAGTCGTTACTCTATCCCCTGATTAGCACCGAGCCGTTAATTGATCGCGTCCTGCCCGATCTGGAAGTCGAAGCTTACCAAGACGATGAGATAAAAAAACTTAAGCTTAGTGATTATGCCGGAAAGTGGTTGGTGATGATCTTTTATCCGGGCGATTTCACCTTTGTCTGCCCCACTGAATTGGAAGAAGCCGCTGAACTCTATCCGCAATTTAAGAAACTAGGTGCGGAAGTTTTGAGTATCAGCACCGATAGCGTGCACGTCCACAAAGCTTGGCATGACCAATCCCCCGCCATCAAAAAAGTAAAGTTTCCGATGGTCGCCGACCCCACCGGCCGCTTATGTCGCGCTTTGGGCACCTATCTTGAGCACGAAGGCGTCTCTTTACGAGGCAGTTTTGTCATCGATCCGGATCAAAAAATCAAAGCCTACGAAATTCACCACAATGACATCGGCCGCAATAGCCACGAACTTCTCCGTAAAGTGCAGGCCGCTAAATTTATTCGAGAACACGAAGGACGAGTTTGCCCCGCCAGCTGGAAACCCGGGGACGACACACTCAAACCAGGCCTCGACCTCGTCGGTAAGATATAAAAAAATCCCGCTTAGCGGGATTTGCCTTTACGGCCGATCTTCTACTACACAACGCTCAAAGAATCTCTCTAGGTCTTTGTGAAAAGAATGGGTAAAAAAATCGATACGTTCGAAAACCGTTGGAGAAAGATCGAATTTCTTCTGGACTGCTCCTTCGAATTTAGCCCGTGCTTCTTGAAAATCTTTCCCCACCTCTTTGTCCAATCTGACATAACCATCACCAATAAAAAGAAAGGTGGCATACTCGCTAGTTGAATATGTGGTAATGATTACCACTCCGTTAATCTCTTCCGTAACGGAAAGGTACCTGCCTCCATTGGCGAATTTCCTAACCCATACGGTATAAGTCATGGTATTATTCTCATCCAAAACCAACTTGCGCATAAAAACATTGGGCCACTGCCGATAACCTTCGGGCAGAACTGGTTTGACAATGATAGTTTGAGCCGAAACATTACCAACAAAAGCGAGCAATAGACTAAAGACGATAAGCGTTTTTCGCATGGCGGCCTCCTTTTTCTATATTTCCTTGGGCTCAAGCATGGGGCGAGTCAATTCTAGAAATACCTTGGGATCAAAATTCTCCCGCACTCTAACCATCGCGGCCATTTCCAGGTTGCTCCAAATCACATTAGCATCTTGCGGAGTAAAAGTCTGGAACTCTACAACAATACGCTTCTTCTTTTTGATCACCTGTAGAGAAGGAAGATAGAAAACAGCCTGCATAAAGCCACGATCTGGCTCTAGCCAACGAATCGCCTTCGGGCCCTGACGATGCCTCAAATCGGTAAAAACGACATTGGCATAATTTTCCCAGGTCAAACTGCACCAGGGATCATTTACAAGTTGTTCGCGGAAAGTATTTTCAAAAGTATCATCGAACCACTTATCGGCCCAATCCACCCTAGTAACCTCTACCCGCCAAAAAACTACATGCATATAGGGATCCATTAACTTCCCCGACTTCGTTCGAAAATCAAGATCACCAATGCCAATGGAGTTAAAAGCCTCAATGACGTTGTGAGCGTGATAAGTTCCTTCTCTTAGGTACTTGGGGTCGGGAGCTGAGAAAGAGAAAGAGGTGGCAATCATCCTCTTGTTGAGATCGTCGGAGCGGCGCAGAATCGTAGCTTCCACCGAAATATCCCCCCCGAAAGGAGATCCGAAAACGCTTGAAATGACTCTCATTCCCCGACCAAGCATGTGGGCATTACAACTGCCCACCACAAAAAATCTTTCTCCCTGCAGTAACTGAAAATGCACCTGGTTATCGTTAATGCCGCCCACCAAAAGCAACCCAAATTTTTTATCCTTTTTGAAATCACTTCCCTGCCCCACAAAGACTTTATCCTGATACTGTAGATAGTGATGCTTATTCGCTAATCCCTTTCCTGTAGCATCAAAAACTAAATCGGCCTTCCCTAAGGCTTCATCCAAGGTGTAAGTAGGAGTATATCCCAAAGCTTCAAATTCTTTGCGCTTATCAGCATCGACGGCTAGAGAAATTTTCGCTACCGCATCACCCTGCTGAAGAAGTCGCTTGATTCTTGGTAAATTCGCCTGAAGCGGCTGATTCTTGTGAAAGATAATTTCTTTCCAGTCAAAATAAGGATGATCGGAATAATTGGCCGCCCAGGCCAGACGACGGATAAGTTCATAACCGATTGTGCCCGTCCCGATAACCAAAATCGTCTTAGAACCCTGCATTGTTAATGTACCTCCTGATCCTGAAACGCTCCGCCTAATCTACAGAAAATCTCTCCTTTTGACAAGTCTCCCTTGTCGAGGGATAATGAATGCATGGAGAAAGTAATCGTCTATTCCACCCCCACCTGTCCTTATTGCCACATGGCGAAGGAGTTTTTAAATAAGCATAAAATCCCCTTTGAAGACGTTAACATCGCCAAAGATCAAAAAGCGGTGCAAGAGATGATTAGCAAATCCGGACAAATTGGCGTTCCCGTCATCGATATCGGCGGCAAAATTGTGGTAGGCTTTGACCAGAAAAAAATCTCTCAACTTCTCGGACTCAAACCAGAATAATCTTATCTTAATTTCAGCACAGAAAATCCCCACGACTTGTGGGGATTTTTGGTAGAGCCTAAAACAACTCAACCGTTCAGAATTTAGCTGAAATTAAGGTGGGTGTCCGCAGGATATTTTCTCGGAACCCAGCCTAGAGGCCAGACTCACCAAAAATATCTAATAAAGACTCCCGAAAAAATTAAAGTCCTAAATCTTCACAGCTGAATCGTCTAGACTCTGACCATATTATACCAAAGCGCGCTCCTCCTCACCATAAGTAAAGTGGAAATCTGCTTTCTGATAATCAAACAATTCTCGAGGAGTAAAAAATCTCTTAATTTCAGCGCGAGCGGCGACCAAAGAATCCGAAGCGTGCACAATATTGGCCTGGGTGGAAATACACAGATCACCTCGAATGGTGCCGCCGAGAGCTACTCGGCCAGAAGTGGGACCCACAATTACTCTCGTGACCTGAATGGCTTCTAATCCCTCCGCCACCATCACCACTACCGGCGCAGACTTCATAAAATTCTTCAGTCCCGTAAAAAATGGCTTGTCTTTGTGGTGGCCGTAATGCTCATTCAAAAGCACATCTGAAAGTCGAACCATTTTCAATCCAACAATCTTTAAACCTTTTTTCTCAAAGCGTCCAACAATTTCACCCAAAAGATTACGCTGCAAAGCATCGGGCTTAATAATCACTAATGTTCTTTCTTTCAGATTTTGTTTGGCCATAGATTTACCTCCTTGCTACGCCATAGCTTAGCGAGGCGAGCCGGTTAATATTTGATAATCCTTCCCGTCGAGCACGAGTTCGATCGTTCCCTGGGTATCCGTACGATAATACGGAATGGATAAATTTTCAAGTCTACCCAAGACTTCTTCAGTAGGGTGTCCATATCGATTGCGCCTGCCTACTTCGATAAAGGCCGCTTTGGGCGCCACTGCTTTCAAAAAATCTTCCGTGGTAGAAGTTTTGGAACCATGATGGGCAATCTTCAAAAAGTCCGCCTTCAAGTTCAGATCACTCACCAACATCTTGCGCTCTATAGATGCCTCGATGTCCGCAGTAAGCAACACGGTCTGCTTGCCATACATTAGTTTTAAAACCACCGCTCCATTATTACGCGAAGACAGTTTTTGATCCTTTAGCTCAAAGAAGGGATTGAGAATAAGCAACTTCACTCCCTCTTCAATATTAATCTCTTCACCTAAATTACCGTAGTTCATAACCGCCTGCTCTTTTGGTACTATTTTTTCCCATTCGGCACATAAAGCCGTTTCACACTGCATACCTGTTTCTAAAATGCTCGCTACTCGATATTTTTCTAGAACCGAGACTAGTCCAGCTAAATGGTCGGCATCGGGGTGAGTAGCCACGACCAGATCAATGGTCCGGTCATAGAAAGGCATTACTTCGCCCAAGCGCTGCAAAACAGTTTGGTCTGGTCCACCGTCAATCAGAATCTGCTTACCTCCGGGAGTTTGCACGAACATGGCATCGCCTTGTCCGATATCGAGAAAATAGACGTGCAGTTTTCCGTCATGGCCGCCAATAAAAAAAGAGATAACCACCAGGATCACCAGCACACCCAAAGCAATGAGCCCACTGCGTTTGATTTGCATTTCTTTCTCCATCCTCCTTTTGTATCACGCACTATGAATAATAAAAAGAACTCAACAAGATCATACGTTAAAAAATTATCTTGTCAAAGATAAAAATAGTTTAGGCCTCTTCAAATTCGAAGCCTTTTTTACGCTGACGCCAAGACCAGTAACTCAATCCTCCAAAGAGAAGCGTGTACATCAACACTGCCCCCGGCCAAGAGAGTAAAATTTGAAAAGACAGTCCAGGAATGTCGGCGAAAAAACGAATAAGAAAAATAATAAAAGCAGTCAGCGCCCAAGCCGGTGCCCCTAAAATTGTCCCGAGAACACTCCAAATCATTCCCCCTACTCCGGTTACAAAGCCGAGCAACATGGCCGCGGGAATGAAAGGCAACACCACCACATTGGCCAAAACGGCAATTAAAGAAAAATTATGGAAGTAATAAAGCAATAAAGGCAGGACGGCCACCTGCGCGGAAACAGTCATCGCCAATATCTCTTTCAAATTGAAGTAATCCGGAATCTTTTTTAAAAAGATTTTAAAAATGGGAGAGATATACAAAAGACCCAAGGTGGCCATAAAAGAAAGCTGAAAACCAATGTCGTAACGCAAAATTAGAGGGTTAATAAAAATCATCAAAAAAGCCACGAGCGTTAAAGCATTTTTAGAGTTATAAATTCTTCCCGAGTTATTGGCCAGCAACACCAGGCCGCCCATCAACGCCGCACGAATCACCGAAGCCGAAGCACCGGTTAAAATGGTGAAAATAAAGATGGCGAGAAGAGAAAACCAAAAAGCCACCTTGCGCCGCATAAAGAATATTAGAACCCAAGAGATTACTTCTCCAATAATTGCAATATTATACCCAGAGATGGCCAAAATATGCGAAACTCCCACTTTAGCAAAATCATCTTTTAAATCTTGCGGAATGTTTTGTCGTGATCCCAATAAAATTCCATTAAGAAAAGAGGCTTGCGGCTCTACCACCGCCAATCCCACTTTTTCCTCAAAAACACTCTTTAATTTAAAAATGCCGCTAAAAAATTTAATGCGGGTACTCTCCCAAAAGCCAAGCTGAGGAGTAATGATCTGCATCTCCGGACGAAAAACGATAGTGAAAATCTGGTCCTTGGCCAGATAAGCAATGTAATCAAAATCATCATAACTTTTCGGCAACTTAATACTGCCCTCTAAAGACAATTTTTCTCCGTAGACGCGTTGAGGGTAAGTATCAGCGATGACCAAAATCTTCTCATCAATCACTTCCGGAATAGTGTAGTCTGGAGCCTGGATTCTTCTTACTCGCAAAACAAATTCTTGTGACGATCCTTTTTGAGTCGGTTCACTATCGATATAGCCATATAAAGTAGTTTTAAAATTGGTGTCGGCAAAATGCTGGAGATAAGTGGAGGTCGGACGAAAATCGCCAATACGCAAAAGACCAAAGACAAACACCGCCGCGACCATCGCACCAAAAACCGTCTTCCAGCTTCTTCGCCAGGCAATACCGATAGCCACCAGGGACGGAATAAAAGCGAGCCTGAGATACAAAGACGGAATCTCCACAAAAGATCCCAAAGCGATACCAATAATAAAACTGATTAATAAGATGAAAAGAAGTTGCGACTTATGCATGAAAGAAAATATAGCAAAATGTAGACTAATTTAAACATTGACAGCGGTGAATAAAAAATGATATAATTAAGGTATTCAGGAGGTCAGTTATGAGCAGTTTAGGGGGGACATTCGTCCCCGAAACCCGCGACCCGCGAGTCAGTAAAAGTACCCCGTTTCGTCTTCCCGCTCTGGATAAAGGCGAAGATCTTGTCCTAGACGAGGAGGACCGGACGGAGCTTGGAGAACTCCTGGCTTATCGCCGCGAGAAGGCGATCCGAGATCGCCTGGAGCAAGAGGAGTTCTCGAAACGGATGTGGTTCTAGAGTTCCTTTTTTTCACAACAAAAATCTAAAGCGCCTTGGAGGAGGCGCTTTAAAATTGCCAAATTTTTATCTATTTTAGTTACAAACTCCTGTAGTTGAGAAGCAGTTCGGACACGAGTAGCATGATCCCGCTTTGACCATAATCGATCCACACTCGCAAACCATCGCCTCGGTAGCAGCCGCCACAACAGTCGGTACGGTTACAGTGGGAGTAGAAACAAAAGTAGCTAATGGAACAACTGGGCTAGGAGCACTTACCGTTCCCATCCCCGGACCGAAGATTTCCTCTTTGTCAGTTTCGTTTAAGAATCTCTGCCCCAAGAAGCGGAAGATATAATCGATAATTGATTTCGCCATTGGCACTTCTTCGCTACTGGTAAATCCGGATGGTTCAAAACGCATGTCTTTGAATTTTCTAACCAACACTTTAAGCGGCACTCCCGATTGTAACGAAATTGAGGTCAATGTCGCTACCACATCTAATAAGCCTGATACGGTGCTTCCTTCTTTAGCAATACTGATAAAAGTCTCTCCCACTTTCTGCGTATCCGGATAAAGACCAATAGTAAGGTAACCTTCGTGTCCGCCTACCGAGAATTTATGGGTGAGAGAAGGACGAGTATCAGGTAATTTTACCCGCGTATATCCGTTAATTTTTTCTACTAGACCATCTTTTTTATCCGAGGTATTCAGCGGCTGAATAGTTTTACTCTCATCGCGATAAAAGGCCACCGCTTTTAAGCCTACTCTCCAAGACTCAATAAAAGCTTGCTCAATTTCTTCTACGGTCGCGTCTTTCGGCAAGTTCACGGTTTTGGAAATCGCTCCGGAAATAAAAGGCTGCGCAGCGGCCATCATTTTAATATGGCCCATGTACTGAATACTGCGCTGACCGTTTACGGCTTTAAACGAACAGTCGAAAACCGGTAAATGTTCGTCTTTAAATCCAGGCGCGCCCTCGATTGTTTCTCTTTCTAAGAGGTGTTTATTAATCTGCTCGATTTCTCCTTCCTGATACCCCAAATTTTTCAAAGCCGTCATAACTTGGGAGTTAACTAATTTAAGAGTTCCGCCTCCCACTAATTTTTTATATTTCACCAAAGCTAATTCCGGTTCAACCCCAGTCGTTACACAATCCATTAAGAAGGAGATGGTTCCCGTCGGGGCTAAAACTGTGGCTTGAGAGTTGCGATAGCCATGCTGCTCTCCTAATTCCCAAGCTTCTTTCCAAACACTGACGGCTTCAGATTTTAATTTAAAGTCGTTGATCAAAGCCGTTTGGTCAATATTTTCCACCAGATCACCGGCGGCGCGATAATGCTTCCAGATTACTCCGAGCATCCCCTCACGATCCTGGGCATAGCCTCGGAAAGGTCCGCCAGCTTTGGAAATTTCCGCCGACATGCGATAACCCTCTCCGGTTAAAATAGAGGTGATCAATCCCGCCAAAGCTCGTCCCTGATCGGAATCATAAGGAAGACCAAGCGTCATCAATAATGCTCCCAGATTAGCATATCCCAAGCCTAATTCTCGATAATTACGAGCGTTCTCGGTAATTTTCGGAGTAGGAAAAGAGGAGTTATCAATCAGAATATCTTGGGCTAAGATAAAAGTATCAATCGCTTTTTTGTATAAATCGACATTGAAAGTACCGTCGGCCTGCAAGAATTTCAGCAAATTAATCGAAGCTAAGTTACAAGCGCTATTATCTAAGTGCATATATTCCGAGCAAGGATTTGAAGCATTAATTCTTCCTGCTTTCGGAGCAGTGTGCCAGTTATTGATCGTCGTATCGTACTGCATGCCCGGGTCAGCAGAATGCCAAGCGGCATCCGCAATCCAACGCATCACTTCGCGAGCACGCACTCTTTCTAAGACCTCTCCGGTCGTTACCGCTTTTAATTCCCACTCTTCGTCGTTTTCTACCGCACGCATAAATTCGTCTGTGACGCGTACAGAGTTGTTGGCATTTTGGTAAGGCAATAAGGCATAAGGATCAAACAGATCGGCGGCAATAGAATCTTTAATGCCGCTACGCACCAAAACCTTGGTCATGTCTTCGATAATTTTTTTACAGTAGATGAAATCTTTAATATCCGGATGATCCACATTAAGCACCACCATTTTAGCGGCGCGGCGTGTCTCTCCACCTGAGCGAATACTGTTGGCGATACCATCCGCTCCCTTCATAAAGGAAACCGGGCCGGAAGAGTGGCCACCTCGAGACAAAGATTCTTTAGATGAGCGTAATTTAGACAAGCTCGTGCCCGCACCTGAACCATATTTAAAAATCCATCCCTCGTCTCGATACCAGTCTAAAATTGACTGCATATTGTCTTCTACGGCCAAGATAAAACAAGCGGAAGTCTGAGGACGCTCATAAACTCCCACATTAAACCAAACCGGGCTATTAAAAGCGCCGTACTGGTTAATCAAGATCCATTTTAAATCGTTGCGGAAATTAAGATAATCCTGCTCGGTAGCAAAATAGCCATCTTTCCATCCCCATCCAGAGATGGTGTCGCCGACTCGATCAATCATTTGCTTAGCGCTAGACTCTTTGTCAACCGACCCATATGGTCGGCGAAAATACTTCGAGGCCACAATATCCGTGGCGGTTTGAGACCAAAAATCCGGCACCTCGACATTTTTTTGCTCAAACACTATTTGGCCGTTGCTCTTGGTAATTTTGGCGGTTCTTTTTTCCCAGCGGATACTTTGGTAAGGATCTCCTTTGGAGAACTTGCTATCCCACACTAAACCCACTCCTTGATGTGTTTTTGGCGAAAGGACTGGCACATGATTAAAGAGAGTTTGCGCATTAAATTCTTCGGGATGATGTCCGTTGCCGACACTCGTCGTGACATTTTCTTCTCGACCTTTATTATTTTGGGTGGGGTTAGATAATTGGGACATATAGACAATTAAACGACCTACGTGGTCGTTAAAATCTTCTACTATTTTAAACAGAAGATCTCATAGCTTCATTCTAGAATACATTCACCCAGATGCAACTGTGGATAACTCAAAAAATTACAGTAAAATCCACGATCCCCGCCGCTTTTTCCGGATGCTCGTCCCGCTCCAGCGGCGGGACTTCGCTCGGTTCGGTCTATGGATTCAGAAAGATCAGAATCTTTCTGACCAGCTCCTCTCCGTATCAGCTTATGCTTCGCATGGGCTGACAACGGTGATTCGCAAGCAATCCACAGGCCTTCTACGCCTACAAAAGCGGCAGGGATCGACTAGCGACAACATTCCTTTGCCTATAAATTCTATAAACTAAAAACAAAGCCCTGCGGAGCTCTGTTTTTTTAGTGCAAATATTTTTCTATTCTTTCATCTTTTTGCGAATAAAGGCGGGTATATCAAACATCTCGCTGTCATTTAAAGCACTGTCCACAAATTCTTTTCGCTGTTCCTGGCCATTGCCACCACCGCCGCCCATATGACTTTCCGGTGGTTTTTCAATTTTTTTAGTGGGAGCAGGAGTAAAGTCGTTGAAGATGGAACTGGGAGTAGCTAAAGAAGGCTTGATCGTTCCGGAATGCGAGTTGTTAAAACCAGTAGCGATGACCGTAATTTTAATTTCTCCTTTTTTCAACTTATCATCCTCTACTGCTCCGAAAATTACTTTGGCATTAGGATCAATATTTTCGGTAATGATTTTGGCGGCCTCATTAATTTCAGCCATGCCAAGATCCGTTCCACCGGAGACATTAAACAACACTCCACGCGCGCCATCAATCGCTACCTCTAACAAAGGAGAGTTGATCGCCATCTTGGCCGCCTCAATCGCTCGATCTTCTCCTGAGCCTCGTCCAATACCCATCAAGGCCGAACCGGAGTTAGCCATGACGGCTTTGACATCGGCAAAGTCCACATTAATAATTCCGGGGATCGTGATTAAGTCTGAGATACCCTGTACTCCTTGACGCAAGACATCATCGACAATCGCAAAAGCTTCCATAATCGGAGTCTTGCGGTCAATAATCGAAAGCAAACGATCATTGGGAATGGTAATGATGGAGTCCACTTTATCTCGCAATAAATTCCAACCTTCTTCGGCAAGACGCGTACGTTGTGCTCCCTCGAAAGCAAACGGCTTGGTAACAATCGCCACCGTTAAAGCTCCCACATCGCGAGCGATCTCGGCAATTACTGGGCTAGCGCCCGTGCCGGTTCCACCACCCATTCCAGCCGTAATAAAAACCATATCCGCTCCCTTAAGTGCTTCGAGAATTTCCTCTTTGGCATCCGAAGCGGCCTGTCGGCCAATTTCCGGATTCATTCCCGCCCCCAATCCTCTGGAGAGATTTTTTCCGATCTGTAATTTGGTGGGCGCGCCGGATTTATGTAAATCTTGGAAGTCGGAATTAGCCGCCACGAACTCTACTCCCTGAATACGGGAGGAAATCATGCGAGCCAGAGCATTACCTCCGGCTCCACCGACGCCAATCACTTTGATCCGTGCGAAAGTTTCAAATGGAGGTTTAACTTGTGCCATGTGTTTGATCTCGGTTTATCACAAAAGAAAAACCATTACAAGTTTGGGCTAAATAGGGTGTGGATAAGATGTGGAAAACGATTAACGAAGCTTATAAATAAGCATCGGCGACGATTAAGGCATAAAATCTTTTAAACGTCCGAAGAAGTTTTTAAATACTCGCCTAGAGCCGCCAAAGTCCATCCCACCTCCTTCACTCTTACTTTTGGCAAACTCTCTTTCAATGCCGTAAAAAGCTAGTCCCACCGCTACCGCTAGAGCCGGGTCAGCGGCTTGATCAGAAAAACTGACTACGGGCATCTCCCCTTCTCTAGTGGAATGATCCCACTCTTGCCGCATTCCCACTCTAACCGGCAACTTTAGTTTCTCTTTGACGAACATGGCCAATCCCGGCAACTTCGCTCCTCCTCCGGTTAAAACAATTCCAGCCGGAATGAGTGCAGGGTGCGCCACTCTTTTCATTTCTTCTTGAAGCATATCAAAAACCTCTCCTACCCGCGCCTCCACCACCCTGCCAATATTTTTTCGAGGAATAATAAAATCTTCTTCTCCTAAAATTTCGGATAGATCAATATCATCTTTTTTATTGGCCGCCGCAGCCGCCTTAGTTTTTACTGAAGTTAAATTGACTCCAGTAAAGCCATGGCGTAATTTTACTTCTTCGGCGATATCCATCGAGGTACGCAAGGCCACGGCCAAATCATTGGTAATATGACGAGAACCCACGGGCATGGTACTAGCATGAACTAATTCTCCTTCGTGAAAAAAAGATAAAGTAGAAACTCCTCCGCCTAAATCGAGATTCAAAACTCCGTGCTCCATCTGGTTTTTATCCAAAACCGCATAGCTGGCCGCTCGGGGAGCGAAGATAAATTCGGCCACTTCAATGTCATTTGCGTTCAAGCACTTGGCCAAATTCTTAATGTAAGGAGAGAGGCCATCGATAATTAGTACTTCTGCCTCTAAACGCACTCCTTTCATTCCTAGAGGATTTTTGACCTGCTCCTGGCCATCCACGACATAATTCTTGGGGATGATATGAATAATCTCTCGATTAGCCGGCAAGCTAACAATCGAAGCGGCATCAATGACTCTTTCCAAATCACTAGTAGAAATTTCATTATCCGCTCGAGAGACCGCGATCACCCCTCGAGAGTTCTGGCTTTTAATATGCAGGCCGTTTACCGCTACGTAAGCTCGGCGCACTTTGGCTCCGGCCATCGTTTCAGCTTTGCGAACAGATTCAGCAATATCTCGAATCGTTTCATCCATATTTACCACCATCCCCCGACGCAAGCCATGGGATTCGGCGATACCCATACCCAAAATTTTCGGACCCAAATTCTCCCGATCGAACTCAGCGATAACGGTTTTTACGAAAGAGTTTCCAATATCAATTCCTGTAACGATGTGCGGTCGGCCCATAACTTCAGCTACTATAGTTTATTTAAAATTTTATCCTGCCATTTTTGCATTTCGAGTTCCGCCGATGCAGACTGCTCGTGATCAAATCCTAGTAAGTGCAAAATGCTGTGCACGGTTAAAAGGCAAAGCAGAGACTCGAGATTATTCTCTTTCTCGGCCTGTTGGCGAATGACCGGCAGGCAGATAAAAATATCTCCTAACTCTATTATAACAGTTCTTGGTTTTTTTACACTAGTTTTTGCACGGAACTGCTTCTCTAAATCTGCTTTTTTGTGAAGCGGAAAGGAAAGTACATCCGTCGGTTTATTTTTTCGGCGATGTTTTTGATTTAAGAGACGCATTCGGTTAGTGCCCACCAAATTAATGGACAGACCGATTCCTTTTTCAGACAAGCCAAAAGCGGCTAAAGCCGCCTTTGCTATCTTTTCGAAAAACTCTTTCTGATACTTCCGTTCAGAAATGGTGTTATTAAAAACAATCTCGAGCAAAATTAGTTTAAGAGGAGAGAGCTTCTTTAGTCAGTTTACTAACCAGACCTCCATCCACTCTTCCTTTGAGTTTAGACATTACTGCCCCAATGACCTTTCCCATTTCTTTGGGATCTTTCGCGCCCAGCTGCGCGACTGCTTCCTGCACTGCTTTTCTAACCTCTTCTTCTCCAACTTGTTCAGGCAGGTAAGCCATCAGCACTTTCATCTCCGCTTCTTCTTGCTGAGCCAGATCTTCTCTGCCGCCAGATTTGAATTGCACCACGGAGTCTTTGCGCTTTTTCACTTCCGTAGCAATCACTTCCAATACTTCTTCGTCGCTTAACTGGCAAGCTTCCTCCAGCTTAACAGGATCAGTGATAGTCTGACTCAAGGGACCGCGTTTGTTAAGTTCTTTGTTTTTGATTGCAGAGATCAGCGTTCCCAGCACCATACGCTTAAGCTGATCCCCGGCCTTCATGGCCTCCACCATCTCCTTCTTTAGTTGTTGCTTTAACATGTTTGCTTGGCAAACAGTTTATCAAGTTATAAAGTTCTCAAGTTTATCAAGTTCGCATTTCTCTTGCTTTATGAACTTTACAAACTTTATGAACTTGATGAACTATAGATCTAGTTTTTGTTTAACTTTTCTCTTCTCTTCTTCAAAAGTTTCATCGTCGTACTTACCCAGTCTTTCTAAACGCTTGCGGAGAGCTCTTAACTCTTCACGCATAATAGCGCGGTTCTTATCTTGTCGATCGCTCGCTTTCTTTTTGTAGAAACGAGAGGCTTTTGCTTTATTCAAAAGCCGGCTCTGTTGAACCAGTTTAGAAAATCTTCGTAAAGCACTGCCGATTGTTTCATTCGGTCGTCTTTTGACGTCCATAAGAATACCTCCTTTCTGCGATATTTGCCTATGAGCTAATCTGCGATTAGCAGAAGCGAATAGTTGCAAATATCTGCACCCCGCCCTATCTGGAATCAAACTATAGCTTTTTTCTTTATCTGGAGACGAAGTCGCCTAACGGCTTAATCTCTGCTAAGGGGAAGTTTTGAACCCAGATGGGGCGGAGTAACTGTTTGTTCTCCGCACTCGTCTCGCTACGCTCGACTGTGTGCGGACAAACACTTAAATTAATTAATCATCTTTGGGCCTAATATTTTACCGCCCAATAGATGAATATGCAAGTGCGGCACCAGCTGTCCGCCCTCTACACCATTATTAATAATCACTCGATAACCCTTTTCCGCTAATCCCATTTTTTCTGCTACCTTGTGGACTGCTATCAATAATCTACCCAATAAGTCAGCATCTCCTTCTTGAGCATCTCCCAATCCTCCCCAATGCTTTTTGGGCATTATCAGAATATGAACTGGGGCTTTAGGATGAATATCCTTAATGGCCAGCCACTCCTCTTCTTCCATAACTATCTCCGCCGGCAATTCCTTATTGATAATTTTGCAGAAAATATCTTCCATCATGTTTAACTTCGCAATCTCTTCTTTACCACCTCGACAATACCCTCCACCGGAATAACTTCCTGAATGCCGCTATCCATTTCGCGCAGGATAACTGTCCCATCCAAAGCTTCTTTCTGTCCTAAAATCAAAGCCAGCCTTACCTTCAGACGATTAGCGATACGCAGTTGGGCTTTAATACTATCTCGTCCCAAGGAAATTCCAGCAATAATTCCGGCACGGCGAAATTCTTCAAATAAAACTAAACTTTTTCTCTTTCCTAAATCGCCCAGCTGGGCCAAGAAAATTTTAGCAGCTGGTCGCATTTCTGGCATCTTTACCTGTGCTCTCTTGAGTTCTAAAATGATGCGCTCAATGCCCGCTGCCCAACCCACCGCCGGAGTTTTAGAACCACCCAAAAGCTCTACTAATCCGTTGTAGCGCCCACCCGCGATCAAGGTTAATCCCGGAGTAGACACAGACTCTACTCCCTCGGTCGCAACCGTATTTTCTTCTAAAGAAATTTCAAATACCGTTTGGGTATAGTAATCCAGCCCTCGCACTAACAAGGGATCTAAAGAATAAGGTGCTTTCACCTCATCCAAAAACTCAATTACTTTTTTGAAGTGATCACGACAAGACTCATCGAGATAATCAACGAATTGAGGAATATCTTTAAGAATTTCTTTACAGCTTAATTCTTTACAATCTAACACGCGCAAAATATTTGTTTTCTGTCTGATCTTACAGGTCGGACAAAGATTCTTGCCACGATTCTTGAAATATTCCTTCAAAGCCTTGATATAGGAAGGACGGCAGTTCGGACAACCAATGCTGTTGATACGCAGCATCAGATTTTTTAAGCCAATGCCTTCCAAAAATCCTAACGCCACAAACATCGCCTCCGCATCTGAAGCGGGATGTTCATCACCAAAAATTTCCACGCCAGCCTGGTGAAACTGACGGTAACGCCCGGCCTGCGGCTGATCGTGACGAAACATCGGACCCCAATACCAAAGCTTTACAGGATGCGGCCAAACACTCATACCATGCTCAATGTAAGCTCTAACTACCGAGGCCGTATTTTCCGGACGCAAAGCCAACTCCTCTCCCCCGCGGGATTTAAAGGAGTACATTTCTTTACTGACGATGTCGGTATCATCTCCAACGGAACGCAAAAAGAGCGAAGAGGATTCAATGAGCGGAGTGTCGATCTTCTCGAATCCATACTCTCCGACAAGATTAGAAAATTTCTTGTAGACAAATTGCCAATAAGGCTGGTCCGCGGGCAAGATGTCGTGCATACCCTTAATCGATTGAATAGGTTTTTGTTTCGCCATAGCTATAAGTTTTAGGACTAACTAATCTGCCAATTGAGGAGTGAGATATTGAACACCGGAGAAAGTACCAATGTCAGTGATCGGCCAAGCTCTTAGAAATACTCGGCCGCTGATAAGTTGACGATTAACCGCTCCCCAGATGCGGGAATCCGAACTATGCATCCGATTATCTCCTAACACAAAATATTCCTTCTCATCAACATTCATACTAAAATCTCCGGTCGTACGCTGATCATTTTCCAGGTAAGCAGATTCATCTAAAATAAATCCTTCGGGGTGTTCTTCGTTAAAGATAAGCACCTCGTTACTTTTTATCTGAATCTTCTCACCCGGTAATCCGATGATCCGCTTGATAAAGTACTGGCTGGGATCTTGAGGAAAACGAAAGACTACAACATCACCTCTCTGGGGTTCATTAAAACGGTACGAGATCTCATCGATCAGCACGTAATCCCCGTTATGAAAACTCTCCTCCATGGAAGCACCTTTGACAAAGAAGGGCTGAATTACAAAGTAGCGGATTGGGACAATGATAGCCAAAGATAGCACCACCATTTTAACAACCTCCCAAAAAAAGCCTACCACCTCTCGCTGGTCATAACCAGATTCAGGACTCAAATTATCCTTTAAATCGTCATTTTCTCCCATAAAGTTCTCTCATAATAACAGTTTTTTTACCCCTTTGCAACAGATAGCGAAATACGCTTATTTGCCTTATTTTGTTCTCCCTATATAATGTAAGACATGTATCCCGTACGAAGTCGCCCTGTCGGGTTAACTGGTAACGGGAACGTTAAATAATAAGGTAGCCAAGTCGTGGTCACTCAACTTATGTCCATGACCCTGCTACTTCGTACGGAATGTATCTAATTATCGGTTTAGGTAATCCGGATAAGCAATACGAAGGAACTCGCCACAATGTGGGGTTTAAGTTTTTAGATGCTTTGGCCAAAGAAATGAAGGCCAGCGAGTTTGTATTGGAGAAAAAACTGGAAGCGGAAATCGCTTCAGGGAAATTTAATGATCAAAAGGTTATCTTAGCCAAGCCGCAGACGTACGTGAATAATTCCGGTGTAGCGGTAAAGAAAATTAAAACTTTCTACAAATTGAAAAACGAAAATATCATTATCATTCACGATGATCTGGATGTCCCATTTGGCTCCACCAAACTCACCCCGGAATCCGGTCCGGGCGGACACAAAGGGGTGGCTTCAATTATCAATCATCTTAAAACCGAAAAAATCTATCGTCTTAAAATCGGCATCGGCAACTCTAAATTAAAATTAGCTCGCAGCCAATCATCTGACGAAAAGAGAAAAGAGTTGATCGGCAACTTGGTTTTGTCTTCTTTTACTTCTACCGAAAAGGAAGATCTCAAGAAGATTATCAAAGAAGGATTAGCGAAATTGACTCAGATCGTTTCCTAATTCTCCATGCAACTCCCCTACCTCAACGCCATCAATATTCTGATCTCCGCGGAAATAGGCGTCCTCCATAAAATCGCCGCTGAATTTGAAGGTAATTTTGAGCGGGCTTGGAATTCTCCTGCTCTCAAAAAATTTCTTCCGAAAGATGGTTCAGTCCAAGCCAAGATAAATCCGCAAAAAGAATATGCTCGTGTCTTAGATACTGGACTCCAGATTATTACTCTCAACGATCCGGCCTACCCTCCGTCACTAAAAAATGTCGCTGACCGACCCTTCCTACTATATATAAAAGGTAACGCTGATATTCTTAACAACTTGTGCTTTGGAATAGTCGGCACCCGAAATCCGACCGATTACGGCCGCCGCGCCACTCCGGTTATCGCCGAAGGTATCGCCAAAGCCGGCTTTACCATCGTCTCTGGATTAGCGATGGGTATCGATGGCATGGCTCACCAAACCGCCGTAAAAAACAAACTACCCACTATCGCCGTTTTAGGCGGAGGGATTAACGATAATTCTATCGTCCAACAGAACCAGGCCCTCTCCAAGGATATTATAAAAACAGGCGGCGCGATTATTAGTGAATACAGCCTGAATGTTCACGGCCACAAACAATCTTTTCCGCAACGCAACCGCATTATTAGCGGACTTTCCAAAGGAATACTCGTCGTGGAAGCGGATGAAAAGAGTGGTTCCTTAATTACGGCCCGATGTGCCCTAGATCAAAATCGCGATGTCTTTGCCGTCCCCGGATCAATCTTTTCGCCACGCTCCCAAGGACCCAATAATCTAATTCGAGCCGGAGCAAAACTAGTGGCTTCCGCTAGCGACATTTTGACAGATTACAATATTCAGTATAATCTCTTCAAGCCTGTCGTAGCTCCAGCCAACGAGCTAGAGAAGAAGATATTGAAAAGCATTGGTCACGAAACAGTTACCTTAGATCAAATTATCCGCCAAACGGAACGCCCCACCCGAGAAGTCGTCTCCTGTTTAATGGACATGGAGCTGGAGAGCAAAGTTAAAAATTTAGGTAATAACAAGTTTTGTCTATATACTTAATCAATCTAGTGATCATTGCTCAGGATTAATTATCAAATCAACAAAAAGATATGAAACTTATTATAGTAGAAAGTCCAACTAAATCGAAAACTGTGCAAAAGTTTTTAGGATCGGATTTTAAGGTGTTGTCTTCTTTCGGCCATGTCCGCGATTTGCCCAAGTCAAAACTGGGTGTCGACGTGGAGCACAACTTTGAACCGAAATATGTTATTCCGGCCAAAGCCAAAAAAGTTATCGCGGAGTTAAAAGAAGCCGTCGAAAAATCCGACACAATTTTACTCGCAACCGATCCTGATCGTGAAGGCGAGGCCATCTCTTGGCATTTAAGCGAAGCGCTTAATTTTAAAAAGAAAAAGGTCCAGAGAATTGTTTTTCATGAAATCACCAAGGGCGCCATTCAAGAAGCTCTCGAGCACCCTCGAGAGTTAGATTTTAATTTGATTGATGCCCAGCAAGCTCGTCGCGTTTTAGACCGATTAGTAGGTTACGAACTCTCTCCTTTTTTGTGGAAAAAAATTCGCTACGGCTTATCGGCCGGCAGAGTACAAAGCGTAGCCGTGCGCTTAGTAGTGGAGCGCGAACGAGAGATTCAAAAGTTCGTTAAAGAAGAATATTGGAGCATCGAAGCAGATTTTAAGAAAAAAACGGGTGGACCCAAATTTCGCGGACGCTTGATTAAAATTGGCGAGAAGGCTTTGGGCAAAATGGATTTAAAAAACGAGCCCTCGGCCAAGAAAATCTTGGCCACCTTGGATGGGGCGGATTATCGCGTCGCCGAGATTAACAAAAAAGAAGTGACGCGCAACCCCGCTGCTCCCTTTACGACTTCTACTCTCCAGCAGGAAGCCGCACGTAAATTAGGCATGTCTGCCAAACAGACCATGATGATTGCTCAACAGCTCTATGAAAACGGGCACATCACCTACATGCGTACAGATAGCGTTAACCTGGCCCAATCCGCTTTAGCTCAGGCCAAAGAAGTAGTCACCCAATATTTCGGACCAAACTATTCCCAATTACGCCAGTACACCACCAAGTCCAAAGGAGCCCAGGAAGCCCACGAAGCTATCCGCCCCACCGACTTTTCCAAGTCTCCGGATATAATGAAGGGTGAATTAGAGCGTAGCCAGTCTCGTCTTTATGATTTAATTTGGAAACGCGCTATCGCTAGCCAGATGGCTCCGGCCGTTTTTGATCAAACTAGCGTCGATATTGATGCCAAGCCTCGCACGGCCGGTGTTCATCACACTTTTCGTGCTAACGGACAAGTCGTAAAATTCGACGGATTTATTCGCGCCTACACCGAAGGCCAAGATGAGAAGGAAGAGGAAGAGGTTGAAGGACAATTACCAGACTTAAACGTCGATGAGATTTTAAAACTCTTGGACTTATTGCCGCTCCAACATTTTACCGAACCTCCTCCTCGCTACACCGATGCCTCTCTCATTAAAGCTTTGGAAACTCACGGCGTGGGCCGCCCGTCCACCTATGCTCCAACTCTTTCAACCATTCAAGAGCGAGACTATGTGGCCAAAATCGATAAAAAATATCAGCCGACGGAAATTGGTTTTTTGGTTAATGACATGTTGGTAGAAAACTTCCCTGAAATTATCGACATCAATTTCACTTCTCACATGGAAGAAGAACTCGATAACATCGCTGCGGGAAAATCAAAGTGGGTTCCGGTTATCGAGGAATTCTATACTCCTTTCAAAAAGCATCTGACGGAAAAAGAAGTCAGCGTGGAAAAACTAACTGAAATTTCAGCTACCCCTTGCCCTCATTGTGGTAAAATGATGATTATTAAATTCGGACGCATGGGAAAGTTTATGGCCTGCCCCGACCCGGAAAGCAAAGTAACTATGCCCTTACCTGAAGAGGCCGCTAAAATTAAAGAACTGGAAGAAAAAACCCAAGGAGAAAATTGCCCGCTTTGCAGTAAACCAATGATCGTCAAACGCGGCCGATTCGGATACTTTTTGGGCTGCAGTGACTATCCAGCCTGCAAAGGTATTTCTAAAATCTGGAACAAAACTGGATTCAAATGTCCGAATTGCTTGGCCCGCCGAAGCCTTGGCGAAGGAGGCCCAATTGGCGATGTCGTAGAAAAGAAATCTCGCGGACGCGGCAAAGTTTTTTACGCCTGCACCAGCTATCCGGACTGTAATTTCTTAATGGGCAAAAAACCGGAGAGCGAAGCCGAGCTTCAAGAGGCCTTGCAACATTGGAAAGACAATCCTCCTAAACCAAAAAACGCACCCGCTAAGTCTGCCGAGCCGAAATAAATACTCCTCCACAAAACCCCGCCCCTCTAGAGGGGCGGGGTTTTGTCAACATAATGAGTTTCTGTTAGATTAAAGTTTATCCCGTTAGAGATCTACCAAGTCCCCAATTTGATTTAAAAATAATATCTTGACTACGACACATATCATCATCTCTAACGGGATTTAACCCTTTTGTCATGTATCAGGGCCTTTTAAACAAAATTGATCCTACTCGTAAGGATGACCGTGAACTAGTCAAACGGGCCTTTCTTTTTGCGGAAAAAGCGCACGCGGGACAGTTCCGCGCTTCAGGTGAACCCTACATTACCCATCCTCTGGCCACCGCCGAAATGCTGGCTGACCTTAAACTAGACGGCGTGACTATCGCGGCCTGCCTCGTGCATGATGTTTTAGAAGACACTCCCGTCACCGAGGAAGAAATGGAAAAAGCTTTTGGCAAGGAAATTACCTTCCTAGTTAAAGCCGTGACTAAACTTTCCGCTCTCGCCTATCAAGGCGCGCCAGATATTCAGGCCAAACAAAATCTAAAAGCCCAGTCTCTCCGCAAAATGTTTTTTGCCATGGCCGAAGACATTCGCGTCATCTTGATCAAGTTGGCCGATCGGTATCACAACATGAAAACTATCGGCGGACAGTCTTCTGCCGGCCGTCAAAGAATTAGCCTAGAAACTCTAGAAATCTACGCTCCTATTGCCGAACGCTTAGGAATGGGACAAGTGAAGGGAGAGCTGGAAGACATGGCCTTTCCCCACGTCTACCCCAGAGAATACGCCTGGCTGATCAACGAGGTCAAAGACAAATACCATGATCGCAGAAAATATCTCGAAAGAGTCCAGCCGATCATCATTAACTGTCTAGCTGAACATAATATTCCGGTGATTAATGCTAACGCTCGAGCTAAACACTACTACAGCCTATACAAAAAAATTATTAAACAAGATTATGATCTAAGTCGCATTTATGACTTAGTTGCTCTCCGTATTATTCTGCCTAGTATTGCCTCTTGCTACGAAGCCTTGGGCATTGTGCATAAAAATTATAAGCCCGTTCCAGGATTAATTAAGGATTACATCGCCCTACCAAAGCTCAACGGCTATCGATCCATTCATACCACTATCTTTTGTGAGGGTGGAAAAATCGCCGAGATTCAGCTACGCACCCCGGAAATGCATGAGCATGCCGAAAATGGTGTGGCCGCACACTGGTCTTATGGAGAATCTGGTAAAAATAAATTACATACCGCCAACCTCAAAGAAGCCAAGTGGATCGCCGAGTTAAAGAACTGGATGGCCAACGCTACCAGCCAAGAATTTTATCATTCTTTGCGCACTAACTTTTTTAGCGACCGTATCTTCGTCCTCACCCCCAAAGGAGACGTTAAAGATCTACCCGAAGGATCCACTCCTTTGGATTTTGCCTATGCCATCCACACTGATATCGGCCATAGTGCCAAAGCCGCAAAAGTAAACGGCAAAATTGTTCCCCTGGATTACAGATTGAGAAATGGCGAAGTTATCGAAATAGTCACCTGGAAATATCGCCAACCATCACGGGATTGGCTTAATATTGTCAAAACCACCGAAGCAAAGAAAAAAATCCAAGCATTATTAAAAGAAAAACATCCTGAACCGGTTCCCCCTCCTTCTCCCATTCATGTTGAACCCCAACCCGCTCCTCTGCGGCTTACTTCCGTATCTGCAGGTAAAATATTTGTAACCGGGCAATACAATGTCTTATCCACTGTGGCACACTGCTGTTCGCCTCTTCCCAGTAACGAAATCATTGGCTATATAACCAAACAAAGAGGCATTTCTATTCATCGCGTTGAATGTGCCAATCTCAAGAAATTCAACTCTAAAAAACTAGTTCCCGTCGCCTGGCCGGAAAAGGCCGACTACTATCCCCTGCGCGTCGCTCTGCAAGTCAAAGATCGTATTGGTATGCTCCAGGAGATTGGCAAGATCATGAACGATCTAAAAATTAATGTAATGGAAATAAAAAACAGCCCGGCCGCTAATGGCGTCGGGGCAGTTAATCTTACCTTAGCACTGAAAAATAGTGCTCATGCCAAACGTCTTTTTCAGAAGTTAGAAAGTCACAAAGATATCCTCTCGGCCAAAAAACTCGCCTAGATCAAAACTACTAAACCTTTAGTCAAGAATACTTTTTACGATTTTGTTGAGTTCGCCCAAATCAGCGAATTTAATGACGATGCGTCCGCCCTTATCTCCGTTTTTGATGAATACGAGAGTGCCGAGTGTGCCGCTAAGATTTTTTTCTAATTGATCAAAACGATTCTCCTTGGCCGGAGAAGATTTCTCTCTACTGACGGCACTAGCCGCCACCTCTTCCACTTCTCGCGTCACCATTCTGCCGGCTAAGATTTGTTTATACATCTCTCTCTGCTGATCCGTATCTTTAAAAGCCAATAAAGCGCGGGCATGGGTTCGCGAAATTTTCCCGGCACGCACGCTTTCTTTAATGTCGCCTGGTAACTCCAATAAACGTACGCTATTGGCCACCACCTCACGACTCTTTCCTACTCGTTCACCAATTTCTTTTTGAGTTAATCTAAAATCTTTTTGTAATCTTGAGAAGGCTTCTGCTTCTTCCATGACATTGAGATCTTCGCGTTGGAGATTTTCCACTAAGGCCAACTCCAGCTTCATCTTGTCCTCTACTACTGAATCTTTAACGATCACCGGAACTTGAGGCAGGTTAACTAATCTAGCCGCACGCCAGCGCCTTTCTCCGGCTACCAACTGATATTCCACATTAATTCCTCGTGGAGAATCTTTTTCCATCTTAACCACTAAAAGGGGCTGCAAAATACCATATTTCTTAATCGAAGAGGCTAACTCGGCCAGCGCGCTGGCATCAAAATCTTTTCGAGGTTGATCTGGATTAGGCTTAATTTTGCTTGTTTCCACATAAAAAACACTAGCCGGCGATTCTTCCGGATTAATCTTTTTCGCCGTTGATGGCGGTATAAGAGAGCTTAAGCCCTTACCTAATCCAAACAACTTTTTCAAAGTTGGGTTAAAAGTTCATCAAGTTCGTAAAGTTTTTAAAGTCAGAGATTTTAACTTTACAAACTTTATAACATTATAAACTTGATAAACTAGATTATTCTAACAACTTCCTCCGCTAATTGCCGATAAGCCCGGCCGGCTTTGGAACCTGGATCGAATTGTAAAATAGTTTTTCCAAAACTCGGAGCCTCCGCTAAAGAAATGGAACGCGGAATAACTGCTTCAAAAACTCTGCCGGGAAAATTGGTTTGCACTTCTTTCACTACCGCGCGCGCTAATCTGTTCCTCTTATCATACATTGTAAGCAATACTCCGGCGATTTTCAATTGTGGATTTAAAGAAGAGCGTACCAATTCAATGGTTTGCAACAAATTTCCCAATCCTTCGAGCGCAAAATACTCACACTGCACCGGAATAATAACTTCTTCAGCGGCTGCCAAGCCATTAATGGTCAGCAAGCCCAATGAAGGAGGAGAATCAATCAAAATGTAATCGTAATTAGTACGAATAGAGTTGAGGGCCTTCTTTAAACGAAACTCTCTAGACTCCACACTCACCAATTCCACCGTCGCCCCAGCTAAACTAGCCGAAGCTGGCAAAAGATCATAGCCGAACAAAGCAGTTTTTCTCAAATAAGAACCTGGACTTTCGTTTCCCACCAGAGAGTGATAAATATTGAGATGATCATCTGCTACCTTCACTCCCAAACCACCGCTAGCATTAGCCTGGGGGTCAAGATCAACAACCAAAACATACTTTCCCAGAGCAGCAAGATAAGCAGCCAAGTTAATAGTGGTGGTGGTCTTACCAACTCCACCTTTTTCGTTACAGATGTTTATGATGCGTGCCACGACGTCGAAGGTTCAAATTGATATCAGTAAAATTGCGGTAAAGAAGTCCCTTATGCTTCCGAGAGATTTGCTTCTTTGGAGCAATTTTACGGTCGGCGGATATCGGCCATCAAGCGAAGCTTGATGATGCCGATTAAGACGCCGAGATATTAATTGGAATCGCTGTTAAGTATCTTAATTGTAGCGGAACATAGTGCTTCTTACAATGCCCTCACAAGTTGAAAATTGTCAAAAATATGCTAAAATGCATTAATATTGCTCGAGTGGTGGAATGGCATACACGCACGACTCAAAATCGTGTGGTCTCACGACCTTGTGGGTTCAAGTCCCACCTCGAGCACAAATAACTTTTTATTTGTGCTGGGACTTGAACGCCGGAGCGCTGTCCCGAAAGCTTGAGGGACCGCGAGGCGGTGGCTAGACCGAGGCGAGCGGCGGCGAGCCGAGAGTCGAAGCCAAGTCCCACCTCGAGCACACCCTTCTTTCTCATCTCCTCTTCACCCTTGTTCGCTAATTCTTAAGGGACTATAATTAGTGAGTAATCAGTAAATTATTTAATAACATATGGATTACGACTACACGGATTACGGTTGGCACCAGTTTTACGGCCACTGGAATATGCCTTTTGCTAGAGATATGACCTTTGGCGTTGCCGGTTTTTTCTTCGCCCTGTTAATCATCTGGTCGCTCGCCTGGAAAGGCATGGCCCTCTGGCGCGCCGCACGCCGCGGAGAAAGAGGATGGTTTATCGCTCTCCTCTTAATTCACACGGCGGGAATTTTAGATATTCTCTATCTCTACGTTTTCAGCAAAAGAAAGTCGACGACAAAAGAATAGCGTAAACAAAAATCGGCTTTAAGCCGATTTTTGTTTTGCCACGGTACTGAAAAGGAAATTTGTGACGACACCATTACTTAAATTATTCCTTTACAAACTAGGCTCCTTTGTTAAATTTAAATTAAGGTCTTTAAAATTCAGGAGGCGAAGATTGAAAATCTTTTTAGTACGACACGGCTATAATGATTTTGACGCTGGAGCCGCCAGTCTAGGCAAGAATCAAATAGAGCAAGCCGCTATTTTTTTAAAAGCCGCTCTCTGCCCAGATGAGAAAACGATCTTACTGACTTCCGAGTTAACTCGCGCCATTAAAAGTGCGGACATTATCAGTTCTATCCTGAACCTACCAACTGCACAAGAAATGCGTTGGCTAACTTGTGATACCAAAGAAGATACCTTTTTGCGCCTACAAGATTTCGCTGCCCAGAATCCTGAATGGCAGAGTATTATCGCCATAAGCCACATGCCGGAAATAGACGAGACTGTTTGGAAATTTGCCGAAGAATTCGGTCAGCGTTTTCGAATTAAGCTAGAGAATGCCTCCATTCATTTGGTTGATTTGACCCAAAGAACGGTTCAGAAAATATTTACTCCTAGCTAGAGCAAGCGGTACAAAGCGTACCGCTTTTTAATTTGGCGTATTTTGACACCCATCCTTCAAAGATCTATCATCAAAAGCAGATTAGAGATCTTTAAAAAAGGAGTTCTCATGTTCAGAAAAGTTATCGCTATGCTTACTTTGAGTGCATTTTTGATGCACATTTCTTTATACGATTTGGCGGCGCAAAAGAAGAGCCAACTTAAGCCGCCCACCTTTGAAGAAATCTATAAGAACTATTCTTTTCTAGAAACAACTACTTTGGCGGAAATGGTGCAGTACGATCTCAAGGAAATCGAAAAGGAACAGAAGCGATTTGACGAGAAAGAGAAGGCTGAAAAATTAGCCTTAGAGAGCGAACACGCCAGCGACAAAGCTAAGTTAAAAGAAGTACAGAATCAGCTTAAAGATGCTGCGAATAAGATGACGAAGATTGAGAGTAAGTATCGCAGTGACGAGATCGTCATCGAAGATAACAAGCCTCGGAAAGTACCTCGCATTGACTATACTCAGCTAGACAAAGACGCAGATTATCAAAATCTTTTAGAGCAAAAAAAGAAGCTGGGGTGCCAGACCAAAGAGTGGGAACTTAAAGCCAACGAAGACATCTTCAAAGCCAAGCGCGAGCACATTAAAACATTTTATGAAGTACTGGGTACCCATCTGGATATTCTGACGAATTGGCCAGCGGAATCAAAACTGATTAAAGCCGATCTCGCCTCCGGTAAATCTAGCGAACGGCTTTTTGCTAATCCAGAAAATATTGGCTTACGTGACCTCGGATTTGGCAATGCCGGAGAGGATGTCAAAATCTGGAAAGATCCCGAGGCCCAGCGTTTTCTAGATGAATTGCGCCAAAAACAATACCAGAATCCGGCCATTAAAAGCTACGTTGTCGGCTTAGTGCAGACCATCGCCAAGAACTCCGACCTAAAGATCCCCATGGAAGAGAACAACATCCTCATCTCGGCCGAAGACGATCCGAATGCTTTCGCCTTACCCGGCGGCATCATCAATATCAACAAAGGATTATTGCTCCTGGTGGACGAAGAGGCTCAGCTCGCGGGTGTCATCGCTCACGAACTTGCTCACGTCGCCGCCAGACACACTAATCGATTAATGAAAAAGGATCGCTTAATAAGCTACTTCATGCAGGCAGCGCAGTTGGCCATCATGTTCATCCCGATAGGCTATTTGGGCTATTACCTGATCCAATATGGTTTTTCCGGATTAGGTATGCTTATTAGCTTGAATTTTCTCGGAGTCAGCCGCGCCTTTGAACTCGAGGCAGATACTCTGGGCATGCAGTATGTTTGGAAAACTGGATACGACCCTATGTCATTTATGACCTTCTTTGAAAAAATGGGTCGAGACCATGGCTACATTCGTCAGACCTCGTTCTTCCGTACTCACCCGGCTTTCGCGAAAAGAATCACTACTGCTTTACGCGAATCTAGCTTTCTACCCCCTAAAGAAAGTTACGCTACTAATTCCACCGCTTTTCTAGAGATGAAGGCTCATCTATGCGTTTCCACAGAAATAGAACAAGCCGAAGACAAGGAGCGCCAAAGCAAACAGTATAGACCAACCCTCACCCGCAAAGAACAAAAAGAAGATGAGCGCATTCAGAAAGATTGCGGCATTGTGAAGCCAGTAGACAACCGGCCATCGCTCTGCAGCGATCCAGCCCTGGAGCCCTACAAAGCCAAGGCCCGAGAGATTATAATGAGAGAACAAAATCAGCCGGCCGAAGAGCTAAACAAGCCGACTTTAAAACGGCCCAAAACGAAAGAAAGTAAAACTTCTAATCAAAATTGGGACTTATACTGGCGCTTCAGAAAAGCACGTATAGGTATCCGCTAAACCCGCCCTGCGGGTTTTTCTTTTCCGGCCAATTTCACTAGATTTTTTAAAACGGCCGCGATGACAATGGGCCCCACGCCACCAGGAACCGGAGTAATTAACGAGGCCCTGTCTTTTATTTTTTCAAAATCAACATCCCCCACCATTTTTTCCCGATTGCTTTGCAATCGAGGATCCTCGATTTTTCTATCTCTATTTAAGCGAGATGAAAAATCGGGACCCTCTATCCTTTCATAGCCAAAATCGATCACTATCGCCCCTTCTTTGACCATGTCCTCTTTGATAAGATGGGCCTTGCCTACGCCGGAGATAAGAATATCCGCCGTTTGTGCATATTGCTTAGGATTTTTAGTAAACTCATTGACTACCGAGACCATCACTCCCTGCTGATAAAGCCAATAAGCAATGGGCTTGCCCACCAATAATCCTTGGCCAAAAACAGTCACTTTCTTTCCACGAACATCAATATTATGTTTTTCAAAAATAATTTTTACCGCTTCCACGGCCGGAGGTAAAATAGAAAAATCGCCGGAGAAAAAATTCTTTTGGGCCTTCTCTGATAATACATCTACATCCTTTTCTAAAGGCACCGCATTTAAAGCTGCTTCGGTGGGATATCTTTTAGGTACGGGTAGCTCAATTAACACCCCAGAATACTTCGGTTGAGCCACTAGAGTCTTTAGTCGAGAAAGAAAAACTCCCTCCGTTAGATCCTCGCCAAACTCCTGCATCTCAAACTCAATACCTACTTTTTGAGCAGCCTTACCCTTTAATTCCAAAAACTTTTTACTGCCTGGGTGCTGTCCAATCAAAACCGCCAATAACTTTAGCGGCTGCTGGGTAACTTTTACTTCGTTAGCGACTTCGCCCAATACTTCCTCTGCAATTTTCTTACCATCAATAATCATTCCTTTTTACTTATTCCTAAAATTTTTAATAGCTGCTCTGGACGCGATGGACCTACTCTTAAAATGCGCGGCTGATCAGCAGTCAGATCCAAAACCGTGAAGGGCTGGCTCTTTGGTAAAATACCCGCGTCTAAAATTAAGTTGGGTCTATATCTTTGCCCCTCAAATCGCGCCACAATTTTATCTATATCATTGGTTGATTCTTCTCCGGAGATATTCGCTGAAGTAGCCGTTAGAGGATATCCGAATTTGCCTAGCAACCTGTCCACTAAATGAAAATCGGGAATACGTACTCCTACTGACAGGCCCTTAGCGGTTACCAGGGAGGAAAGATAATCTCGCTTCGGCAAAATAGCCGTAACCGCCCCTGGCCAGATGGATTCCACCACTCTCCGATTGCGAGAGTCGATATAGACCAGCTCTTTAACCCAATCGAGATTTCTAGCTACTACTGGCAACGGCTTGGTATATGAGCGCTTCTTTATTTTAAAAACCTGATCAACCGCTAAATTATCACAAGCATTCGCTCCCAGGCCGTAAACTGTATCGGTAGGATAAACCACCACTCCTCCCAAGTGGAGCACTCGACATGCTTCGGCAATCGCCTCGTCGTAATTCTTATTAAGATCTACTTTAATAATTTTCACTATAACAGGTTCAAAATCTTATTGGCTAGTTTTTTAGTATCGTGACGAATCAATCCGCTTTTAGTCAGTAGATCCACTTTCAGGATAGCCGTTTTATTGAGCTGTTCTTTATAGTCTTTAGCCAAAGTAACCAGCTCCGCGTTTTCTTCTGCATATCTCTTGAGCCGCACCGCACCCGGTTTTTTGGCATTGACCAGAACATAGTCAATCACATCTTTACCCAGGTAATTTTCTATTACTCCTAAAAATTCTATCACGGAAAAGCCGTTAGTTTCTCCATTTTTGGTCATAAGATTACAAAGATAGATCTTTCGCGCTCTGGAATTTTTTATCGCTTTTACCATGCCATTCACCAAAAAATTGGGCAAAATACTAGTGTACAGATCTCCGGGGCCAATAATGATCAAATCCGCTTTCTGAATGGCGAGCAGGGCGTCACGATTGGATTTGGCCGCGGGCTGAAGAAATATTTTTTTAATTTTTAATTTGGAATTGTGGCGAGGAATATCAATATTAGTTTCCCCCGTGACCACTTCCCCATTTTCCAATTCGGCGCACAAACGCACATTACTTAAAGTCACCGGAATTACTCTTCCTTTCACATTTAACACCTGGGAAGCGGTACGCACTGCATTATGAAAACTTCCCTCAATTTTTTCTAAAGCACTTAAAAAAAGATTGCCGAAGTTGTGCCCGTCCAGATCTCCGTTTTCAAATCGGAAATCAAATAGTTTACGTAAGGGCTTACTAGTAGCAGAGAGAGCGATCAGAGAGCGACGGATATCACCAGGGGGCAAAACCCCATAATCATCTCGAAGTCGCCCGGTCGATCCACCGTCATCGGCCATCGAGACGATGGCACTCAAATCAAAATCAAAATTCTTCAGTGCCGAGAGCACGACATAAGTACCGGTCCCTCCTCCGATTGTGACGATCCTCTTTTGCATGTATTCTAGATAACATCTTTATCACTCCGTCACAATATTGACCAATCGATTTGGTAAGTAAATAAACTTCTTAATAGTCTTCCCGTCCAAATGTCTTTGCATTTTTTCCGAAGCTAAAACCAGCTCCTTTACTTGAGCTTCAGACAAATCCCGGTCAACAACCATGACCTCTCGAGTTTTCCCGTTAATTTGCAGTACCAGGTTAGCCGTCTTCTCTACCAAGTGTTTAGTGTTATACTCCGGCCACGCTTCCAGGTGAATTGATTTTTTATTCTTTAATACCGTCCGCCAAATTTCTTCCGTGATATGCGGGGCGAAAGGAGCCAAAAGCTTTAAGACCATTTCGAACTGCGACCTAGAAATCACTTCCACATCCTCTATCTCTCGCAGCAAAATCATCAACTGACTAATAGCCGTATTGTAATGCAGGCCTTCGATATCTTCAGTAACTTTTTTAATAGTTTGATGAAGCGTTTTTTGAATTTCAGCGACATCCTCTTTCTGCACCTTATCTATTAACGCCCATACTCGGTTCAAAAAGCGGGTAATTCCGGCCACGCCTTCATCGCGAAAATCACCACCCTGTTCAAATGGTCCTAAAAACATTAGATACATTCTCAGGGCATCCGCTCCATATTTTTTAATATATTCATCGGGATTAACCACGTTACCCTTGGACTTGGACATCTTCGCTCCATCTTTAATGATCAGTCCGTGAGCTCGGAAGCGCGTCATCGGCTCCTCGAAATTTAAGAATCCCCAATCATGCAAAGCCATAGCCACGAAGCGCACATAGAGCAAATGCAAAACGGCATGCTCCGCTCCACCAATATACATATCTACCGGCAACCACTTTTTCGTAACGTCAGGGTCGAATGCTTCTTCTTTGTGATTCGCTGAAGGATAACGTAGGTAATACCACGCGGAATCCAAGAAAGTATCGGAAACATCCGTTTCTCTTCGAGCCTCACCCTTACAGTTTGGACATTTCGTTTTATAGAATTTTTCAACCGAAGCTAACGGAGACTGATCGGTTCCGGTTGGTCTGAAATCTTCAATTTTAGGAAGCTTCACAGGCAAATCTTTTTCCGGTACGGGCTGCCAGCCACATTTCTCGCAATGAATCATCGGAATGGGCGGACCCCAATAGCGCTGACGACTAATCAACCAATCACGTAACCTATATTGCGTAATTTTTTTGCCGCTAACTTTTTTAACAATTTCGTCCACAGCTACTAACGGCGCATCACTGAACGGCAGATCAAATTTCTTAGCAAATTCCGCATCCCGCTCATCGTGTTGAGGCACCGCCATAATTGCTCCCGTTCCATAACCAGCTAAAACATAATCCGCAATCCACACTGAAATTTCCTGATTATTGGCAGGATTAATCGCTTTGATTCCCTTCAGTTCCACACCGGTTTTTTCTTTGCCCTCCGCGGTACGCTCGATATCGGTTTTGCCTTTGGCCTTTTCTCGATAAGCCTGCACCTCATCCCAATTCGTAATTTGCGACTTAAGCTCATTAACCAAAGGGTGCTCTGGAGCTAAAACCATATAAGTTGCGCCGTATAAAGTATCTGCCCTGGTCGTAAAAACATCGATAACAGATTGAGATTTAGCAATCGAAAATTTCAAAAGCGCTCCTTCGCTTTTCCCAATCCAGGCTCTTTGGGCCACTTTAATTTTTTCCGACCAATCAATATCTTCCAAGTTATTCAAAAGCCTCTCCGCATAATCGGTAATTTTGAAAAACCACTGCTCCAAATCTTTTTTAATTACTTTCGTTCCACACCGCTCACACTCTCCGCCCCCAACTTCGCCAAGGTTTCGATGGGCAAGAATAACCTGCTCGTCCGCCAAAACCGTCTTACACGAAGGACACCAATTGACCGGCTGCTTCTTGCGATAAACCAAACCGTTTTTAAACATTTGGATGAAAAGCCATTGCGTCCATTTGTAATATTCGGGATCATAAGTTTCCAGTTTTTCTTTCCAGGCAAAACCATTGCCAATTTCCGTCAGCTGGCGATAAAAGTTTTTCTCGCTTTTTTTAGTCTGATCCGCCGGATGCGTTCCAACTTTGATAGCGTAATTTTCAGAGTGAATCCCAAAACCATCCAACCCGATCGGCTCCAGAACATCGTGCCCCGCCATTCTCTTGAAGCGGCCGTAAATATCACTGCCCGTGAAGGCGTACATATTTCCCACGTGTAACCCTTCGGCCGAAGGATAAGGAAACATCATTAGATTATAAAATTTACCCTTCTCTCGGGGATTTTTAAAATTCGGCTCGTAGACTCCTTCTTTTAACCAAGTCTTCTGCCATTTTTTTTCAATTTTGGAGGGATTATACTTCATGACGATATATTGAAATCTTAAGAGATTTTAGACTCTTTTACAAATCTAGATACCAAATAATTTTTTAGTATTCTTGGTGGTTTCTTCGGCCACCTTTTCTACGGACTCGCCCTTCATTTGGGCGATTTTTTGTGCCACAAATTCTATGTAACTGGATTCATTTCTCTTTCCCCGATGCGGAATCGGAGAAAGATACGGAGCATCGGTTTCCAAAAGTAATTTGTCTAAGGGGATATTTTTTATTACCTCATCTAAACTGCTCGGTGCTTGCCCTTCCGTAGCTTTACGCGAAGGAGGGAAGGTAATAATGCCATTGAGACCAATGTAGAAACCGAGATCAATAAATTTTTGAGCTACTTCCCAAGTAGAGGTGAATGAATGCAACACTCCCCGCACTGCCGACCCGCCAAACAGTGTTCCAGCTGAGCTGATCATTTCTAACATGTCTTGATAAGCTTCTCGACAGTGCAGAATGAGCGGCTTGCCTGATTCCCTGGAAAGCTCTAAGAATTTAATAAAACGATCTTTTTGCTTAAAAATATTTTCTTCCCCGGTAGTGCGAAAATAATCCAAACCCACCTCCCCCACTGCCACCACTTTCGGATGCACCAAAAGTTTTCGATATTCTTCTATATCCAATACCTCGTCGAGATTATCATTAGGATGAAGACCAACACTCGCCCAAATTCCTTCTTGTCCCTCCGCCAACTCCACTGCCTTCTTAGACATTTCCAAATCCGTACCTACACAAATCATTTTTACACCCCTTTGCAGGGTGCGCGTAATCATTTCCTCTCGGTCCTGATCGTATTGAGGAAATTGTGGATGAGAATGAGAATCGATATACATTATCCTAGACGCGGAAAGAGTCCGGCTCCTTTTTTAATAACTAATTTCTGATGATCAAGGTGATCTAAATCTTTCCCCGTGAATCCAAATGATTCTAAAATCTTATCGGCCGTTTCCGGTAAAAATGGTTTTAGCCACAACGCAATCTCTAAATTCAACCTGACCAGATTAATCATTACTTTCAAGAAGTGTTCGGGGCTTGCCCCGTCAAATTGCGCCTTTGGCGCACCAGCTTCGCTGGATTTGACGGGGTGAATTTTAACCAGCTCCCAAGGCTTGTGCTCATTGACATAGCTATTTGCAAAGCCGACTAGATCAAATATTGCTCCCAAAGCCTCGTGTAAACGAAAATCCTCAAAGCTTTCGTCATATTTTTTTCTGCTTTTAACAATCGCTTCCTGCACAGCCAAGTCCTCCAAATTACTTAGATAGTTCACCTCACCCAGTAAACCATTCTCGATCAGCGTCAGAACTCTCTGTACCAAATTACCCAGCCCGTTGGCTAAATCCGCCTGATAACGGTCCTCCAGTTTCTTGTAAGAGAAATCGCCATCTTCCCCAGAAGGAATTTCCCGCAATAAGAAATATCGCACCGGATCAACTCCGTATTTTTTAACCACTTCAAACGGATCGATCACATTACCCAAAGACTTGGAGATTTTTTCTCCGTCGATCGTCAAATAGCCGTGAACATAAATTGTTTTAGGCAAAGCCAACCCTGCCGATAAAAGCATACCCGGCCAGTAGATAGCATGAAATCGAGTAATGCCCTTCCCAATCACGTGAGCGGTATTTAAATTCTCCTGCCACCAAGCTTTGAACCTCGCCTCGTCCGTTCCGTAACCAATGGCATTAATGTAATTCGACAGAGCATCGAACCAAACGTAAATAATCTGGGAGTCGTCTCCCGGAACCGGAATACCCCAATCCTTAGCCCTTTCTCGGCTGCGTGAAATACTAAAATCTTCCAAACCTTGATCAATGAAAGAAAGTAATTCGTTTTTCTTGGACGAAGGAATAATTTTCAGCTCATCGCTTTTAATTAATTTGTAAATTTCTTTTTGATATTTCGCGAGCTTAAAGAAATAATTTTCTTCTTCGATTTCCTCCGGCTTCGTTTTATGTTCAGGACAAAGGCCATTCAATAAATCTTTTTCGGTGTAAAAAGTTTCACAGCCCACACAGTAAAGCCCTTTGTATTTCTTTTTATAAATATCTCCGGCCGCGGCACACGCCTGCCAAAGTTTTTGCGCACCTTTAACATGCCGCTCTTCGGTGGTGCGGATAAAATCATCATTAGAAATATGGAGGGTCTTGCTAAGTTTTCTGAAAGTTTCCGCGTAGCGATCCACAAATGGCCTAACTTCTTCTCCGGCTTTTTCCGCCGACTGCACATTTTTCAAGGCATTTTCGTCGGTGCCATTCAGAAACCAGACTTCTTTTCCTAGATTGTGCTGATACCGCGCTAAAGCATCGCCTTGCACCAATTCTAAAGCATGGCCCAGATGCGGGTTAGCATTTACATACGGAATCGCAGTTGTAATAAAATATTTATTGGACATAATCGAAAATCCATTAAATTATAAGGATTTTATTTAGTAAAGTCAACGATGACAAGGTTCCGAATAAAAATTATGCTCGATACTATGATTCTTTAAAAATTAGGAGAAGCATGGCCGGGAAAATTATGTACTGTATTATGCCCACTCGTTTTTTATCTGATCCCTATGGGCCGGAACACATTGAACGCATTCGGGAAAAAGTGCGTAGCTGGGGATACGCCCCCACTATTCCCTTCGATGCCGGTCCGTATCGAGATTTTGAAGGGGGGTCCTTAGGCCGAGAAGGTACCTTAAAGTTTATGCTTAAATATCAGGCCATCTGTGACGCTTCCGGAGTTTTTGGGATCTCCGCCGGAGCGATGAACGAACTGAAACAAGCCATTCAAACCGGTCAAGAATTACGCATCGATCTTAGCTTTGATCCTGAATGGTATCTGTATTATAAAAATATGCAGCCAGAATTTGGTGATCTTCTGGCACAAGTTCGCGGACCTCACCACCTGATTGCCTTAGTGGGGCCAACCGCTATCGGAAAAACTTATTGGATGAACTGGCTCCTCAACACTCTGCCCAGCAAGATTCGTCGAGTAAAAAATACTACGACGCGTCGATTACGAGAGCACAACCGAGAAGAAGAGATGTCCTCCTATAATTTTGTCGCTCGAGATTTTTTCGAATCACAGATTAAGGCCGGAGCTTTTGCTGAGCATGATTCTTTTCGAGGAGAATATTATGGCTCCAATATGAAAGATATTCGAGCTATCCTAAAGGACAGCTCCGGAATATTCGCCCTAACGCCCAAAGGAGCTTCGGCTCTTTACGCACGGCGGTATGAGATAAATCTCACCATCATCTTACTGGTTCCTGCCAATCGCCATGTCCTGATAAACAATCTTCGGCGCCGCCAAGTCCCGAAATCGCAATGGCTGGATCAGCTTCGGACAGTAGAGCAGTTTGTACTTCCACCAGAAATCGAGCATCGCCGCATGGTGATAACCGGTACCAAAGAAGATGGAGAAAAAATATCTTCAATTATCGAGCAGCTTATTTAAGCTGCTTTTTGTTTTAAAATTTTGACTGGTCCGATAACAACCACAAACTCTCCGCGCGGACCTTCCTGCTGAAGTTTCGCTAAAATCTCGGCGGCGGTGCCACGATAAATTGTTTCAAACTTTTTAGTTAATTCGCGCAAAACAACGATTGGACGTTCTCGTAAATTTTCCAAAGCGCTCATCTGCTCCAAAGCTTTGAGGATACGGTGCGTCGATTCATAAAAGACAATAGTCGGTTCAGCTTCAGTCATTTCTCTAAAAAAAGTTTGCCGTCCTTTTTTGTGCGGAGGGAAGCCCAAAAACAGAAAATGATCGGCCGGAAAACCGGCTACGCTTAAAGCGGTAATCGCTGCATTCGGTCCTGGGATCGGAATAATTTCCAGATCCGGCATAGTTTTTAATAAATCTTCAATTAATTTTCCGCCCGGATCAGAGATCCCCGGCGTCCCGGCATCGGTTACTAATGCCAGATTTTTTCCCTCTTCCAAAAGACGCGCAATCTTTTCTGTTTCTTTCTCCAAGCTGTGCTGATGGAAGGTATAAAGAGATTTTTTAATTCCGTAATGTTCGAGAAGTTTTTGGGTGACGCGTGTATCCTCGGCAATAATTCCATCGACTTCCCCTAAAATGCGCAAACCTCGAAGGGTCAAATCTTCGAGGTTGCCAATAGGTGTCGCGATGATGAAAAGCTTAGCCATTGTTGCTCTCCGGCGTTACTACTTCCGTTCCCGCATGGTAGCGATGTTTAGAAAATTCATCTAGAATTTCGACGATAATTGCCGCTACTGGGACCGATAAAATCATCCCAACAATCCCAGCCAAGTGGAAACCGATCAATAAGGCCAAGATTACCACCACCGGATTAAGCCCTACCGCGCGACCCATCACAATCGGCACTAGGACATGGTTTTCCAACTGCTGAATAATCACATAAGCCACTACCACCCAAATCCCTAAAGTCGTTGATTGCGTAAAAGCTAAGATCACCGCCGGAATAGCCGCCAGTACTGGTCCAACATTCGGTACTAACTCCAAAACCATCGCCACAATACCAAGCAATAGAGCAAACTTAATACCCATAATCGAGAGGGTCACGTACACTGTCAAGCCCACTACCAAAGCCAAAAGTAACTGTCCCTGCAGCCACTTGCCAACTTTCTTCTCCGAACGACGCCAGACATTGAGCACTTCCGCTTCGTATTCCTTGGGGACAATTGAACGGATGAAACTTTCAATACCTCCTCGCATCACGGAGAGATAAAAGGATAAGACGATAACGGCAAAGAAAGAAAATAGTCCACCAAAGATACTAATCACAAAGTTAAAGGCTGATTGCGAGGAGGCCTGCAAATAACCAGCAGAAGTGTCTAGTAGGTTTTGGATCTCACTAAAGAGATCCACATACCGACTGGAACTCTCCTGCGCTTTTTCCAGAGAGCTCGAAACCTGATTGATAAAACGCGGCAGATCTTTGATGAGCTGGTTCAGTTCTCCGGTCACAAAAGGCACTACCAAAGAAAGCAAGAAAAGAGCCAAAGCAAAAAGAGAGAGATAGAGAATTAAAACTCCCAGAATACGAGGGAATTTTTTCTGGTCTAACCAGTTGGCAAAAGGGGTAATTCCGGAGGCGATAATTATGGCAAAAAGTAGGATAAAGATAATGTCACGCAAGAGATACAAAGCAGCGAAAAACAACAAAACCAACACTATTTTAGTGACGGTGTAGACCGAGACATCATGATAAACTATTCTGGTTGAGCCTTTTTTATCCATGTAAAGTAGAGGGCTAAAAACTTATCCCTACATTATATCACAATTTGACTATATTGTAAATAGAAGGGTCTTCCTCCTTAAATGGCCCAATCAACGCCATATTGAGCTTTTCGGGCTTGAAAATATCGTTAGCCGCCGCATAGACATCTTCAACGGTCACTCGATTCAACTTTTCAAATTTCTCTTCCGGAGTAGCGATTTTTCCTTCCATTAATTCTTGGCCAGCGTAAAAAGAGGCAAGGTCGTCGGAAGATTCAAAACTGATCGCCATTTTTCCTTTGATATAGTCTTTGGCTTTTTGCAGTTCTTGGTCGGAAACTTTTTCGTTTCTGATTTTAGCGTACTCGCCCAAAATTACCTCAACTGCGGAATGAATTTTGGTATTTTCCACTCCGGCAAAAGTCGAGAAATCTCCGGTGTCTAAATAAGAGTCAGTGCTGGAGCCAACATAATAAGCCAGCCCTCTTTTTTCACGCACTTCGGTAAAAAGACGCGAACTCATTCCCCCGCCTAAAATAACGGACATGATTTTTAGAACTTCTTTCTTGGGATGAAAAACATCGTAACCTCTGACTCCTACCAACATATGACTTTGGTCGGTAGCCTTGTGAATAATTTTAACTCCGGGTTTATCTTGTCTAATAAACACCGGTAAAGGCTTAAATACTTCTTGGCGTTCTCTGATATTAGAGAAGTATTTTTCTACCGCCGCTTTCGCTTCTTCTAAGCCTACCTTACCAGCTACGGCCACTACCGTATTCTTGGCAAAGTAATGAGAATTAAAATATTCTCGGAATTTTTCCGCTTTGATATTTAAAATATTTTCCTTCGGACCGGCAATATCCCAACCGAGCGGTTGATCTCCATACATTAATTCCTCGTACACATCACCGATGTGCCGCATAGGATTATCGAAATTCATATTAATCTCTTGAATAACCACTCCCCGCTCTTTTTCGATCTCTTCTCCATCCAATTTGGAATTAAGAAAGATATCCGAAATTACATCCATGACAAATCCAAAGTGCTCCGCTCCCGCTTTAGCGTAATAGCCGGTGTATTCTTTGGAGGTAAAGGCGTTATACTCTGCTCCAATGGAATCTAGCTCGTGGGAAATATCTAAAGCTCCCGGACGCTTCTCTGTTCCCTTAAACATCATGTGCTCCAAAAAATGGGAGATGCCATTAATCTCTTTAGTTTCGTAGCGCGAACCGGTTCCCACCATCACCAAGACCGTCACGGTTTTGGTATGTTCCATGGGGATAGTTACCAGACGAAGTCCATTAGAGAACTTGTGTAAATCGAATTCTTTTAGCATGCGATGATGTTTTATATGACCTCTACATAATAAAACAAAAAACCCGCCAAAGCTAGGGCGGGCCTCATTTTTACTTCATGGAATAACTAGCTCCGAAAGCTTATGCCTTAGTGTTGATAAGCGGTATTTTCTAGCCATACTAACCAGCTCGTCCATCTCTTCTTCGGTCAGCTTTATCTCATTGGCAAGATAGGCCTCCGCCAAAAAGATTAAGCGAAAACGATCCAAACCCAAAACATCTATCAGATCTCTAATATTCTTATCCAAAAAACGCTTTACTTTAGGATAGTCAATTTGAATCGAATTATCACCAAAATCAATCCGCTTCCAGAAAGCGCTTAAACATAAATTATCATCGAGATGACACAGCTGATGAATGACGTTCTTGGAAATACGCCCATTGTCCGGATCGGTAATGTCTATCTCCATATTAATCCCCGCCTCTCTGAAGTGCCGAGAAAATTCACTCCACTCTTCCAGCGTTACCATGTCATGCCCACCCGTAGTATTCTGGCACTCCCACGGAAAAGCTTCTTGGCCAAACACCCATTCATAAAGATAAGACTCTCGTACTTCACCTTCGGCCACCATTGAACCTAAGGGACGCGCCACATGCGGAAAATTGTAAGCACCGATCCGCAGAAAATAGTCGTCCAGTTTTTTAATTAAGACATGCTTTAAAAAAAGTCTCTGCCCCTCATCAGGATCAGTAAAAAATTCTTCCCGCAGAGCGCAGGCCACCGCCTGCTTACTCTTGATATCTCCACCCAAGCCGGGAAAAATATTGCGGGATTGGACCATCACCCGCGCCTCTCCCCCCATTCCACCTATCCGAATATTTTTAACGAACAACTTTTCGCTCACTTTTCTCTCCACTCCAGTAATTTTTCTCTACCTACCATAACAAAACTCCCCCGCTGGTCTAGCGTTGACATAAAATAATTTGCATGCTTAAGTGTACAAAGCTAGACACACCTATTAATTTAGGGGGAGGAGGAAGCTATGACCATTAAACATAGCTGGAAAGCTTATCCGAAGATTGGTGGAAAGGAATTAGCTAAAGCCTTGGGAGCTGATTCCGTAACCGGACCATTAGCTGTCGATGATCAAGGTAGAGAGTTTTTTGAATTTGAGGTTGTGGCAAAAAAAGATAAAGATTCGGGAATTAAGAGAATTTATAAACTTTCCGATGAAGAACTAAAAAAGCATAAGCTAATCGGAGAAGCCGAGGGTCAAAATTTTTTCCACTGTCTTTTTATGGGTAGGCACACGGAAAATTTTCATAAGCGGGTCTTTGGTTATAGAATACTAAAACCGACTCAACCAGGAATGGCATTGGGAGTCGCGTTCTATGAGAAAGTTTAAAGCCGTATAATGTTTACGGCATAAAAGCGGCTACTGGCCGCTTTTCAAATTTATTCTACCGAAAAAAATGTTCGTCCCATTAGAAACTTGGTCTCTAGCGGGATTTATTTCAGCCTCTTCTCTAAATAATTTTGCAGATCGGCTATAACTACGCGCTCTTGTTCCATCGTGTCACGATCACGGACAGTGACTTTCTGATCAGTGACGGAATCAAAGTCAAAAGTCACGGAGTAAGGGGTGCCAATTTCATCTTGACGGCGATAGCGTTTGCCAATCGAAGCGGTTTCGTCATATTGCACCATCCAATGCTTCTGTAGATTACGGTAGATTTCGTAAGCTGGCTTGGTTAACTCTTCCTTGCGCGAGAGCGGTAGCACGGCCACTTTAATCGGAGCCAAAGATTTCGCCAAGCGTAAAGTTACCTCGGTCTCATGTACCGCATCTTTTTCTCCTGAACGCGCTTCGGTTTCGGTGTAAGCGTCTAATAAAGCGGCAAGCAACAACCTTTCTAATCCTCCGGTCGGCTCCACGACAAAGGGCAAGAATTCTTCTCCGGTTTCGCTGTCTTTGTATTTCAAATTCGCTCCGGAGGCTTTTTCGTGATTTTTTAAATCAAAGTCCGTGCGAGAAGCCAAGCCCCACAACTCTCCCCAGCCCCATGGGAACTTATATTCAAAATCAATCGTCCCCTTGGAATAATGGGCCAAGCTTTCTTTAGGATGTTCGTAGCGGCGCAAATTTTCTTGCTTCAGTCCGATCTCCTTCACCAAAAAATTCTCCATAAAATCTGCCCACTCGTTAAAATACCTATCCTCATCTCCAGGTTTTATAAAATATTCCAGCTCGGCAATCGTAAATTCTTTGGTGCGGAAAATGAAATTACCAGTCGTAATTTCATTACGAAAGGCCTTGCCGATTTGGGCAATCCCAAATGGTAATTTTTTGCGCGTGGTTTCTAGGATCGTCTTAAAGTCAGTGAACATCGTTTGCGCCAACTCCCCACGCAAGTAAGCTACGGCTTTGGCGTCTTCAACTGTTCCGATATAGGTTTTAAAAAGTAAGTTAAAATTCTTTGGTTCGGTCCATTCTTCTTTACCTTTGTGAGTTTTAGCGTGCGCTTTGAGCTCCTCCTCTTTGTCCGCTCTAAATCGCTCATGACAAATCTTGCACTCCACTAACGGATCCGAAAAGCCCTGCACATGACCGGAAGCTTCCCAGACCTTGGGACTCATAATGATTGGTCCGCGCAGTCCCACCATATCGTCTCTCTCTTGTACAAATTTCTTCCACCACAAGCTGGCGATGTTATTAAAAAGTTCATTACCCAAGTGACCAAAATCCCAGCTATTCGCCAGTCCGCCGTAAATTTCGGAGCCGGGAAATATAAAACCACGCCGTTTGGCTAAAGAGACGACTTTGTCTAATAAATTGTTCTCGATTTTAGTAGTCATAAAGATGATCAGTACTATAGAACAAAAAGAGATTTTTTTCTAGATTCTAAGGCACGACCGTACCCTGATTAGGTCGGTCGGTTAAATCATTAGATCCCACGTCTCTTCCTTTTAAGACAAAGGCTTGTTTAGTTACCCCGTCTTCTCCTTCCAGAGTTAGGTCTTTAACAAACTGTAAAAAGCTTCCGGCTTGATTAATGGTCGGGGTAACGGAAACTTGAAACCAAGCTTCGTATTTCGGAGTAGTACTACCGGTTCCGGCCGGCAACACCCCTATGTCCCAAATCACCTCCCGAGAAGTAGATTTATAGGTAGGCAGGGGTTGCTGCCCGCTTACTCGCGTTTTATTCTCCCAATTTACTCCCGTTGGCAGTACGCCCTTCATCCTAGTTTTTAAAACATCTCCAGAGGTATTACTCATGCGCCAAACAATCGTGTAAACCGTTTTACTCCCGGATTTTGGCGGAATGGGTCCGCTCGCTTCCCAACCTTCCGCTTGATACTGGGCCGTCTGCTCAAAAGCGGGTAGAGACTTAATCTTGGTCGTCGCTTCAGCTTGAGCGGTGAGCCGGTCAGAGAAAAATCCGGGAGGAACGGTAGGTGTATCCGCTTTCACGGTAGTCTTCACTACAAAATCTTTTGCTCCCAAGCCGCTAGAAGGAAAGGTGCTTTTCAAACTAACAGTAAAATCCACTACTCCGTATTGTTGCGGAGCCAGCCTATTCAAAAGTGGAGAAGAGGAGGCATTCCAAGTAACAGTTTTTGCTCCGGCATCAAAAAAACCGGTGTTAGTTTTTAGATTACCAAGCTCATACATTGACCCCTCCAGCTTAGCGATAATAGTTAATCCTAAAATATCCACCTCGCTATTATTCGTAAACTTAATTTGATAACTCAAAAGCTCTCCCAATTGAGCGGTGGAATTTCCAGACTGACCATTCACCGTTACTTCCGTAGCTAAAAGCGGAGTAGAAATCATCGTCATGGAATCTGCTTTCTGGTAATCAATCTCGATCCCGTCTACTATTCTTTGCAGAACAACTTCCACGGGCTTACTTTCTCTTTCTACTCCGCGTAAAATTCCATCGATCACGATTCTTTTGCCCTCGCCCGCTTTAACCAATTTCAAATCCCACAGATTATTTCCGGACACCGGAGCAGGATCAAATTTGGTTGGCGTGAAGCCATCCGGATATTTGAATCGTATTTTTAAGTCGGCCAGATCCTTGGAAGACTCATTGCGATAGTCGAGGAAATAAGAGATGGGTTGACCAGAAACCGCATTGGGTGGCGCCACCAAGGTCAAGGAAACATCTTGAGAGCTGATCGTCGTGGATAATGCCACTTCCTTTTCAAAAGAGGAGCGGACCTGCTCCGGAGTAAAGACCAAGCGCGCTACTGCTTTTTTTACCTCTCCTCGGTCACCCACCAGATAAGCCGGAAATTCGTGACTACCCTGTCCACCTGGCTCCACCATGCCAATCTTCACTTCTTCCGTTAGAAACGGCGCAGATTTTCCATCCTTAATCACCACCGAATCAGTAGGATAGAAAAAAACCAAACGAACATCTTTGAGAGCCTGCGGATTATCATTACGAAACTTCACCACATAACTAACCTTCTCCCCGGAAGGGATCTCCTCATCAGCTTCCACCGTAAGGCTGATATTTTTTTCCGTGAAAGACGGAGAACGTCCCCAAAAAAACCAGATAGAGCCAGCCACGATAAAAATGCCGGCAATAGCCGCTAGTCCATAAATAACCCGCCGCACTTGCCTTTGGCGAAAAGTATTGGGTTGCTCATCCAGGGGTGTCACTTGAAATTGATACGGTTCCATAATTTAAATAGCCATGGAGTTAAGAAAATCCAAAGAAAAAAATCTTTTCTGACTTAGGGATTCTAAAAAATAATTAATTTCCGCTCGGTCCCAATAGCGTTCATACCCCAAAATATTCAAAAGCTCTTTTTTTAAATTCAGCATCCACTCTGTTACTTTTTTATCTTCCAGCTCTTCAGTGTTTAACTCGCGAAGCGATTGCTCTAAAAAGTTCCACAAGCGCCCATCTTTTTCATTATCGTAAACTAAGCGATGAAAAGACTCGAGCAAAAAGAATCCTGCTGCTGATTTCACTAGAGAATCTTTAATACCCACAAAAGCTTCCAGGCTTTGGGCGCTGGCGACAATGGGATGTCCCTTGGCCCCTACTAACAGAAAGTCCACCAAATTAAAAAGCTCCAAATGACTGGCCTGCTTGGAGGTTCGTTTTTTGACACTTTTAGCCACCCCCATCAACTTTCCAAAGTCTCGAGTGTAAAAGGTAATGAGCTGATTATCCTCTCCGATATCCGTCTTTTTAATAACAATACCTCTTGAAATCATTGTAATAATTTTGTGCTTGAGTCGTTAAAGGCCGGCTAAAGCACGGCCACCGACTCAAGCCCTTCGGGTTTGTTCGATTTCTGCGTTAAAAGATTCCGTTTGAGCTCGCCGTATTCATATACGTCTCGCTCAATACTCATCTTTTGCCTTGAACTCGAACAATCGCAAAATTACTATTATTATAGCCCGCTTTACAGCGATTAACAATACGCCCAGTTTCATCCCCAATCTATTTCTTAATACCTAGCCAAACTTTTTTACCCGGAGCGAGGTCGAATTCTTTTTGAATATCGAAAGTCTTTTCGGCATAACTAGCATCCGCGTTGAATTCTTTGAGCAAACTATTTTGTTTAACAAAATCTGCCCATTGGCCAATGGCTTCTTCTACCTCCTTATCGCCGGTGGACCAAAACCCAAACACCTTTTCACTAAAGTGATACTTGGCCTCTTTGCGCATATCTTGAATCTGTCGCACCAATTCCCTAGCCCAGCCCTCAAATTGCAGAGCTCTATCGACGTGCGTGTCTAAACCCACCTTGAGACCATCCGTCTCTTGAATAACCAAGGAGTTCGCCTCTTCTTTATCGCTAACCACAATCTCTTTTACATTCAGTTCGTCCTTTAATAAATTCAAAAAATCTTCTCTGATTTTTTCCTTACTCCAAATCACCAGCTTGCTGAGCGGCTGACGAACTTTTATTTTTTCTTGCTGACGGATCGCCAAAGCGGCATTGGAAATTTTCTGGATCAACGCCATTTCTTTCTCCAACTCCCAATCGATCTTATTAGCCTCCACTTCCGGCCAATCATGCCAATGCACGCTTCGTTCTCCGGCCGGACTGCCGCGATGGAGTTCCTGGTGGATATGCTCGGCAATAAAAGGCATAAACGGAGCGAGCAGCTTTGCCAACTCCAACAGGAAGAATCTAAAGAAGGATAAGGAAACTTTTAAAGCTTCCGCATTTTCCGGACGCTGAAAGCGATTACGAGAACGACGCAGCCACCATTGAGAAAAATCTTCTACCAATAACCGCTCAATCGCGCGCGAGGCAGTCGTTGGATCATAGCTATCTAAACATTCCGTAACAGCTTTGATGGTGCCGTGCAAACGAGACAATAGCCAGCGATCCAAATCGTTGTCCGGTTTAGTTTTGTGAAAATTAACGGGAAAATCTTGATTACCTAAATTGTAAAGCTCGAAGAAACGAAAACTATTCCACAAAGTCATCACCACGCTACGCATCCGCAACATCACGTCATTGATAGAAAACAGCTTCGGATCGCCCGGATTATTGACGCTGTAAAAATACCAGCGCGCGGCATCCACACCCGTTTTTTCAATCACCTCCCAGGGGCTAACCGCATTACCCTTGGACTTAGACATCTTCTGTCCCTTTTCATCCAGCACGTGGCTGTATGACACAACATTCTTGTAAGCCGGCCCTTTGCCCAACAAAGTAGAGACCGCCAGAAGAGTGTAGAACCAGCCCCTGGTCTGATCGATGCCCTCGGTAATAAAGTCGGCCGGAAAATTTTGTCTAAATTTAGTTTTATTCTTGAAAGGATAATGCCACTGCGCAAACGGCATCGCTCCGGAATCAAACCACACGTCAATCACCTCTTTAACTCTTTTCATTTGAGCGCTGCATTCCGGACATTTTAGAACTACTGCGTCGACATAGGGACGATGCGGATTCAGCTGACCTTTTTCATCCCACGGCCAATTCTTTAGCTCAGCCACATAGAATTTTCCTTTCTTAGGATAGAACCAGTGCTCTCCCTCTCGATCCGAAGTAAATCGATCTCCCTTTAAAACCTTCAGCAGATCTTCGTCTGCCCAGCCCGACACGGTCCCAGCCAAAACTGCCAGAGGGTCGCCATGTCCAACGATGACGATATTTTTCCCTTCGTGCTTGGCATCAACCTCTCGAACCAAACTCATCGTTCTCTCTCGCACCTGATTCCAGCTTTCTCCATCCCCCAAACGTTCATCGAGATTATTAGGATAAACTTGACTATCGGGTAAGCATCTCGTCCTGGTTGCTCCTTCACACATCGAGCCATGATCGATCTCTTTTAAACGCTCGTCAACGATAACTTTTGCTCCTGTGATCTTGCGAATAATCTCCGCCGTCTCTGTGGTGCGTAAAAATGGAGAAGTGTAAATCACGTCCACTCCCATTTTAGACAATTTCTTGGCTTCTTTTTCTACCATGGCCCTTCCTTTGGCCGTTAGCGGATAATGATCGTTAGCCAAGTGCGAGCTAATAATGTCGTCCTCGTTCTTAGTGCTCATTCCGTGACGCATCAGAAAGTAAAGATTCTTTTTCCTGAATCGCATCTTTTCCAGATCTTCAAAGGATCCGGCCACCACGCGATGCTCATGATGGTCCATACATTGCCAAATCGGTAATGGAGTTCCCCAATAGCGTTCTCGCGAGAAGGTCCAGTCTTTTACTCCCTTGAGCCACTCTCCAAATCTTCCTTCTTTAAGATGGGCCGGATACCAATTCACCTTTTGATTGTTTTTACGGAGAGCCTTTTCTAACTTAGACATGCCGATAAACCAAGAGTCCATCGCATAATAAAGCAGAGGCTGTCCGCATCGCCAACAGAAAGGATAATCATGTTCGTAAAGTTCGTCATTAAAGAGCAGTCCCCTCTCTCTTAAATATTCTATAATTTCTTTATCCGCACTTTTGACATATTTCCCTTCCAATCCCGGAACGTCTTTAGTAAATTTTCCCGTTCGATCCACGGTATGATGTCGAGGTAGTCCCATCTTCACTCCCAAGTTGTAATCGTCTTCTCCGTACATCACCGCCGTGTGCAC
>JAUSIQ010000030.1 GCA_030647955.1 bacterium | reverse complement strand
TAAACTGGAGCATCTTGAAATAAATCAAAACCTTAGCGCCGGCGAAAGAATTTCCCGCTCCCGGGAAATAATAAGAAATAAAGTTTTAAGCAACGGCTACGATGCCTGGTTCAGCTGGGAATGCGACCAGATCGTGCCGGCCCACACGTTGGGTGAGCTGATCAAAGTGATAAAATCAGAGAATTTTACCATGGTCAGTTATAATTCTTGGGGCAAAGACATGAACGGCAGGTCCAACACTGCTTTTAGTTGTGCTTTGATCCTAAGAAAACCTCTGGAAAAATACAGCTTCCTGCTTGAAGAAGGCAGGAAAACAGACCCAGACGCGCCAAACAGCTGGCATGGCGGGGAAAGGTGGTTTAGAGAACGTTTAGTAAAAGCCGGAGGAAGTTTTATAGATGTTGATATTAATAAGTCCATTGAGCACCTCCCAAGCGAATTAAAGAACGCAAAACCCTTACGACTTAATCTTGGCTGTGGGGATAAACACAGGAAAGGATATATTAATATAGACATCCAGGGTCCGTGCGATCTAAGGCATGACTTTAGGACGCCTTGGCCGTTTGTCGACGTTTCGGTTGACGAAATATTTACCGAAGGAAATTTTCCCTGCCTTTTTTCGCCTATAGAGTGGAGAGGAGTAAAAAGAGAAATGGCGAGAGTGCTTAAGACCAGCGGGAAATTAGAAATTATTTTTTTGGATTTTGAATATATCCTCAAGGCCTTTTTAAACGACAAGGAACAACGAGATTGGTGGTGGATGACCATATTTTCAGCCCAAGACAATCAATGGGGTTTTTCCAAAAATGGCTTTACCTACGAAAAATTAACAGCTGATTTATCCGAAGAAGGCATGGCAGATTTTGAAAGAATGCAACCAGAAGAACCATATTATATTCATTTGATATGTTACAAACAAAGCTGATAATTATGTAACTTATTAACTTGGTTGGTTGATAATTTTTTGTTATAATTAACTAAATGGCAACAACACGACTTTATATTACAAATAGCGCCGCTTCCGGTTACAGCGGCACAACTCTACAGGGAACTTGGGATGACTCTTCCAGCACACTGAATGATCGGTTGCTTAGCCGGTCTACGGGTGATACCGCCGCTACTGTTTCTGATTCTGAAGCCACTGCCACCACTGATTGGGACGTTTTCTTGGGGAGATGGATTTCTAATCCTATAGACAATGCTGTTTCTTTTAGCACCAGCGATACAGCTGAGTGGGTGATTGGCGCACTGGCATCGACTAATTTGAACGGCAAATTTCATGTTCATATCTATGTTTCAACTGGGACTGATTTAAATACTCCTCGGGGAACGCTTTTGGCAGATGATATCGGCGCTACAAACTGGCCGACAACTGCCGCCGGAGCGACAGAGGGCACAAAAACACTTTCTACTGTGAGTGCTTCTGCAAGCGATAGAATCGTGGTTGAGATCGGCTATCGAGCCCAGAATACCGCTACCGCAACTCTAAGCGGCACAATAGATTATGGCAATACCGGCAGCACGGATCTGACCAACGGCAGTACCAATGTTACTACTGAACCGGGTTGGATAGAATTTGTTACCGCCACTGATCTATTTGCTCCGCATATTTCCACGGCCTCAATGGCTGATTCGGACCGGGCATTTTCAGACGAGACCGGCGGCCCATATCAAGATATCGCGATTACTTTCGATGAAGCTGTAGATATTACGCCTGCTCCCAGCGCGGGAGATACGGTTGCCGGATTAACGGCGCAAGTCAATGGCGGGGCAAATGCGGCGTTAACCTATCGCAGTGGCAATACAACAACTAGCTGGGTGGTGAGAAGAGCTGAACTTATCCAGCAAGATGACACGGTGGTGTTGGATTATGACCAGTCAACAGGAAGTATTTTGTCGGTGGCATCTAATGCCGAGTTAATCACAACTGCTGATGCTTCTGTTACCAACAGCCTTTCCAAAGTAGTGCATTTTCTGCTGAAAGACAAAAACGATGCCGCAGTGGCCAGTGAAGCGATTAAGATATCTGTGCATGTCTATGCCACTGGTGACGCAGACCAAGCTACTTGGATGGATAAAGATACTCTTTCTGACCGCACAATCTCAACGGATTCAAGTGGTATAGTAGAAGCTGTATATACCGGCTCAAGCGCTGTCGGTGCGACGGTGTATGTAGTAGTTATTCGTACGACTCCCGTAGAATCTTTTGTGTGGACGGATACTATTCAATAATATATGGTATATGGCAACTTTTTATACCAATGACCCAACTAAAAATGCCGGCGCCTTCACTACACACGACCCAACGGCGGCGCAAGGCGGAGAAGCCGGGGGTGGAGTTATTAAATCCGTTGCCGGTGTCGCTTTTGCAAGCATAAAAAAGATTTCCGGGGTGGCGATAGCCAGCGTTAAAAAGGTTTCGGGGGTGGCGGCAAGCGGTTTCGTGTTATTATTTAAGTATTGGCAATGGTAAAAAAACTAATTCATTTTATAAAATACAATAACGCGGTAGCGATAACTATTTCGCTTGTTTTTGGCGGTTTAGGCGTGTCTCTGGCGGCCAGCCCGGAATTGAGGGATGATTTCGTGAAGAGCGAAAATATCGTCCGCTCTGTGGATAACAGTTATATAGTGTCGGCCAATTTGGACGGTCTTAATTTTGATTTACGGATAAACAGTGTGACCGAAGACGAGGACAGTTATTATGTTTCCTATGCTTATCAAACCATCGCCATTGATGATCATGTCTGGAAAAGGGTTAGCAACGATAAGGTCCTGACTGTTTCCAAAAAGGCCTTGGCTAATCATTATCTGAAGGACTTGGGTCTTTACGTGGCTAAGGAAATAGGGGATCTTATTGAAAAAGAGTCCTCTTATTTGAATAAGGTCCAAAAATTGGAAAGACAAAACGGTTCGTCCCACAAGATTGTTGCAACGGAATATACGGGTCTTATCGGCAAATACTTTGATACAAAAGAGAATGTCTTTCCGGAGTATGCTCCGGTTATAACCCCTGAAACCTCTGAAATAAAAAAAGAAGCATTGATATCAACCACAGCGTCCAATTCTGCAGAAGTTGCAACGGGGAGTTCTGCTGTAGGAGGAAAAATTGATCAAGAAGAAATACGCAAAATAGTGGAACAAATACTGGCAGAGCAGAAAAAGAAAGCAACCCCGATTCCAACACCTACTCCAACACCCGCGTTGATTTTCACACCGACTCCGACTTCGACTTCGACTCCAGAACCTACTTTCACGCCTGAACCGGATTCGACAAGCTCACCGCAAGCAACTCCGGAACCAACTCCGACACCTACGCCGGAAACTACGCCTACGCCGGAACCCCAGCCAGAGGCTGGTCCGCCTCCGGCGGAAACTCCTGGGCCAACACTCCAACCATCGCCTTCGCCAACACCTGAAGCTACCCCAACACCTGAAGCTACCCCTGAGCCCACACCGGCTGAAGCAACTCCAGAGTTAACCCCCCAATCTACACCCGAACCAGTTCCGGGAGAGTAGTTATCAACAGGAAGTATTGACTTTAAAATCGTGGAGTTTAAAATGCAGGCATGGCTAAACTAACTGATAAAAATAAAATTAGTGATTTTTCGTCGCCGGAGTATGCTGATAATAGCGTGGCGGATGCCGGTGATGTTGAGGGACAAATGGTAGATGGCGGTTCTAAGCCGGGATGGCTGAAGAAAAATTTTGTATACGTTCTGTTGCTTTTAGTAGTAGCATTGGGCGCCAGTACTTTTTATTTCTATCGGCAATATTCCGTCTTTGCTAAAGATTCCCAGGCTCTTAATGAAAAGGAAGTAAAGTCTTTAGTGGCACAGGTTGGTAAATTAGTGGTTCTTCCGGAGGGAGAGGACCCCACTGTGGCTACTGTCACCGAACCAGAGAAATTGCGTGATCAGCCGTTTTTCTCAAAATCCCAAAAGGGAGATAAGGTTCTTATTTACTCTAACGCTAAGAAAGCTATTCTCTACAATCCCACCACCAACAAGATCGTCGAAGTAGCTCCGATCAGTATCGGTAAGTAATTTACTCTCTTGCTCCCAACTAACGTATGGTCAAACTTAAAGCCTTTTCGTATAATTTAATTGTGCGAAAGGGCTTTTTGTATACTATTTTATTTTTTGGATTGACGGCATTTTTTTTATTGCCTCAATCAGCTTCCGCAGAAGTGGCCACGGGGTCTAGCTTATCTTCTGATAATTTTAAAATTTTAGATGCGCAACACTCTCTTTTTGGTGGAACCGCTTCCATTAGTTCTTCGTTATTTAGTTTGATATCGGTGGTGGGGGATGTGGCTATCGGCAGTGCTTCGTCACAGACTTTTGGATTGAGGAGCGGTTTTTTGTATTATCCAAAAGTTACTGCCGCTACTCTGAACACAGCCATAGCGGGTGACGCCCAAGTTGCACTATCTTGGACAGCGGCCACGGCTTATCAGGGCTGGAGCATCGGCGGGTACAATGTTTGTCATAAGAGTACGGGGAGTTATACCTGTGTCGATGTGGGAAATGTAGTATCGTCAACCAAAACCGGCCTAACCAACGGCACAACCTACACATTCAAAATAGAGGCTTATGACGGGTTAGCGGCTAAAAATGTCATTGCCGAATCCAATGAAAAAACAGCCGCGCCGGCATCAGCGGCGACTCCGACTCCGACACCGGCATCAAGTGGTGGCGGTGGTGGTGGAGGGTATGTTGCTCCTGCACCCACAAGCGGCAAGGGGACGATTATTCTTAAGGGAACAGCCTATCCAGATTCTACGGTCAGTATCTATATTGACGGGGTTTTAGCTTCTTCCATCAAAGCGGGCAGTACGGCTAAGTTTGATGTCAAAATGGAAAACATCAATGCGGGGGACAGAACTATCGCGATAAGTTCCATAGATTTAAATGGAAGAAAATCTATCACAGCAATTTTTTCTGTTACTTTAGGAGACAAAGCAATTGTCACCTTAACGGATATCTTACTGGCTCCGACCATTGATTTAAATTCTTTCAGGTTGGCCAAGGGCGAGAAGTTGCGGATATTCGGCCAGTCCGCTCCCGTTTCGGAGGTGAATATCCATGTCGCTTCGGAGGAGACGGTTACCAAAACTATAGCGGATTCCAATGGCGCTTATGCCATTATTTTTGACACTAAACCTTTGGCGGAAGAAGATCACACCACAAAGTCCAGAGCTGTTTTGGAAAAAATTGTTAGTCCGTTTTCCCATGTTTTACAATTTTCAGTAGGCAAAGGTGGTATCGCCAAATCCGCAGATTTAAATAAAGATGGAAGAGTAAACATTATAGACTTTAGTATTCTTCTGTTTTGGTGGAATACGACCCAGCAAAAAGGACTGGATGTGGCGGATATTAATGGCGATAGGAAGATAAATATTATTGACTTTTCGATTATGTTGTTTCAGTGGACGGGGTAGTAAATAAATGTAAAAATTAAAAATCAAAGTGAAAAATTATCATCAAGATCTCCCAAAGGGAGACAATTTAAAATTCAAAATTACAAAGTCGGTTCTGGTCAATATTTTGATACTAGTGTTTTTTGGTGGACTACGAGCAGAAGCGGCCCAAATTTATTTTGAGCCGCCGCCGGCTACCTACAAAGTAGGGGAAGGCTTTACTTTAGTTTTAATACTGGATGCGGAGGGGCAATCAATCAATGCCGTAGATATCAGCATCCAAGTTCCCAAACTTCTGAAAATTAAAAATATTTCCAAAAGCGGGTCGGTCATTCAGCTTTGGGTTAATGAGCCGTCTTTTTCTGGGGATAGCATTAATTTGATCGGCGGGGTACCGGGCGGCACAACTACCCCAAAAGGAGTAATTGCCAAGATAAATTTTGAAGCGGCGGCGATCGGAGAGGGAAACATTGCTTTTAAACCGGGTTCTTCGGTGCTTCTTAACGATGGCCAAGGCACTCAACTTGATTTAAAAACCGCTGGCGGGCCGGTGTTTCGAGTTATTCCGAAGCCGAAAGAAACCATAACCATTTCTCCGGAATCAAAGCCGAAGAAAACACCGGCAGAAGTTGAAGAAAAAGCCGAAGAGATAAAAGACAACAAAAAACCGGAAAAGTTTGAAATTTTGATTGGCGAGGATCCCCGCGTTTTTGAAGGGCAACATTTTATTTCATTTTTCAGCACCGACAATGATTCGGGCATAGACCATTACGAAGTGAAAGAAGGAAAAGGCGAGTACAAAATAGCCCAAAGTCCATTCCTACTCTCTGACCAGGAGCTGAAGACGGTTTTAAAGGTAAGGGCTTATGATGGTGCCGAGAATTATCGGGAGAGTGTTTTCCCCAATCTATTTATAAGAACGTGGTGGTGGTTCCTTAATTTGTTCAGTGGATAACTCAAATCAAGTTTTTGTTATAATTAGGCTATAAATGTATTTTTTTAGGCGGGATTTTGAAAGGGTATTCCTAGCACTTTTCGTAGTGCTGGGTTTTGTTTTTTCTTTTCATAATGTTGCCGAAGCCCAAAACGGATCTTTGTATTTTTCTCCTTCTAGCGGAACAGTATCGGCCGAGCAGTCTTTTTCGATCGTCGTTAGAGTTAATACCGGCGGAACCGCCATTAATGCCGCTGAAGGAAGTATTGTTTTTGATCCGGCCAAACTAAGTGTCTCTTCGATTTCTAAATCCGGTTCCATCTTTACCATCTGGGCGGCGGAGCCGAAATTTTCTAACGCCGAAGGTTCTATAGAATTCGCCGGAGGAGTTCCCAGTCCGGGCTATAGCGGGGCCAATGGATTGGTGCTGACCATTACTTTCAAGGCCAAAACCGCTACCACCGTTCGGGGATCTACGGAAATTAATTTGGTATCGGGAGGAATTTTGGCCAATGACGGTTACGGCACAAATATTTTGGCCAGTCTGGGTAAAGCTTCTTACGTAGTTTCGCCAGGAGTAATCCAGCCCGTTCCTCCGCCAGGCGAACAACAGAAAGCGCCAGTTACCGGATCGGGACTGGTCAGTATGGAAATAAACTCTCCCACGCATCCGGAAGAATCAAAATGGTACTCTAATAAAAATCCGCTATTTAAGTGGAACGTGCCGTCGGGAGTGATCGAAGTAATCCTGGTGCTTTCCAGAAGAGCCAACACTTCGCCGATAATTAATTACTCTCCGCCGATCTCGGAAAAATTGCTTGATGACTTGGATGAAGGCGAGTGGTACTTGAATGCCAGATTGAGAACAGCGGCAGGGCTTGGGCCGACAACTTCTTTCAAATTCAATATTGATACTCAATCACCGAGCAGTTTTACGATTTCACGCTTAGATACTGATGATTTGACCAACCCTCGCCCCCAATTGCTGTTTGAAAGTTCGGATGCCATTTCCGGTATAGACCGTTATGAGATGAAAATAGGAAGTGGTGACTGGTTTAAGATTGAGGCGAGTGAGGCCGGAAAGGCCTATACCTTGCCACTGCAGAAGTATGGTGAGCGTTTAGTTGAGATTAAAGCTTTTGACAAAGCCGGTAACTCCGCTAGTTCAAACATAGAAGTTATCGTTAGCCCTGTTCCTATTCCGAAACCAATTATAAAAGAGATTATCTTGCCTGGCATAGAGGCAGATGAGGTAGTTATCATCAGAGAAGAAAAAGAAGTAGTAGTTAAAGAAGTAGTAGTTAAAGGAAAGATAGAAAAAGAGGTAGTAATAAAAGAGGGGACAGTGGTAAAAGTAGTGGCAACAGTAGTAGATGTGTTTAAGCTCCGAAATGGTAATGTTTTGGGACAGATATCAGAATCTCTAAAAAGAGATGAGTTAGATTTGATTAAAACCATTGAGGCGCCGGTAGATGAAAATGGCGATTTTGAAGCAAAGATTGACGATCTTGGAGTCGGCACTTATATCATTCGTGCTTATGGCAAGGATGAGCGCGGGGTAGTTTCGGATGCTTTTTCCGATGTGGTATTGAAAGTTGTGGAAAAATCCGCTCTCACTCAATTGGGCGAGTCGGTTTCCAATATAATTCCGCGTGGCTTTGACAGTCTAGTTAACTTTTTAAGCAAGGGTTGGTTCTTGATAGTAGTGGGAGCGGCAATTGCTTCTCTGGCCATTCTGGTTGCAAAAAGAGCGATACCGTTTATCGTTGACGAAACCCGCAAAATTAAATTTATCGCCTCCGAATACCAAGCTTCTAAGAAACTGAAAAAACTGGACTCTAAGACAAAACTGGAGCTTAAAATTTTGGAAAAAGATATTAAAAAAGAACTGGAGATTTTGAACAAGATTGCCAGTCACAGGTCTTTGCATCAAGATGAGCAGTATTTAAGAAACAAACTCGAAAAATATTATAGCCTCCTTAGAAAGTTATAAGACTCCGGACTCTCTGTGTAGTTGCGCCATTCCTTAACTCAACGTAGTGCGGGGTCGTTTTGCTTTATTCACTTTTTTGTTTTAAAATGTAATTTCATATATGCGAACCACTATTATCGAAACCAAGGATAGGGACGGAGAAAGTGTGGAGCTTTTTGGTTGGGTGCATGGTCGTCGCGATCATGGCAAAATCATCTTTATCGACTTGCGAGATCGCTCGGGAATGGTCCAGGTTGTTTTCACTCCTCATCAAAAAGAAATTTACGCTCAAGCGGAAAAACTGCGTGGAGAATGGGTGGTGCGTTTGAGTGGGAAAGTAACAGCCCGTCCGGAAAAAATGGTCAATGCGGAAATTCCTACCGGTAAAGTCGAGGTCCATCCCGAAGCTTTGGAAATTTTAGCCGAAGCACAAACTCCGCCTTTTCCCTTAGATACTGACGGGTATGACACTGACGAAGAGCTGCGATTGAAGTATCGCTATCTTGATTTGCGTCGTTCGCGTCTTCAGCGCAACCTAAAACTACGTTCGGAGTTTATCGATCGAGCTCGACAATTTTTATTCAAGAAAGATTTCTTAGAAATTGAAACCCCGATCTTAACCGAGTCAACTCCCGAGGGTTCCCGTGATTTTGTGGTGCCGTCCAGGCTTCATCCGGGTAAGTTTTTTGCCCTGCCTCAGTCACCGCAGCAGTATAAACAACTTTTGATGGTAGCGGGTGTGGAGAGGTACTTTCAGATTGCTCGCTGTTTCAGGGATGAAGATTTGCGGGCTGATCGAGGGTTTGAGCATACCCAAATAGATCTTGAAATGAGTTTTGTGAATCAGGCAGATGTTATGGCGATGGACGAAGAGATGATTACCACCGTCGTGGAAAGTATGGGCTTTAAAATTAAGCAAAAGCCATTTCCAGTGTTTAGTTACCAGGAGGCAATGGCTAAATTCGGTGCCGACAAGTTCGATTTGCGTACGGAAGAGGACAAAAAAAATGGAACATTAGCCTACGCTTGGGTTAAAGATTTTCCATTTTTTGAAAAGGATGGGGGTGGTGGATGGACTTTCACTCATAATCCATTCTCGTTGTCTCAACCAGAGCACGTTGATTGGTTAATGAAAGGGAAGAACATTGATCAGATCATTACCACTCAATATGACCTAGTTTGTAACGGCTTTGAAGTTGGAGGTGGTAGTATACGTGCTCACCGGAGTGATCATTTGCAAGCCGTTTTTAAAGTTATGGGTTATACGGATGAGCGTATTGAGAAAAATTTTGGTCACATGCTGGAGGCTTTTCGTTATGGAGCGCCGCCTCATGGCGGTATTGCTCATGGAGTTGAGAGGAATTTGATGACCCTCGCCGGGGAAAGTTATCTTCGTGAGGTGCAGGCATTCCCACAAACTAGTTCCGGACGTACGGCAATTATGAGCGCTCCATCTGCATTAGAAAAAGATCAGCTCAAGGAATTGCATCTGAAAGTAAGCGAATAGGGTCAATAATACCATTGAAATTAAAACTCACTGTCCTGACAATTTTGGTTGCTCTCCTAACTGCTTTGAGCGTCTATGGAGTATATGGTAATCCGGGAAAAAAGCCTGGTAGTGCTGCGCCGGTAAATCTTGGAAGTTTTTCTGAAAAAAAATTCAATTCTCAGGCTGCTTATATTTTGCCGGTAACCGAACCGAATAATTTTCCCATTCGCCACGCGGCAGTGGTTGATCCGGTGATTGCGGCCAAATCGTACCTGCTCTTCGAGACTAAAACCGGAAAAACTATACTTTCAGCTGATGCCAAGCAGCCTCTTCCTATTGCCTCTCTGACAAAATTACTCACCGCTCTGATTGTCCTGGAAGATTTATCCATGGACGAAATCCTAACTGTCGATGAAGCATCTCGCAACATCGACAAAGAAGGAGCAGATTTTTATCTGGGAGAAAAGATATATGTAAAGGATGTACTGGGGACGATGCTGGTAAAATCTTCCAATGATGCCGCGGTAATTCTGGCTAAAGCAGTGGAAGCAAAATCCGGGGGGAAATTTATCGATCGAATGAATCGGAAGGCCTATGAGATTGGGATGATCAATTCCTCTTTTTTTGATCCGGCCGGATTGGATGATAGCGGCTACTCCAATGCGGAAGACCTTTTAAGGTTGGTGCAGTATTCGAAGCGTCATGTGGAACTTTGGAGATTGTTGCGTCTACCGGCCATCGAGGTGCGTTCGACGGATGGACAGTTGGTGCACAACTTTGCCAGCACGAATAAATTATTCGATACTTTTCCCGACTTAGTGGGGGGTAAGACAGGCTATACAGATGGGGCATTAGGTTGTATGATATTAGAAGTGAAGACAGGAAATTCTGGATCACTGCTGGCCATTGTTATCGGTTCTTCATCGCGATTTGATGATGCCAGGAAATTAATTGAGTGGGGACAGACCGCGTTTAGATGGGAATAACTAGTTCATCAAGTTCATAAAGTACAAATCATAAAACTTTAAGAACTTGACGAACTTTCTACTTTATAACTGTTTACGCAGTAAACATGTACGAACAAATTTTCAATGTAGTAAATGTGGTTAAAATTCTGACCGTCGCCACGATCTCTTTTTTCGTGGCGATTTTGATTACGCCGCTTTGGATGAAGGTGTTGACAAAATATTTTCGCCCGGGGAAGGAAATTGAGAAAAGTGGAGCACCGATTTTCAACTCTTTACATAAGAAAAAAGAGGGGACGCCCACGATGGGCGGAGTAATTATCTGGTTTACGGTAGCCCTACTCGCTTTAGCATTTTGGATCTTTGCCAAGATATTGCCCGACAGATTTATTGGGCACTTAAATTTCCTTTCGCGCAGTCAAACTTTCTTGCCGATTGGTTTTCTAATCGTGGCTGGTTTGGTGGGTATGGCTGATGATCTCTTTGGTATTATTAAGCGCGGCGGTTTACGCATGAGCCAAAGATTGATTCTTTATGCCATTGTCGCGGCTGGAGGAGCGTGGTGGTTCTATTTTAAACTCGGGTGGGATTTTATTAATGTGCCATTCTTGGGAGATGTAATGGTGGGAATATGGTATATTCCAATTTTTATCTTGGTGATCGTGGCCACGGCTTTCTCTGCTAATGAAACCGATGGTCTTGATGGGTTAGTAGGGGGAGTTTTTCTCTTCTCTTTTGCCGCCCTAGGAGCGATTGCTTTCGTACAGCAGAGAATTGATCTAGTGGTAATGATTGCTGGAATTCTGGGCGCTTTGGTGGCCTTTTTATGGTTCAATATTTTTCCTGCCAAATTCTTTATGGGAGATACAGGAGTAATGTCACTTGGCTTTGTCTTGGGGGTAGTGGCGATGCTCACCAATACTTTCTTACTTTTACCACTGATTGCCGTGGTTATGTTAATCGAATCTTTGTCGGTGATCGTCCAGATGATTTCCAAAAAAGTACGGAAAAAGAAGATTTTTCTTTCTACGCCGATTCATCACCATTTCGAAGCCCTGGGCTGGCCTGAGACGCAGGTGACGATGCGCTTTTGGATGATCTCGGCGGTTGGGGCGATTTTGGGAATTATTGTTTTTTTAGTCGATTCGAAAATACCGGCACTACTTTTTCACCACATCGTTAAGTAATTATAGAGGGTTTAGAAATGACCTCATCTAACAAAGAGACAAAAACTCTCACTATCCTGGTTTTTATTTTGGTTGGTTTCGGTTTGCTGCTTCTTTCTTCGGCAGGAGTAATTGAGGGACAAAAAAAATTCGGATCAGCATTATATTATTTTTGGCACCAGCTCACGGCCGGAGCGCTTCTCGGTGGACTGGCTTATTTTGTATTTTCAAAAATTAACTATAAGTTTTGGAAAAAAGTGGCCCTGCCCTTTTTATTAGTCGCCCTCTCTTTTATGATGGCGATTTTTGTTCCTCAACTTGGGTTAGCTGCCAAAGGAGCAACGCGCTGGCTGGATGTGGGATTATTTAGCTTCCAGCCCGGAGAGATTTTAAAGTTGGCCATGATTCTCTATTTAGCCGCTTGGTTTGGAGGGCGAAGTTATAAAGAAAAAGTTTGGTCCTATTCGCTAATTCCATTTTTGGTCGTATTTTTCTTTGCCGCCCTATTGTTGGTGTTACAGCCGGATATGGGGACCTTGGGCATTGTCACTATTATTACTCTTTCCATCTTCTTTTTTGCCGGCGGAAAAACTTCTTTCTTTCTCTCGCTGGCTGGAGTAATTCTGGTAGGGTTTTTTTCTATGGCCATTTTTTCCCACTATCAGTTCAATCGTTTACTGGCTTTTATTAATCGTGCCGGTGATCCGCAAGGTATTTCTTATCACATCAACCAAGCCCTTTTGGCCATCGGAAGGGGGGGGTGGTGGGGGGTGGGCTTTGGACGTAGCGAGCAGAAAAGTGGCTTTCTGCCGGAGCCGGTGGGGGATTCCATTTTCGCTATTTTAGTAGAAGAGCTGGGTCTGATCGGAGCCGGAGCGCTCATTACGGTGTTTCTTTTGTTGATATTCCATTTGGTCCGTATTGCTAAAAATACACCCGACCGTTTTGCCCAGTTATTTGTTATGGGGGTAGCAGTTTGGATCGCCAGTCAGGCCTTTATCAATATCGCGGCGATCACTGGTTTAGTGCCGCTAACCGGTATTCCTTTGCCCTTTATTAGTTATGGGGGCACTTCCCTGGCTGTATTATTAGGTTCACTCGGAATCGTTGCTAGTATTGCTAAGCAACAAAGTTAAAAAACACCCCATTGAGCGGGGTGTTTTTTATTTTACATAGCGAGGAGCAAAATGGGGTATTCTTATATTACATTTTGTCCGATCGCGTGTCGCTAAAGCTTTAGCGGTGGCACAGCGAAGCTAAAAGATTATTTTGCACTGGCGACGGCGAGAGATTTAGTGAGACGAGATTTATATCGGCTGGCAGTGTTCTTTTTGAGGACGTTCTTCTTGGTGGCTTTATCAACGGCTTGGTAAACTTTCGGTAATAGGCTCTTGGCTTTTTCGAAATTCTTGGCACCGAGCTCGTCTCTAAATTCTTTGATGGCCGCTTTAAAATTCCTCTTAAAACGGAGGTTCTCGACGTGTCTCTTTTTAGATTGTCGCAACGCCTTTTCGGCGGATTGAGTAATTGGCATATCGGCTATGATAATAACAAATTATCTGTATTTATGCAAGTCACGTTCAGTTAGACCTCCGCGGCCCCACCCCTTTCTCCAGCAAAAAACCTTATCGCTCCACCACCTACTCCTCTCCACTGATCCTCGACTGCGCTCATCAGCTGCATTCGAATCAATATTTGATTCCAGAAATTTTAGGTGACCCTCATCTCCTATCGTCGCTAGTGAAAGCGACCCCATCCCTTTCGCCGCTAATCCGACTGAGGGTGATATAATCCCTGGCCATTTTGGAAGTAAAGGCCAGATGACAAAGGATGAGGGGAGGGCTCGACCAGGCTCGTCCTTTTCATCTGGCTTTACAACAAAATGGACAGAGGATTTGAAACCGAAGGAGGATCAAGAAAGGGGTGGGGGAGCGGAGATTCTTCTTTCCGAAGAAAGCGATGAGGCGAGTTGAGATATAATGGATGAAAAATAAAAAAAAGCCCTGGAAATCCAGGGCGAGGAAAGGAGAAAGGATAAATAAGAACTGGACGAGTTTGGTTTAGCAACGGTGTTCGGGCTTCGCATAGCTTGGGCCGCGAGTCACCGGATCAGGTGTACTTAGAGGCCACCGGCCTCATCACCCCTTGCTCTTCCCATTGTGCCGGCCAAGGGAATCGTCTTTACTTTCTTCCAAACCCGCTTGAATATATTAACAAGGCTGATTTATAAATCAAGATTCGCCTGTGGATAAAAAAACCGAGTTTAGCTCGGTAATGTAGGCTGCTGCATTAAAGTAGTTTCGTTGTATGTGTCAACTAGAATATTTTTGCCTGTGGCATGGCAAAACTTTTCTTGGGGATGATGTGTAAAATTACAGTGTGAACATTTTATCCAATCACCACACTGACATCTTGCATTTGCTCGGCGTCTCTCGCTGTCAAAGTCCTCAAGGGCGGGGTCGTTACTTTTCCATAGCCAGTCGCCGCACGCCGGACACCATGTGATTTCTTCGTAGGGACCTTCCATGAAATAACGCCCTACCGTAGACACGCCAATAACGAACATGGTCAAGTCTAAAAGGCCCAATAGGATATCCATGCACGCTCCTGTTTTAAGTATGAAACTATGCTTAGATTAACGTATTATATTAATTTTGTCAAGAACAAGGGAATTGTCCAATTTAAATCTTCCAATCTTAGTGCGAATTAGTTTTTCCAGATAAGCGCCGGTGCCGAGAGTTTGGCCAAGGTCGTGGGCGAGGGCGCGGATGTAGGTGCCAGAGGAGACTTTAGTTTCAATTTCTAAATGAGGCCAGCGGTATTTTACAATTTTGAGGGTGTAAACTTTTACTTTTCGGGGCTGGAGTTTGGGAGTAATTCCTTTTCGAGCCAATATATAAGATCTCTGGCCGGCGAGCTTGATGGCCGAAAAAGAGGGGGGAGTTTGCTCGATTTCTCCTTTAAACTTTTTTAAAGCTTCGGTGATTTGTTTTCTGGTGGGCGGATTCACCCTGTCAAATAACCGCTTGGCGGTTCCGGCTTCGCCGGATTTGACGGGGTAAATTTTTCCGGTGAGGTCATGTGTGTCAGAAACAGCGCCTAGTCGCAAAGTGGCGTGATAAGTTTTGTCTTGTTTTAAAAATTGGTCGAGTTTTTTGGTGTACTCGCGGCCGATGGCGATAATTAAAATTCCTTCCGCAAAAGGATCGAGCGTTCCGGCGTGCCCCACTCTCTTTTCGCCGCTGATCTTCCGCACTTGGTCAACGATGTCATGCGAAGTCGGCCCGGCCGGTTTATATATATTATAGATTCCCGGTTTCAAATTCATTAAAGATTGGCTAACTATTGCTTTGAAAGGCTCTGCGGCAGCTTATGGAAAAATGTTTAAAGCTGCTTCTTTAACTCTTTAATCTGTTCTCGAATGATCATCGCTCTTTCGAATTCTAACTTCTTGACCGCTTTGTCAATTTCTTTTTGTAGTGCAGTCAATCTATTTTTTAAGAATTGTTTGGAAGAAGGCTGAGACAAATCAAAGCCCGTGTAAGTAGCTTTGGGAGCAGAAGAGGCGGGTAAGTCGCTTTTAATGACGGCTTTGGAAATAGTGATAGGGGTAATTTTGTGTTTCATATTGTATTGTTCTTGAATACGACGACGACGCATCGTTTCTTTTATGGCAGCATCCATCGACCCGGTGACTTTGTTAGCGTACATGATAATGTGGCCGTCGATATTACGGGCGGCTCGGCCCATGGTTTGAATAAGGGTAGTGGCGTTACGTAAAAATCCTTCTTTATCCGCGTCTAAAATAGCGATCAAAGAAACTTCGGGCAAGTCCAATCCTTCTCGGAGCAAGTTTACTCCGACGATGACATCGTAATTGCCTAAGCGTAAGTCATGCAAAATTTCTAAGCGCTGAAGGGTTTTAATTTCCGAGTGGATATAGTTTACACTAATACCCGCTTCAGACAAATATTCCGACAAGTCCTCGGCCATTCTTTTCGTCAAAGTAGTAACCAAAACTCTCTGCTTCTTCTCGCGTCTTTTCTTAATTTCTTCTATTAAATGCGGGATTTGGTTTTCGCTTTTAATAATTTCGACGTTGGGGTCGAGTAAACCGGTGGGGCGTACCACTTGTTCCACTAGCCCCTTGGTTCCGGATTTTTTTAACTCATAGACCTTCGGAGTAGCGGAAACATAAATAGTTTGGTTGATTCTTTCGTTAAACTCATCAAATCTAAGCGGACGGTTGTCTAAAGCCGAAGGCAAACGAAAGCCGTGATTTACCAAAGTGGTTTTACGGGAAAAGTCTCCGCTGTGCATGCCACTTACTTGAGGAATGGTAATGTGAGACTCATCGACGATAGTCAAAAAGTCTTTCTTCGTTTTAAAAAAGTCGATCAAAGTAAAGGGAGGGGCACCGGGTTTGCGGAAATCCAAGTGAGAGGAGTAGTTTTCAATACCGTGGCAGTAGCCAGTTTGTCTGATCATGGCAATATCGTGGACGGTGCGCTCTTTTAAGCGATAAGCTTCTTCGGATTTTCCCTCCTTCTTTAATTTCTTAGTGTGCTTTTCCATCTCGGCCTTGATATTAGAAAGGGCGAGCTCAATTTGGGTATTAGGAGCGATCCAATATTTAGCTGGGAAGATTTTGGCCTCGATCAGTTTGTGATATTTCAAATCATTAAAATCCAGGGCGTCAAAGTTAACATTTTCAGCTACTTCAATTTTTTTAACTTTACCGTTTAAAATTTTGATGCGTAAAATTTTATCGCCGGTGGCCGGGACGATTTCAAATTCTTCGCGAGTCTTGCGGAACTTACCGCGCTTTAATTCGATGTCCGGAGAATACTGCAGGCGAGCCAAGCTTTCATAAAGCTGGGTGTCGGTCAATTTTTGGCCTTGAAAAATGTCTAAGCTCAATTTTTTATACTCTTCCGGGGAACCGAGGTTGTAAATACAAGAAACGGAGGCGACGATAATGACGTCGTCACGGGTTAAAAGGGCCTGGGTAGCGGCGTGGCGCAGACGGTCGATCTCTTCATTAATTCTAGAATCTTTTTCGATATAAGTGCGGGTGTGGGGAATGTAGGCTTCGGGCTGGTAGTAATCATAGTAACTTACAAAATAGTGGACGGAGTTTTTGGGGAAGAATTCTTTGAACTCCTGGTAGAGCTGGGCGGCTAAAGTTTTATTGGGAGAAATGACCAGAGTGGGTTTATTGATTTTGGTGATGACGTTGGCGATAGAGAAGGTTTTACCCGATCCGGTTACGCCCAAGAGAGTTTGGTGCTTGAAGCCCTTTTTTAGACCACTAGAAAGCTTCTCAATAGCTTGAGGTTGGTCTCCGGCAGGCTTGAATTTTGAGCTTAGTTTGAACACTTTGTTCTTGTTATTAAATGCTATATACTGGTTTTATGATTTCCTTTTTAGCGGGCACAATTGAGGCGGTTTTCGATAAAGCGGTCATTCTGAATACTAACGGAGTAGGCTATAGGGTAATATTGCCAGAAAGAGTCCATGGTATTTTAGCAAAATTGGGCGAACAAGTCAAGTTATTCATCTACCCCAATTTCAATACCAGAGAGGGTACTTTTGTCCTTTACGGCTTTGAAAAACCGGAGGAATTAGCTTTCTTTGAGCTGCTTTTAACGGTCTCAGGAGTGGGGCCAAAATCGGCCCAGGGCATTCTTTCGACCGTGGATCTGCCAACCTTACAATTAGCAATCGTCAAAGGGGATGACCAGTATTTAAAAAAGATTTCCGGGGTGGGAAGTAAGACGGCGCAGAGGATTATTTTAGAGTTAAAAACGAAGCTGGCTACCGTCGATTTTGGCACGGACCGGGACTTTGCTTCCGAGGGCGAGGCCTTGGATGCTTTGGTGGCGCTGGGTTACACGGTTTACCATGCGCGGGAAGCTTTGAAAGATGTGACTGAAGCGACGACCAGCGAAGAAAAAATCCGCAAGGCGTTGCGGATTCTGGGAAAGGGTAAGAGGTAGAGTTCAATTGTCACGCCGGGCTTGTTTTTCAAGCGCTGTTCCAAATAATGCTCCGCCTAGCATTCCCAGCATGAAACCAAGAAAGCCAAGATTTGATGGGGCGGGGCTAGACACATTTAGTAGAGTTCCGATAAAGACGAATATACTTCCCCACAAGGTCAGCATGTCTTTCTCCTTAGACTCATTCCGCGGTCATTATTAACTAAATTTGCGATGATGTCCATAGCGCAATCTTTCCTACAATCTAAGGAGTGGATGGAATTTCAGAAGTCGTTGGGGCGACAGGTTTTTGAATATGATCAAGATGGGATTAAGGCGAAGATAGTTAAATTGCCACTGTGGTTCGGTAGAAGTTATTTATACATTCCCCATGGTCCCGATATGGATTTTAACTCGATGATTGGTGGAGAAGGAAACCCGGTCTGGAAATTTTTACACTATTTAAAAGATTTGGGCAGAAAAGAAAAAGCCATTTTTATTAAAGTCGAACCGTTGACCGACCATGTTGCTCAGACTTTGGCGGAGAGAAAATTCAGGCCGTCTAAAAAAGAAATTCAGCCGTCCAAAACAGTCATTGTTGATCTAACTCAAAGTGACGACGACTTACTGGATAAGATGCACCATAAAACACGCTACAATATTAGAGTAGCGGATAAGCATGGAGTAATTGTAAAGCCTAGTTATGATATCGATGCTTTCTGGAAACTGCTTAAAAAAACCACTGCGCGGGATCGTTTCTTCTCCCATTCCCAAGATTATTATAAAAAGCTGATGAAATTTTTTGGGGAAAAGAGCGAGATTAAAGCGGATCTCCTGTTTGCTTACTATAGAAATGAACCGGTGGCCGGAGCGATCGTTCTCTCTGTCGGAAAGTCCGCCTATTATCTTCATGGGGCTTCGGATTACGATGCGCGTAAATACATGGCTCCTTACATGCTCCACTGGGACATAATTAAATATCTCAAGATGAATGGTTTTGAAGCTTACGACTTTTGGGGAATCGATGCTCGGCACTGGCCAGGTGTAACTCGCTTTAAACTTGGTTGGGGCGGCAGGGTAGTGGAATACCCCGGCTCTTTCGACTGGCGGCTCTCTTGGTGGTGGTATCAGGCCTACAAACTCGCCAGAAAAGTATTTTAGAAAATATGTTGACCGAGAACAAAAAACTGGAAAATTCATTGCGTCTTGGCAGGAAAGTTATCCCCGCACCGCTTTTTAATTTGTTTCAACCATTGTATCACTGGGCGTTGGCTTGGGCTGGAGCGGTGATTTACGGTTTCCCGTCTCGTTCGATGAAAGTGGTGGGGGTGACTGGTACGAAGGGCAAGTCCACCACTGTTTTTTTGTTGGCAAAAATCTTTGAAGAGGCCGGAGAGTCGGTAGCCATGATCGGTTCGCTGGGGTACAAGATTAAGGAAAAAGAATGGGCCAATAATTTAAAAATGACCATGCCAGGGAGATTTCGTATCCAGAAATTTTTAGCTCAAGCCAAGAGGGCAGGCTGTAAGTACGTATTTTTAGAAGTCACTTCCGAAGGAATAAAACAGAAAAGACACCTGGGAATTAAATTTGATGCGGCGGTCTTAACCAATATACAAAAAGAACATCTGGAGAGTCACGGTTCTTTTGAAAAATACGTCAAAGCTAAAGAGCAGCTTTTTAAAAAGACAGCGCATACTCATATTTTAAATGAAGACGAGCCGTTGGTAGAACAATTTAAGAAAATTAAATCGAACAAAAAGATATTTTATGGCGAAAGAGATTGGGCGAGGTTGGGACTGGAAACTTCTTTGAAAGGTGCTTTTAATCATTACAATCTTTTGGCGGCGGCGGCCGTGGCGGAAAATTATCGTATTCCGGTGGAAAAAATCCGCGAGGCGGTCAAAAAGATTTCGGCGGTAAAGGGGCGCATGGAATATATTGAAGCAGGGCAGGCTTTTAAAGTGGTGGTGGATTACGCGCATACTCCCGACTCCTTGGCCATGGTTTATGATGCTTTAAAGAGCGACCTGCCTACGGGGGGTCGCTTGATTGCGGTCTTGGGAGCGGCGGGAGGAGGACGAGATAAATGGAAGCGTCCAGAGTTTGGCAGAATCGCCGCGCATTATGCTGACGAAATTATTTTAACTAATGAAGATCCGTACGACGAAGATCCAGCTCAGATTTTAAATGAAATTAAGACGGGTATTCCAAGCTCTCAATCTGGAAAACTAAAAGAAATTTTGGATCGCCGAGAAGCAATTAATACCGCACTAGCCAGTGCTAAAGGTCATGACATTATCGTGATTACCGGTAAAGGATCAGAAATCTCTATGGCTTTAGCGAATGGACAAAAAATCTCTTGGTCTGACCAAGAGGTGGTTTTAGAATTTTTGAAAAAGTAGAAGAAGGTCATTGCCTAAAATTTATAAGTTTGGTACCGTTTTATAAAGAGGACTTTGAAATTGATAGGAGAGCCGATTGTCTCCACTCGGGAAAGAAGATGCTCCCATACCTGTGTTCGTTTTTCTCGATGAGAATATTGCCGGGCTGAATAAAGCGGTGGGAAGTGCATTCAAACGGTGGGGCAATTTTAATGATTTTGAGCTTTTTGTGTTTCCTTTTCCTAATTCTGAAAAGAAGAAAAAAGATTGGCAGGTAGTGCTTTATCTTCGGCGGGTCATTTTTTCGCCTAAGAATTATCACATTAGAAATGTATTAAGTAGCGGCGTTGATTTCCGGATAATACTTCTTACCTTGGATTTGAACTTTATCAAAGATGCCCAAAATGGTTTTAATCGGTCAGACAGGGAATGGAGGATTCACGAATCGGTTATAAAATTTGATGGAAAGCATATTCTGCTAAAGGAAGAAGATCAGAAAGTAGTGTTGGATATTGTTTCCGTTCCTTTTAATGAAAAAGACAAGCGGCACGGCTTGCCCAGAGTCTTGGTGACAGCATTAAATGATTTTTTGAATAAGTAGGTCAGACACCCCCGAAGGGTGTTTTTTTATTAAGTTTATTGTATAATTGGGTTAATGGGCGGGTTTAAATTGAAGGAAAAATTGTTAGATAAGTCCGACCAAGGAGAAAGCAAGGGTTTAGCTTGGGCGCTTATTGTTTTAATCATGATGCTGATGGGGGTGGCGATTTTGTATTTTAGTAAAAACAGTAATTACCACGATACCACCGCTGCTACTAACCAACCCTCTAGTCGTCCTCCGCGTGTCTACTCGGTTTTCTATGGTGGCGGGGTATTTAGTCCGACGAACCTACGCATTCACGCGGGAGATTCCGTAAGATTTCAAAATACCAGCAATATGCCGATTTGGGTGATCTCTGACCCGCATCCGGCCCACAACGATCTACTTGGTTTTACTAGCGATGGCGACATTCTTTCTAGGGGATTTTTCTCTTACACTTTCAATACCCCCGGAATCTTTGGCTATCACAATGAGCGTAATCCCAACGAATCCGGGGTGATTACTGTTCGGTAAATTTAAAACTTGATTAGCAATCTAAAAATTCAGCTGTGGTTAAAGGAGTTGGCTTTATTCGGAGCTACACAACTCCTGGGTATTATTGTAGCCCAGCGGTATCTTTTTGAGTTAGCCAATTCCCCTTTAAGCACTCCGGCGGTTTCATTTCGGCTGACGCCACTCGATATCATTGTCTCTGCTCTTCTGCTCGGATTTTTCATCTGGGCCGTTATCAAAAGAACGCGGATGACGCAGATAGTTTTTAAACTTTTCTTTTTCATCGTGATTATTGGTGGAACACAGGTGATCTTCTCGGCTTTCTTTTCTCCCATCCTTTCTTTGATCCTAACTATCTTACTAGTGGTGTTAATGATTGTGGTGCGTAGTGTGATGCTGCAAAATGTAGCAGTGATGTTGGCGATTGCGGGGATCGGATTAGTAATTGGTTTAAGTATTACGCCGCTCGTAGCTGTTTGGGCCTTATTGATTCTATCTTTCTACGATATATTCGCGGTATATGTTAGTAAGCACATGGTAAAGATGGCCGAGGGCATGGTTGCTTCTCGGGCTATCTTCGGATTCATTATTCCCATGGAATTTTCCGGATTCAGAGAAAAGATTGAACGGGTTAAGCCCGGTGATCATTTTATGATTTTGGGCAGTGGAGACATTGTTTTACCTTTGGTTTTAAGTATTGCGGCGCTTAAAATTTCTTTGGCGCATGCTTTGGTAGTAACGCTCTTTTCTTTGGGTGGTTTGTTTGTCACGCATCTTTTGTTCGTTACTCAAAAACAGCGTCGTCCCATGGCCGCGCTTCCGCCGATTGCCATGATGAGCATTGTCGGCTATCTTGTATCTGTAGCAATCTTTTAACTATGAAACTTACTTTTTACGGCGGGGCGATGTCGGTGACGGGGGCAAACTATTTGCTTGAATTTAAGGCGGGGGGAAAAGATCTGCGCGTTTTAGTGGATTGCGGATTGTTTCAGGGTTCTAAATTCGTGGAAGGGTTGAATTACGCACCATTTGGATATGATGCTTCTACTATTGATTACCTTTTCATTACTCATAGTCATGCCGATCACGTTGGGCGAGTGCCGAAATTATACAAAGAAGGATTTCGGGGGAAAATTTATGTGGTGGAGCCGACCCGTAATTTAATGTTGCGCGCCCTTCCGGATAGTTGGAACCATATCGCGGAAGAGGCTAAAAGCGATGGCCATCCGCCTTTATACGAATTAGGCGAAGTGGATGCCGCTTTGGATTTGATCGAAACGGTTAAATACCACCAATCTTTACCACTAGCTCCCGGGGTGACGGCCACCTACTACAATTCCGGGCATGTTCTCGGTTCGGGAATTATCTGCTTTGAATACGAAGAAGAGGGTGAGCGAAGAAAAATATACTTTACGGGGGATTTGGGTAATTCTCCGTCACTCCTTTTGCCCGATAAGGAATTTGTGGAAGATGCTGATTATGTAGTCATCGATTCGGCTTATGGCAGTCGTACTCATGAAGACAAAGACAGTCGTAGTCAAATCTTCAGGCAGGTTCTTGAGCATGTGGTGAAGAGTAAAGGCACGATGTTGGTGCCGTCTTTTGCGATTGAACGTACTCAAGAAATTTTGTTTGAACTGCACCAGCTTTTTCAAAATGAATCCGTGCCGATGATGCCGGTGTTTATCGACAGCCCCTTGGCACACAAAATGACCGAAGTTTACAACCACTATCAGCACTACTTAAACGAAAATGCCCGCTCCCATTTTTTAAGCGAAGGTCGCAGTATTTTTGATTTCTCTTGTTTACGTTTTACAGACGCCGTTGAACAATCCAAAAGTATTAATGCGGTTGAACCTCCCAAGGTGATTATTGCCGGTTCGGGTATGTCCGTGGGGGGAAGAATTTTGCATCACGAACGCCGCTACTTAAGCGATCCGCGCAATGCGATTGTTTTTGTCGGTTATCAAGTAGAGGGCAGCTTGGGTAGAAAAATCTTAGAAGGGGCTAAAGAGGTTTCCATTTTTGGTGAGATGGTTCCAGTGCGCTGTTTGGTGAAGGGGATTGGGGGTTACTCGGCTCATGCCGATCAGCCCGCTTTAGTAGATTGGATTACCCAAGCCAACAAAGCCGGCAAGCTCAAAAAAGTTTTTATGGTGCAAGGCGAAGAAAACTCTGGTAAAGCCTTAGCCGACATTGTTAAAAATAAACTCAAAGTCGAAGCCATCGTCCCCATTCAAGATCAGCAATTTGACCTGTAGATAAAAAAGTCCAAAAACGGCCCTTTTTTGACTTGCATTTTTATCAAAAATATGCTATAATTAAAGTATATAGAGTTGAATAAAAAGACCAATTTTCAAGAGGAGAGTTGCATGATCGGACTTTCAGTGTCGTTCTGTATTCGTGAGATAGCGGAGGGCAGAGTCGACCTGTCTAAGGTCGACAAGATCGTCGCCGGCACTGTTGCCGTCCCTGACCAGATTGACCGTCTCGTTACTGCGTACAACGAGTCCTATTGGAGAAGGTTTCCGGAAGCGGAGAAGATCTTCCGGGATCTCTACGCCGCGGGCAAGATCGAACAGCCGCGGCTAAAGGACGATCAGCACTTTCCCATGATCGCCGGTGGTCACTGGGTGGAATCAGAAGACCAGATCGTCTGGTCCGATGATCCTTCCAGAAACACCTGGCGCAAGTGAAGTTCTAGTCCGCCCCGTCCGAGAGAGCTCCGCCCGTGATATCGTCACGGATCCGGCCGCTTTCTCGGGCGGGGCTTTTTCGTTGGCGAAGATATACCAACTTGCTTTGCATGTTCAAGGTGATAAAATTTAACTATGAAACATAAATTTGTGGTGTCGGGATCGGCGGATACAAAGACTTGCTGTAACGATACGATGGCCAAGGCTGAAGAAGTGGGACGAGAAATCGCCAGACAAGGAGGAATTTTGATCACGGGGGCCACCACCGGTGCTCCTTATGCTGCGGCGAAGGGTGCGACAGAAGAAGGTGGAGTGAGTATCGGCATTTCACCCGCCGCTTCATACAGCGCTCATGTGAAAAGTTATAAACTACCTACAGAAAACTTTGATTTTATTATTTATAGTGGCTTTCACTATTCGGGAAGAAATTTAATTCTGACTAAGTCGGCTGATGCCGTTATAATTATCTGTGGCGGATTTGGGACTCTCAACGAATTTACGATTGCTTTGGAAGATAACAAGCCCATCGGAGTGTTGGTGGGTACTTGTGGAGCCACTGACCAGATCGCCGGATTATTAGAAAAAATAAACGATCCTCATCGCCATGGAGCCGGGAAGATTGTGTATAGAGCAGATCCCAAAGAGCTTGTAATAGAGCTCACCAAACTTATTAAAACTGATCAAAAAAACGTGACGGATACTCTTCCTCACGAGTTAGTTTCAAGCTAAACCTAATTCTAATTTTCCTTCAAAATTAGCACTCTTGACTTGAGAGTGCCAGTTGCTCTATAATTAGTTAAATTATGTTCAAAATCGGCAATGTCAGCGTTGGGAATGAATTACCGGTGGTAGCCCTTAAAAACGTGGTCCTTTTCCCTCGGATCATCATTCCGCTTGTAGTCCAGCGCCCTAAATCTATCGCTAGTCTCGAATACGCCTTAGCCAAAGACGGTTTTTTGGTGTTTGTGGCTCAAAAGAACATGCATGACCACACCGCCCCAGATGACCTCTTCCGCATTGGAACGGTTGGCAAGGTTATCTCCACTAACCGTTTACCGGACGGTTCCTTTAAGGTGGATGTGGAAGGTCTAGGCCGGGTGCGTTTAGAAGAATTTGTCCAAGAAGAGCCTTTCTTTAAGGCGCGCATTGAACCAGTCGATCTTCACTACAACAATACCGTAGAGTCGGAAGCTTTAATTCGCACCGTCGTGGAGCAGTTCAAAAGAGTTACCGAAGTTAAAATTATGCCTTCGGTTTTTCCCTCTTTGCTCTTCACCCTCAATCAACTCAAGGATCCGGAACAGCTCGTAGACTTAATTGCTGTGAATCTTAACTTGGAGTTAAATGATCAGCAAAATATTCTAGAAACTTTCAATATTAACGAAGCATTGAAGAAGGTTAACTTCTACTTGGCGCGCGAGGGAGAGATTATGGAAACCGAGAAGAAGGTAGTTAAAGAAACGAAGCGTCAATTAGGCAAAATGCAAAAAGAAATCTTTTTGCGTGAACAGCTCAAGAGCATCGAGAAAGAATTGGGCGTGGATGGAGAAAAAGGAGAATATTATCAGCTTCGCGAAAAGCTCAAGAAGTCAAAGATGCCGGAAGAGGTAGAGAAGAAAGCTTTGAAGGAATTGGATCGTTTGGAAAAAATGCCGATGTTTAGTCCGGAGGTTTCTTATCTTCGAACCTATTTGGATTGGTTGGTGGAATTGCCCTGGTCTTTGAAGACCACCGGAGAGATCGATCTCAAAAAGTCCGAAAAAATTCTCAACAAAGATCATTATGGCCTGCACAAAACCAAAGAAAGAATTTTGGAGTATTTGGCTGTGCAGAAACAGGTGGGTAAAGTACGTGGCCCGATCTTATGTTTCTTTGGGCCGCCCGGCACCGGTAAAACTTCTATTGGCCGCTCGATCGCCAATTCGTTAGGAAGAAAATTTGTGCGGGTTTCTTTGGGAGGATTAAAAGACGAAGCCGAAATTCGCGGACATCGTCGCACTTATGTCGGCGCTTTACCCGGAAGAATTATCCAGGGTATTCATACCGCGGGTGCCAAAGACCCGGTCTTTATGCTAGATGAAATTGACAAAATCGGGCAAGACTTTCGGGGCGACCCATCCTCTGCTCTACTGGAAGCCTTAGATCCGGAGCAAAATTTTTCTTTTTCGGATAATTATCTCGAAGTTCCGTTTGATCTTTCTGATGTGATTTTTATCACCACGGCTAATCGCTTAGACACCATTCCGCCGGCGTTGCGCGACCGCTTGGAAATTATTGAATTCTCCGGTTATACCGAAGATGAGAAATTATCGATTGCTAAAAAATTTTTACTGCCGAAACTATTTGAACAGCACGGTTTAAAGTCGAGCCAGCTTGGTATTGCCGATAATATGGTAGCGGATGTCATTCATAAGCACACCAGTGAAGCGGGAGTGCGCGAATTGGAACGAAAACTTTCTGGAATATTCCGTAAGGTAACGAGAAAAGTAGTGGAGGGTGGCAAAGCGGAGAAAGTAGTGATCACTCCGAAAATTCTTCACCAATATTTAGGTCCGGAGCGCTATTCTCATCAAGGAATTGAAAAGCAAGATGAGATTGGGGTAGCGACTGGTTTAGCTTGGACTCCCGTGGGCGGAGAGGTGATGTCTGTGGAGGCTACTAAAATGCCTGGAAAAGGGAAATTGATCCTCACAGGAAGATTAGGCGAGGTAATGCGTGAATCGGTGCAGGCCGCTTTGAGTTACGTGCGCTCTAATGCCGAAAAATGGGGGATTACCGGAGATTTTTATCAAGAGGATATTCATGTCCACTTACCATCCGGTGCTATTCCTAAAGACGGACCTTCGGCTGGCGTAACCATGATTACTGCCATCATCTCCTTGTTAACCAGACGAGCTGTTCGAAAAGACGTGGCTATGACGGGAGAAATTACTTTGCGCGGAAGAGTCTTGCCGATTGGGGGATTACGCGAAAAAATTCTTGCCGCGCATCGCGCTGGCTTAAAAACGGTTGTGGTGCCGGAAGAGAACCGCAAGGATCTTGAAGATATCCCTGAGAAGGTCAAAAAGACCATGAAAATTGTGTTCGTAAAAACAGTGGATGAGCTCTTGAATGTTGCTTTGAAATCTCCGATAATGAAAGGAGCGAAGGCAGTGCGTCTTCCCAAGATCAATCGAGGCTATCCGGGAGTGACCGCCTAAAAATGCACGGGCCTTTCGTTGCCCATGCTTGAATACCCTGAAATTTTCTTTCGAATTATCTTCTCAACTTTTGTGGGAGGCTTGGTTGGTTTTGAGCGAGAGCGTTCTCATAAGTCGGCGGGGTTGCGTACTAACGCCATGGTGGCAATGGGGGCAACTTTGATTACGATTATTTCGATCACGGCGTTTCAAGATAATCCGATGAGCGATCCTACCCGTCTCATCTCCAACATCATTGTGGGTATTGGTTTTATTGGCGGGGGAGCGATTTTACACGAAGGCCACAAAATTCACGGCCTCACCACGGCGGCTACTTTATGGGTGGTGGCGGCAATTGGAATTGTGATTGGGGTGGGATATTATAAAGAGGCGATTTTTGCTACGGGGACCGTCTATTTTATTCTAACTATACTTTGGATCGTGGAAAGAAAAAACGGGGAGCGTTTACTTTATCGCAGTTTGCGTCGTAAAGAACCTGCTGAGGAGGAGGTAAAAAAATAGTATGGACAGAAGATTTATCTCCGCGGTAGCAGTACTGATGGGCAGTATTATTGGGGTGGGTATTTTTGGAATACCCTTCGCGTTTGCTAAGGCCGGTTTCTTAACGGGCTTTTTGTTTTTAATTGGTCTAGGCACTATTACGCTTCTGCTTAATCTGGCCTACGGAGAAATCATTCTAAGAACGGATCGCTCTCACGGTATTGTGGGCTATGCCGGAATCTACTTGGGAGAGTTTTGGAAAAAGGTTGCTTTCTTTACTTTTGTTCTAAGCTCATACTCTGCTCTGCTGGCTTATATTATTGTCGGTGGCGAATTTTTATCGAATATCTTTTCTTTTCAGTTTTACTTTTCCTCCGGAAGCTTGAGCTTCGTTTTCTTTTTGGCGGGAGCTTTAGCCGTAGCCGGAGGTTTGAAAATGATTTCTATGATCGATATGGGGATGTTTTTCCTTTATATCGCTGGGGCGTTCTTAGTGTTAATTTGGGGCTTACCGCAGATCCAGTTTGGTAACCTCACTACTTTTCATAAAGAGTTTTGGTTTTTGCCTTACGGCGTACTGTTGTTTGCTTTATCGGGATCGTCGATTGTATTACAAAGAGAGGTATTAGATGGGCAAGAGTTTCGTCTTAAAAAAGCGATTGCTTGGGGGACCATTATTCCCGCCATTATTTACGCTGTTTTTGCCTTTGCGGTGGTGGGTATTTCAGGAGATGCCACTTCTCCGGAATCATTTTCCGGCTTACTGCCTTTCTTGGGTCCACAAGTGATCTGGTTTGGTTCCATCTTTGGGCTTTTAGCGATCTTCACTTCTTTTTTGACTCTGGGAGATGTGTTATTGGAATCATTTCGTTACGACTTTAAATTAAAAAAGATTCGGGCCTGGCTATTGGTGGTTATGCCCCCTTGGCTCATGTTTATGTTAGGGGCGAATAATTTTATTAATGTCATTAATCTAGCGGGAGCGGTGGCCATTGGTTTGCAATTGATTGTTTTTATCTTTATCTACGGCAAGGTTAAAAGAATGGGACATCGCATTCCGGAATATTCCTTAGATCTGCCTAAGTACTTCTGGTACGGTCTCATCGCCCTCAGTGTTTTTGGTATTGTCTATACTCTCGGAAGATAATTTATGACGAATCTAGTTTTTAAGGCAGAACAAGCCATGTTTTATCTCTTGGTTTTTTTAGTTCCTTTTCAGGTTAGAAAATTTTTGGTGATGTGGGTTCATCCGAAAGCCGGGGTATTTAATGAGTGGACCACCGCTTTTTTGTATGGAACAGATCTTCTGATAGTGGCGCTCTTCATTTTGTGGGCCATACGCTCTGGAGATAAATGGAAAGAATTTTCTTGGAAGAAAATTAATTACGCGGAGCGGTTTTTACTGATATTTCTGGCAGTCTCGGCGATCTCTTTATGCGTAGCCGATAACAAGGGACTGGGTGTTTATCGCTTAATTAAACTGGCGGAATTCATTACGCTTTATTTTTATCTCACGCGTTCGGTGGGTAAAGTTTTTAATCTACCGTCGACTTTAAAAGTAATGATGGCTTCGGCCTGGTTGCAGGCCATCTGGGCTATTGCCCAAGCCTTTCTCCAGCGTAGTTTGGGTTTGCATTGGCTGGGAGAGTCAGTGTTACGCACCAATTTCTATGGAGTTACGGTGGTGCCGTTTGAAGGGGGGAGATTTCTGCGGGCGTATGGGGCCACTCCTCATCCTAACGTGTTAGCCGCTTGGCTTTTTATGGGAATTTTTTGTTTTTACTTTTGGTACCTTTATCCAAAAAAGGCGCGGTCTTTTTGGCCGGTGCTGGCCGTGTATGTTCCTTTGCTCTGGGGATTCTTTTTTACCTTTTCGCGGGTGGTGATTGGGTTGTGGGTTTTGGGTTTGGTGGTGCGATTAGTATGGTCTTTTATCTATCGAAAACGTTTTAACCTCGGCCCCGTTTTTATAAAAAGAGTGATAACCCTTTTTATGGTTAGTGTGATGGCGACATTGTCCTTCGCCTATGTTTATTGGCCAGTGGTTCAGGCTCGCCTATATATCTCCAGTGAGGATCAGGCTCTTACTCAGCGCATTGCTTATAATAAAATCGCGGAAGAGGTGACTGGAGACAACCCCTGGCTAGGAGTGGGGGTGGGACAGTTGGTTTGGGATATGCTGGAAAATCTTCCGGCCTACGCCGTCTATTTTTATCAGCCAGTACACAATATCTATTTGTTGGTCAGTAGCGAAACGGGATTAATCGGATTGGCGGCTTTTGGGGCCTTCATCTTTTGTTTAATTTATCGCTATATCTTAGTAACTAAGCTACAGAATTTGGGGCAGCTGTCTTTTTTAGTGGTGATTTTCTCTGTTTTCGCTATGGGCCTCTTTGATCATTTCTTGTGGACTCTCCAGCAGGGACAATTAATTTTCTGGTTAATCTTGGCATTTGCGGATATTAGCTTTCTGTCTGCACCAAAAAAGAATATAATAGACTAGCACTCCGTCTGATATGGAATCTTTTTTACACTTTATTCAAACCCATGCCCCTTTCCTGGTTACTTATAAGTATCTTTTTTTGTTTATTGGAGGAATGTTGGAGGGGTTGAACTCGCTAGTGTTGGCGGGATTTATCGCTTCGACAGGGCAAGTGAAGCTTTATATCATTATTCCTCTGTTAATTGTTGCTCATAGCATTAACGGGTATATGTGGTACGCGGTCGGGTATTTTGGGGGAGCAAAGAGCTTAGATAAATGGGGGCATCGCCACCATCTCAGTCATAATATTATTAACACTATCCAGAGCTATTTTGGAAAATATAGCGCCCGAGCGATCATGTTCGCCAAGTTTACCTTTACTTTGGAAATCGCCACGCTCATTCTTTCCGGTTCCTTGAAGTATGATTTGAAGCAGTTTTCGAAATACAACTTCTTGGGTTCGGTAGGATGGGTATCGATGGCGGTCTTGGTGGGATATTTCTTTGGCGAAAGCTTCCAGCTCTTCTCTTCTCTGCTCAAGAATTTTACTCTTTTACTTGTCTTTCTGGCGGGAGCGATTGCCCTTATTTATATAATTAAGATCATCATCAAGCGCTACTTTGTGCGCTATATTTTGATTCAGCAAAAATTCCGAGAATGGGCCGAAAAAGTCCGAGAAGAGCTGGACGGATTTCTCTCGAACGGGGACGAGTAAACCGTAATTTTGCTCTTAAAAATGTGTTGACAACTGAGCTTGAAAAGCTGGCTATAATCCAGCTTTTTTGCTACAATCTGAAATATAGATGAAGACTACTAAAAAACTCCTTATTTTGGGCATTTTTGTGGCCATGGTAGCTCCGGCTTTTCTTGCCAATGCCGCGGATGGTAACCGTTATCTGGTTAAGTCCACAGGGCAGTTTTGGAAGAATGCTTTCAATGCCAGAAATGAGTTTAAGCATGGTTTCACAGCCGATCTAAACGATTGGCAGCTTCGTTTTGCAAAATTACTGGGCGTGGAGGTAGAACAGGTAAAGGTTTTGCAAGTTCTTCCCGAAGAGATTAAAGAAACTGTTTCGGGCAAGGAGACTAAAAACACGCGCCTGGTTCCCGCTGACCAGACTCCCTGGGGAATAGAGACGGTGTATGGTGATTCAAAGATTGCCAGTACTTCCGGAGGGAGGGGGGTAATGGTGGCGGTATTGGATACCGGAGTAAACACTGCTCATCCGGATCTTAAGGCCAGGGTTAGTAAGTGTCGCGATTTTACTAATGCGCGTATTCCGATGGTAGAAGGAAAGTGTGAGGATAAAAACGGCCATGGTACGCATGTTGCGGGTATTATTGCCGCGGATGGGGGAATTGATGGCCTGGGAATTTATGGCATTGCTCCCGAGGCTTCTCTTTTTGCTTTTAAAGTTTGTGGCATTTCCGGTGCCTGTTATGCAGACGATGTCGCTGTAGCTATTGCGCAGGCGGCGGATGATGGAGCAAATATTATTAATCTTAGCTTAGGTTCGGATAGTGCTTCTAAGTTAATTACTGATGCGGTTAATTATGCGGTTTCCAAAAAAGTATTGGTGGTAGCGGCAGCTGGCAACGATGGTCCTTATCCGGCCAGTATCGATTATCCGGCCGCTCAAAGCGAGGTAATTGGCGTGGGCGCTTTTGATGATAAATTTGTGATGGCGGGTTGGAGCTCACAAGGGATCAACAAAAAAACTACTCCGTATAAAGTCGAAGAACAGGATATTGAATTTGCCGCTCCGGGAGTTAATATTGAGTCTGCTTGGAAAAATGGAGGGTACGCTGTCCTCTCTGGTACCTCGATGGCCGCGCCGTTTGTGGCGGGATTAGCCGCTAAGGATTGGCCGCTAACTGCTTCTATCTCTGAACCTTCTCATTGGGTAAGAGAGCGTTTGCATAATGAGGTGATTGATCTTCTCCCTCCCGGTGACGACGACTCTTCCGGATTTGGTCTGCCAATCGTAAAGTAACTCATACCCTCGCTCTGGCGGGGGTTTTGGTTATAGTGGTATAATACTTCTATGGTTAATCGTGTTATACGTCATCTAGTTATGTCTGACTTCATGCTCTTCTTCTCGGTGGGCATGATCGCTCCTATTTTTGCCATCTTCATTCTGAAAGCCATCCCAGGGAGTTCTTTGCGAGTCATCGGTCTCTCTGCCGCTTTTTATTGGATAGCCAGGACGCTTTCTACCGTACCTCTTTCGCGGTTCATGGACAAAACTGATGGGGAGCGTGACGAGTTTTATTTCATGGTGATTGGTTCCTTTATCTTCTCTTCGATACCATTATTTTATCTTTTCATTAACCAAGCTTGGCACCTTTACTTAATTCAATTTATCGGCGGACTGGCCAACTCTATGGCCGTTCCGGCTTGGCGTATTTTATTTACTGATCATTTGGACCGAGGTAAAACCGGTTACGAATGGTCTTTGGAAGATATCGGTGTAGGGACAGCTACCGCGCTCAGTGCTTATTTAGGTTCAATTGTGGCAGAGCGCTTTGGTTTCGAAATGGTTTTTGTTCTGTTGGCCATTTTGGGATATGCCGGAACAATGATTCTTATTCCGATTTATCACGAAGCAAAAACCCTGGCTCAAATCAAAAGAGCTAACCGTCTCGAAGCGATATTGGAGAAGCGCAAAAATTTGGCTCCAGTGAAAATTGAAGAGCGCAATTAGAATTCTCCAAATTCTGCCTAATTAAAAACATGCCTAAGTTTTTGGGCAGGAAAAACCCGCTTGTCGCGGGGTTTATTGCATCTCATTAAGTCTGACAGCTTTGAGGAGGCGACGGCGGAGGCGAGGGCGACCTTCGATGCTATCGGCGGCAACGGCTAATGCTTTTACTCTTATCTCGGATAGATTTATTCTTTGGCCGGCGAGCGTGATATTGGTTATCCGATAGAATTCCCCGGTTTGTAGAAAGCAGGCAAAGGTCACAGGACAGAAGATACGATGGCCAAAGAACTTTATATTTGGCCTGGAAACACTGACCCTAATAGAGTCAAACTCTATATACCATTGGATCGGTTCATCAGCTGTACCCGAGACGCTTTTTAAAAGTTCCAGTACATCCCTAATCCTCAACTCGTTATCTGGGATCTTCTCGATCATCGCAACTGCCTCATTTCATGATTTAGTTGTTATGCTAGTCTATATATGACTAAATTTCAAGAGAAAGTATATAAAGTAGTTTCAGGAATCCCGAAGGGAAAAACCTTAACTTACAAAGAAGTAGCTAAATTAATTGGAAGCCCAAAGGCTTTTCGCGCGGTGGGAACGGCACTTAATAAAAATCCTTTTTTGGGAGCAGTGCCTTGTCATCGCGTGGTGCGTTCGGATGGGAAGGCCGGCGGCTATGTACTGGGGACTAAAAAAAAGTTAGAATTATTGAAGAAAGAACTTGTGCAAGTTCTTTCTTCAAGTTGAAAGTTATTAAAGTTGATCAAGTTTTTAAAGTATAAAACACTTTATAACTTTATAAACTCTTTGGCTTATCGAATTCTACTTATCGGGGGTGGATCAGGGGGGCACGTCTTCCCTCTGGTAGCTGTCGGCCGAGCCTTACGGGAGGCCATTTTAGAGCGGGCGCAGGATGTGGAGTTGGTGATGTTAGGCGAAGGGCATTTTTTTAAAGAGGCTGCCCAACGAGAAGCGGCTCAAACCATTGGCTTTAAGTATCACTCGATTATTGCCGGGAAATTACGTCGCTACTTCTCATTTAGAAGTATCATCGATTTCCTCAAGATGCCAGTGAGTTTCTTTCAGTCGATGTGGCACCTTTTCTGGATCATGCCCGACGCGGTTTTTACTAAAAGCGGCTACGCCTCTTTCTTTCCGGTATTATGGGCAAAAATGTTTTTCATTCCCATCTATTTACATGATTCCGATGCTGTTCCCGGAGTAGCCAGTCGAGTTATGTCGCGTTGGGCGAAAAAGATTTTTATTTCCTTTGAGTCTGCGGCGCAATATTTTCCGGCCAAAAAAGTGATCTTGTCTGGCAATCCGGTAAGAGAAGGGATTCTCAATAGCAATAGAGACGAGGCTTTAGTGTTTTTTAAATTTTCACCAGCGTTACCCACGGTTTTAATTTCGGGAGGAAGTCAGGGGGCTAAAAATATTAATGACATTGTCTTACAATCCATTGTTCAGCTTACTAGCAACTTTCAAGTTATTCATCAGTGCGGGAAAGATAATTTTGCCCAAGTCAATGCTACTGTTGAACAGTTGATAAAGGAAGGACAAGGAAAGTATGGGGATCAAATTGCGGCTCGTTATCGAGTTTATCCTTTTTTTAGTGACCGAGAGCTTTCTTTGGCTTATGCCCTATCAGATGTGATTGTCGCTCGATCCGGATCTGGTTCATTGTTTGAGATTGCTGCTCTGGGTAAGCCGGGGGTAGTTATTCCTCTTAAAAACTCCGCCTCTGACCATCAGTACTACAATGCTCTAGAATTCTCCAAACATGGCGGCATTATGATTGAAGAAGATAATCTCGTGACGAGTGTTTTTGTGGATCAGATTCGCGTCGCCCTAGAAAGAAAGGAAGAGTTGGGCCAGGCTGTTAAAGGGTTCTCTAGGCCTAATGCGGCCAAAGAAATCGCTGAAGAAATTTTACGCGGAATTTAATTTTATTGACTGCAAGTACAAAGTCTATTTTTGCGCTGCGGACTAGTCGCCGCGACTGCAAAAATAAACTTTGTGCTTTTCGTTATTCTTCATACAAAATACCGTATACTAAATACTAATATCAATTATGCTTCGAATTATTGCTCATTTGGACATGGACGCTTTCTTTGCCTCTGTAGAAGGAAGAGAGAACCCACAATTTCGCGGTAAGCCTTTAGCTGTGGGCGCTGATCCAAAAGAAGGAAAGGGACGAGGAGTGGTTTCTACCGCTAATTATTTGGCCAGAAAATATGGTATCCATTCGGCCACGCCTATCTCTGTGGCCTGGCGCCTTTCTGAAAAAGCAAAAGCCCAGGGGCTCCCGCCCGTTATTTTTTTACCGGTTAATATGGGTCACTACGCCGATATCTCCGAGAAAATTATGACTTTATTGCGTAAGGAAGTGGAATTGGTGGAGGAGGCTAGTATCGATGAAGCGTATTTGGATTTAAGTTTTCTTGGTACTTTCAAAAAAGCGGAAGATTGGGCTAGGCGCGTCAAAGAACAAATTAAGAGCGAGGAGCGGTTAACGGCTTCGGTGGGCATTGGGCCCAATAAGCTGATCGCCAAAATGGCTTCGGGGAAAAATAAGCCGGATGGGCTAACTATTATCAAAACCAAAGAGGTCAAAGATTTTTTATCGCCGCTATCCATTCGAGAGATTCCGGGGATTGGACCAAAGACCGAGATCTTACTCAACAGTAAAAATATCAAAGTAATTAGTGATCTGCAGAAAATGAGCGAAGAAGAACTGGGAGAAATGTTGGGAAAGTGGGGGAGGGATTTGTATTACAAGGCGCAGGGGATAAGCGATGCGCCAGTCACGGAAGATCACGAAGTTAAGTCGATCGGGGAGCAGGAGACTTATGAGGAAGACACCCTTGATTCGATGATTATTATGGAAAGTATAAACGCCATGGCTACGAGGATTATTAAAAGCATGCAGGACAGCGAATTTAAATCTTTTCGGACGGTCACTATTACAATACGCTTTTCGGATTTTCAAACGAAGACTCGCTCGCGAACTATCGATTTTCTTGGAAAAGATCCGGTCACTTTAAAGCGCGAAGCATTGAAACTCTTTTTACCCTTCTTAGACAAGCGCGAGAATCCGCAAAAGAAACTTATTCGTCTCATCGGTTTAAGAATTGAGAAGTTGTATTGACATAATTAGTTTCGTGTAGTATGCTCTATAGATTCCCTATTGATATATAGGAGGGTTCATTGAAAATTGCTCAAAAACAAAGAAAAATGATCGAATTTGATCCGGTCTTAGAAAAAGATCCGGAATTAGATCGTCCAGAAGCGAAAAGCTTTCGTGATCACTGGGAAAATATTAAGAGACTAAAAGGAATGTTTGGGTGGATCTGGAAAGAACTGATCAATTTTAGAAGCAAGCGTTTGTTGTTGTGGATGTTGATTCCGACCGTGATGGTTTGTGTAATTGGTGTTATCGTTCCGATGTCCATCAGAACTGTTATTGATGGCATATCGCAAAGCCAAAACCTGCACAATGGTTTCAATAGCACCATCAAGATGGGCATTATCCAGTGCGGTGTTTTGTGGATTATTTCCGAATTTTTACAAGCGATCAAAAGAATTACCCGAGAATATCTTATGGATGAGAATAGTCTTTCTCTTAGAAATAGAACAAACGTGCTGTTTTTTTCCAAAGCATTAGGGGAGCATATTGTCGAGAATCGATTACTGAACGAACCTTCGATTAAGAAGGGGTACGAACGAGTAGAGGCTCAACAAAAATTACTTTTGTTCGATGGTATTGAAACGATTCTGAACACGGTGCTGGCTTACGGGGCAGTATGGTATATTAGCTGGTCAATCAAAAGCTGGGTGCTGGGCGGAATTATTACAGCCATGTTGACCATCTTTGTGATTTGGTCTTTGTACCTATATAACCGGGTCATGGTCGTCTGTCTACCGCTGGATAAGTGTTGGAGTTTTCTGACCCGCTATCAATCGGAAAGATGGAGAAATGTTCAACGAGTGGTGACTAGCGGCAAAGTCAGAGAAGAAATTGAGGCGATCAATGACTATTACAAACGAACTATCAAACTGGATTTAGGATTTTGGATCTGGTTTATCTGGCAACTATTTTTCCGGTCCGCGATTAATATTTTGTTCTTGGTTGGAATTATCGTCTACGGAGCTTTACAGGCCGTGAGGTTAATTCTAACTATCGGAGCATTTTATCCGATTCTGAATTACACCTTCAAGTTGATAGATAGCTTGAGTAGGATATCCGATATCGAGCATCAAATTAATTATTGGTCTCCTTCGGTGATAAAATTAAGGCAGGCTTTAACGAAGCCCAAACCTTTGCCAACGGTTCCAAATCCCATAGAACTGGGTCCTGCTGTCGATTGTAAAGTAGTTTTTACTAACGTCGGCTTCAGCTATCCGCGCAAGAAAAAGGAAGGATCGGTGGGTCCTCCAGTTTTGCACCAGGTCTCCTTCATGATCGAAGCGAAAGAAAAAGTAGCCTTAATCGGTCGAAGTGGATCGGGCAAGACTACTGCCATGCAGTTGTTGTTACGTTTTATGGATCCCACGTCTGGAAATATTACCATTGACGGTACGGATCTCCGGCAAATTAATTACGAATCTTGGATGAGAAAAACTGGTTATATCCCGCAGGAAGCCCAGGTGTTTAGTGGTAGTCTTCGGGATAATCTTCTTTATGGCCTGCCTCACGCCGAAGCATGCCGGGTTACGGATGCGGAATTGTGGGAGGTGGTCAGGGCTCTACAATTGGATTTGGAGGCCAGGCTAGACGAAGGACTTGATACTCAGTTAGGTCATTATGGCATTGATCTCTCCGGGGGACAGAAGCAGCGATTAATGATTGTGGCGGCGGTGATGAAAAATCCTCGCTTTATGATCATTGACGAAGCCACCAGTTCTTTAGACGGGGAAACGGAGCATCTGGTTCAGCGCGGTCTCGAGATGGTTTTAGGTCGGGACGTGGGCGCTCTGATTGTAACTCACCGTCTAGCTACTGTTCGCAATCTGTGCGATAAATTTGTTATGATTCATCCCACTAATGGACATGGTGGAGAGGTGATTGCTGTCGCTTCCAGTTTTGAGGAGTTGGCAGATAATACTCCCAATTTTCGACAACTAGCGGCGTATCAGGGTATTGTTCTTTAGGCACCTATGGTGCCTTTTAAATTATCCGAAACGGAGTTAAGATGATTTCATGTGGAAGACACTTGGATTTGAGAAGAATAAAAAATATTTTGAGCAGGCTTTAGCTGAAAACTCACTTAGTCACGCTTATTTATTCAGCGGTCAAGAAATGATCGGGAAAAAAACCTTTGCCTTGGAATTGGCACGGAAGGTTAATAATTTTCCTGGAGAACAGAGTAATGATCCGGATCTTTTGATGATGAATTCGGAAAGCGGTTTGGGAATTGAAGAGGTGCGTAAAGTAAAAAACTTTTTGAGTTTGCGACCATATGCGGGACGCTTTCGAGTAGTGCTTATTGATGAAGCAGAGCGCCTGGGCGTGGAGGCGGGTAATGCGTTACTAAAAGTTTTAGAAGAGCCACCGGTCAGCGCACTAATTCTTCTCGTCACTTCTAGCGCGCGAGCAGTATTGGCCACCATTTTCTCTCGGGCGATGGAAATTAAATTTTCTCCTCACTCTCGGGAGCAACTCATTAGCTATTTGGCCAAGATGGATTTAAATTCAAAGCAGGCAGAATTTTTAGCAGATTTTGCTAATGGCCGCTTAGGTTTGGCCTACCGTTTACAACAGGCTAATTCTTTTAAAGATATTAGAAAAAACTTGGAGCAGTTCAATGCGTTAGTCGAGGGCAATTATTACACACGTCTAGCCTTTGCGGAAAAAGTTTTTGCGCCCAAAACAGAAGCGAAGCCCCGAGCCCTCCTTTTAAATTGGATGTTTTACCTTCGGTCCGATTTCTCAAAGTCATTAAAGATCAATCGGTCGGCCCTGTTGCGTAAAATGCTAGAAATTGATAATATTCTAGTAAAGCCGCAGTATAATCATCGTTTAGCCTTTGAGAACCTAATGCTAAGTTTATAAAGTTCATCAGGTTCGTAATGTTATAAAGTAAAGAAATTAAAAAAGATCTTGCTTTATGAACTTTATAACTTGATAAACTTGAAGAACTATTTATGAATATAAATGCACACAAACCGGATTTTGAGAAGGTCGTTGAGCATTTCAAGGCCGAATCTGCCGGGATTCGCACCGGACGCGCAGCGAGTTCTTTAGTCGACGAATTGTCCGTCGAACATTATGGCGGAAAATACCAGCTTAAAGAGCTGGCCAGTATTTCAATTCCCGAACCGCGCACGATCTTAATCCAGCCTTGGGACAAAAGTGCTCTTGACTCTATTTTAAAAGCAATTAAGTCTAGCAACCTGGGTCTTAATCCGGTTTCGGATGCACAAGGGATTCGTTTGATGATGCCGGCTTTGAACGAAGAGCGGCGTAAAGAATTTATTAAGCTATTAAGCCAAAAAGCGGAGGAGGCGCATATTGCTATTCGACGAGTACGCGGAGAAATTTGGGATGATATTCAAGAACAGGAAAAAACGGGAACGGTGCGAGAAAGCGAAAAATTCAAAGCCAAAGATGATCTCCAAAAAATCGTTGATGAGTACAATAAAAAGATTGAAGATCTCGAAAAGAAGAAAGAGCAGGAACTCTTGAGCTAATTCAAAGAAGGGCGAAAGCCCTTTTTTGTTTCGTTATTTCCTGGTATTGTAGAAAGATGTTTACGGCTTTAATCTTTATCATCATCTTAGGAGTTTTAGTGTTAGTGCACGAGTTGGGCCACTTTGTCATGGCTAAAAGAGCGGGAATGAAAGTGGAAGAATTTGGTTTCGGTTTTCCTCCACGATTGTTTGGAATTAAAAGAGGAGAGACGATTTATTCCATTAACCTTATTCCTTTTGGGGGCTTTGTAAAAATCTTTGGAGAGGATGGGGGAGAGAAAGATAGTAATCGCAGTTTTTCTTCCAAGAGTACGGCGGCTAGAGCGAAGGTCATTGTGGCTGGAGTGGTGATGAATGTCTTGCTCGCTTTCGTTTTGTTAAGTATCGGTAACATGTGGGGCTTGCGAGTGGGTTTTGCGGATCAACCAAGTGATGGTCATGTCCAAGATTTGCGCGTGCAGATTATCCAGGTGGTTTCTGATAGCCCGGCCGCACAGGCAGAATTAGAAATGCTGGATGAGGTCGTTGGCTTTCGAGTGGACGGCAAAGAAATTAATATCACAAGTGTAAAGGAGGTACAGAATGTTATTGGTCAGAACAAAGGTAAGCCCATCGTTTTTAAAATTAAGAGGGGAAGTGAAGTTATTGAAAAAGAGATTGTCCCGCGCACCGATCCTCCACCCGGAGAGGGAGCGGTGGGTATTTCGATGGCTTTAACTGGAGTGGTCAAATATTCTTGGTATGAATCTATTTGGCAAGGAGCGAAGCAAACCGTTATCTTAACGGCCAATACGTTCATCGGTTATGGACAGGTGATTAAAAATGCCTTTACGACCGGTTCAGCTGGAGCAGAGCTTTCCGGTCCCATCGGTATTGCGAAATTTACGGGCCAGGCGGCAAGGATTGGTTTTATCTATCTTCTTCAGTTAATGGCTTTACTTTCTATTAACTTGGCGGTTCTTAATATTATGCCCTTTCCGGCTTTGGACGGAGGAAGGTTACTTTTCCTTATTATTGAGAAAATCAAAGGTTCACCCATGCCCAAAAAAGCCGAGGCTTTGGCCAATAGTATCGGTTTCTCGCTTTTGATTTTGCTCATGATCTATGTGACTACCAAGGATATTCTAAAATTTCTTTAATTAGTTATAATTATATTCAGGTCGAATGACCTAAATAAATTTAGAAAAAATATTATGGAAAATTGGATGAGGTTTTTTAAGAAAGAACCAAAAAAATCTGAAAGGCCGATAGAATTAGCTCCAGGTGAAACCCCTAACTTTCATTTTTCTCAAGAAGAAATTGCCAAGATGGAAGCAGAAGGATTAAGTCGGGAGCAAATTCAAGCTAAAGAGAAAGAAGTGCAGGACCGTCAGATTGCGGACGCACTAGCCAAGAAAATAGAAGCTTCCCAATAGATTTAAAAAAGATCCCCCCTAGGGTCTTTTTTATTGGGGGTAAATCTGTTATGATCTTAAATTATGAAGCTTTCCAGGCTTTTCACGAAAACTGAAAAGGAGACTCCGAAAGACGAGACTAGCGTAAACGCCCAGCTTCTTGAGCAAGCTGGTTTTGTTTACAAAAATAATTCTGGAATTTATACCTATCTGCCTTTAGGCTGGCGTACTCTCAATAAGATCAACGCGATCATTCGAGAAGAGATGAATGCCTTGGGAGCGACCGAACTGTTGATGCCCACTTTGGTGAATAAGCGTTATTGGGAAGCTTCGGAGCGCTGGGACGTCGATGTGATGTATAAACTCAAAGATGAGACCGGACACGAGTTTGGTTTAGGCTGGACCCACGAAGAGGTTATTACCGAAATCGCCAAGCGTTACGTGCAGTCGTATAAGGATTTACCTTTCAGTGCTTATCAAATTCAGTCCAAGTTTAGAAATGAAGCCCGAGCGAAGTCAGGAATTTTACGTGGACGAGAATTTTTAATGAAAGATTTGTATAGTTTTCACCGTGACGAAGCAGATCTGCAACGTTTTTATCAGGACGTTCTCAATTCCTATTTAAAAGTATTTCAGCGTCTGGGATTAGATGCCTATGTTACCGAAGCTTCCGGTGGGGCTTTCACTAAAGAATATACGCACGAATTTCAAGTGTTGTCTGAAGCAGGGGAGGATACTATTTTCTACTGTGAAAAATGCCGCTACAGTCAGAATAAAGAGATTACCAACTTGCCCCAAGGCGGCAAGTGTCCAAAGTGCGACGGAACGATTAATGTCGGCAAATCCATCGAGGTGGGTAATATATTTAGACTCGGAACGCGTTTCTCTAAAGCCTTTAATTTGAATTTTGTAGATGAGAAGGGGGAGAGTAAGCCCATTGTGATGGGATCATACGGAATTGGTCCCTCCCGAGTGATGGGAACGTTGGCGGAAGTTTTTCATGACAAAAGCGGTTTGCTTTGGCCGGAAAGTGTGGCGCCCTTCAAAGTTTATCTCATTGCGTTAGATGGAGCGGCTAAAGAAGCAGCTAAAATTTATCAAAGACTTTGGGATCACGGCGTGGAAGTACTCTATGATGACCGTGACGATAAAGGAGCAGGCGAAAAGTTCGCTGATGCTGATCTCATTGGCCTCCCTATTCGGGTGATCGTGAGCTCTAAAACCCTCAAAGAAAAGAGCGTAGAAGTTAAGCGGCGTGGGAAGCCTGGCATGGAGTTGGTCCCCGTTAAGGATATCGGAAAAACCCTTGAAAAATGAACACTCCTCGCAGTTCCTGCGAGGCAACGGTTCCGCCATGGCGGAACCGTTTTGCTCCCAAGCAGCAAAGTGTTCAGATCTTTTAGCTTCACTCGGACAAAATGTAAAATCAGAATTTGCCATTTTGCTCCTCGCTCGATAAAATAAGGGTTTTTTGGCCATTTTCATCGCTGTGCTTGACATTATAGGGTCAAATGTGATAAGATGATAAAGCGAGGTTGGAACAGGGCGCCGCATCAAGGGCCCCTGAGGCCTCCCAAAAACTGTACTTTTAACCGGCGGGCAGGCCACTACGATAGCGCCAGCCCCCCCCACAACGTGAAAGGAGGTATGCATGACCGTGCTTCACACGCACCTGCACCTTTGAATACTCCTCGACCGGCGTCGGCGTCATCCGTGAGATGAAGTGCACTGGTGGTTCGTTGCACCGTCATGCGGCGACCACTTCTCTGTAGGGATGTGAGTATGCCAGAGCGTTGAGTGCAGCGTAGGAGAAAAACCTCCTGCGCTGCGGAAAAAAATCGGAGCGGCGGCGTTAAACCGCTCCACCGGGGTGGGTCTCCTAAGAAAAGACCAACGAGACAGCTAGGCCCACCCCGGCCTATTCAATAGCCGCAAAAGCAAAAAACTGTACCTTCAATTTTTTGCGGCTGCTGAATAGGTGAATTAAAAAATACGAAGTACTACTTCGCCCATAGCTTTTTAGACGGTAAGTATAGATTCTAACACTAATAACATTAATTGATTTCTGGAATTCTGATATTTCTCTATGTTTAGAAAGCCGCGGGTGCAGTAGAACAAAATGCGCAGGGAAGGTAGTGAAGCTAAAGCGGAAACTACTGGAACTGCGATATCCCGACGTTCCAAATGGGTAGTTGGGGGCTCAGGGCCGCATACCTGGGTGCCCACCAGCAATCAGGGAGTGATGCGGCACTCCCAACCGTTCCTCCGTTAATTCGTCTGTGTGTGGGTCGGTTTTGACAGGACTGCTAACTGTCGGGCCGACCCCTTAGTCTTTCGAAATCAGCGCATGTGAAAACGTGAATTGATTTCGCGGGACTGGTCCGTGGAAACCGAACGGACGGCCAAAGCGGCCGTAACAGGAGTTCCACCAGTAGTTCGGAGGCCAGTCCCGCGCCGCTCTGTAATGTTCCTTTCTTCGTTCTCCGAACCCCGCGCTCAGCGGGGTTCATTTCTTTCTAGACTCCCATCTTGGGAGTTTTTTGTTGTCGCAATATTGCACATTCCACCACATACTTTATAATTTAAGCGACCACGTAAATTATAAAGTATCATATGCGTAGTAAATTTATTTCAACTTTATTGGAAATTTTGGAGGAGTTTCCGGTGATTGCCGCCGGCTTTGTCATCAGGGAATCCTGGGAAGATAAAATAATTAGGAGTGGCGGAATGGATCCTAAAAGGATTCGTCAAAATTTCTATAATCTGAAATACCGAAAAATCATTCGAGATCATCCCAAAGGATTTGCTCTTACCAGTAAGGGCCAGCGATGGTTTTTAGATCTAAAGTTTAGACAACTTAAAATTAGAAGCAGAAAGTGGGATAACCAGTGGAGAATTATAATTTTCGATATTCCAGAACAATTTAAAAATGCCAGACAGGTTTTGCGCAATAAGCTGAAAGCTCTGGATTTTAAAATGATTCAAAAAAGTGTGTTTGTTTGTCCATTCCATTGCGAAAACGAGATTTCTTTTCTAGTGCGGTACCTGGATATTGAGTCCTATGTAGATTTAGTTCAAGCATTTTCCATTGGTTCTAAAGAAAAAGAATTTAAACAGTACTATAATTTATAATTTAAGTGATCGCGTAAAAAATAAATTAAGTGGTGGTTTGATTGTTCATGATTCTTTTGTTATCTTACAACCATAATGTTCAATAAATTTTTCGGCATTTTTTCCAAAGATATCGGGATTGATCTGGGTACAGCGAATACTCTAGTTTATGTGCGCGGTAAAGGGATTGTTATTAATGAACCTTCAATTGTGGCGATTAATAACAAAACTGGAACGGTGTTGGCCATTGGTGAAGAGGCCAAAAAAATGGTGGGCCGCACGCCAGGATATATTGTTGTCACTAAGCCTCTAGTTAGCGGAGTGGTCTCTGATTTCGAAGTGACCGAGCAGATGCTCAAGTATTTTTTTGATCGGGTGCATTCGGAGACGCTTTCCTTTCTACCGCGTCCACGCGTGGTAGTTGGTGTGCCTTCGGGAGTAACGGAAGTAGAAAAACGAGCGGTGGAAGACGCGGCTTATAACGCCGGAGCCCGCGAAGTTTATCTTATTGAAGAACCGATGGCTGCGGCTGTGGGAGCGCGTTTACCGGTGCAAGAAGCCGCGGCCAATGTCATTATCGATATTGGCGGAGGCTCGACTGAAATCGCGGTGATCTCGATGGGCGGAGTGGTCGCGGCGCGCTCTCTGCGCCTGGCCGGCGATAAGTTTAATGAAGATATCATTCGATATTTGCGGGAAGAAAGAAACTTGTTAATTGGAGAAGCCACCGCTGAAAATGTTAAAATTCGATTAGGATCGGCTTATCCGTTGGAAGAGGAGTTAAGTGGTGAGATTAAGGGCCGGGACATGTTAAGCGGACTGCCTAAGGAAATTACGATCACCTCGGAAGAAATTCGCAAGGCCATCTCGCGCTCGGTGCGCACTATCTTAGCCGACATTAAATCCACGATTGAAGAAACCCCTCCTGAATTAATCGCCGACCTTTTAAATCGCAGCGTGTATGTCTCGGGCGGTGGAAGTCTGTTACGCGGTATTGATCAGCTTATCTCCCATGAAATTAAGCTACCGGTTAAAGTAGTGGATGATCCGCTCACGGCCGTCGCTCGTGGTTGCGGATTTGTACTGGAACACCTCGATAAACTCAAGGAAGTCTTAGTCGTCACCTCAAAAGAAGCCTACTGGTAATGCCTAATCGAATTATAAAAAATATCATCATCGCCATTCTGGTGGTGGTTGTCGTTATGGTGGTGAATAACCGCTTAGTGGGGCAGGGGCTCAAGAGAATGTTACTGGGATTGATTGAGCGTCCTCTCGCCAGCAGCTACATGCACCTGGGAAGTATTCAGTGGAGGATCACCTCTCTATTTAAAGTCGAGGGCATTCTTAAAGAAAACCTGAGTTTGGTAGAAGAAAATAAAGTGTTGCGAGTAGATAATTTAAAACTTGCCGATTTAATCAAAGAGAATGAATTTTTGAGAGAAGAGCTGGGGGTGGCGAAAGAGAAGGGTTACGACTTGGAGATAGCTCGAATTTTCCATTTTACTACTGATGGTCAGGCGCGTACGGCTTTAATCGATAAGGGCGCGGAAGAAGGCGTGGCCGCACTACAGCCCGTAATTTTTGGCGGAAATATTTTACTGGGTATTGTAAAAGAAGTTTATCCACATCACGCCTTGATTTATCTTACGACCGATCCTCGTTTAGCCATGAATGTTAAAATCACCGACTCGCCGGTCTCAGGTAGAACTAGAGGAGCTCTGAATCAAGGCTTATTTTTAGAGCTGGTTACTAATCAGGATGAAATTAAAGAAGGACAAACGGTAGTGACCAGTGGTTTAGATGGTTTACCTAGTCTGCTTTTGGTAGGCCGCGTTTCTAATGTACAAACCAAAAGCGGCGAACTTTTTAAAACAGTGCGGATTGACCCGGAATACGGCAATTTACTTCTCGATAAAGTTTTTATTTTAAAAAGTAAGTAATGCACCAAAGGAACTTTATTTTTAGTGGAGGGGGGATTATTTTAGTGGAGTGGCTTCTCCTGCCGGTTTTACATTTGGAGTTAAGTGTCTTTCTTCTGGGGGCGTTTATTTTAGTCTGTGCCTTTTTAGATCCAAAGTTTTCAGATAAAATTACTGCGAGCTTAATACTGCTCTTAATTGGTGAGGTAGTCTTGGCTAATGAATGGGGCCTAGTCAGCTTGGCTCTTTTTTTAACCGTGTTGCTGATCGAAGGGGCTAGGAGGGTGGTGATGTTTTCGTCCCACAATATTTTTTTATCTTTTATCTGGACGGTGCTCTGGTATTATCTTTTTGAGTTTATACTTTGGGGTTTAATAATGCTTACGCAGTGGGGGCAGTCGATGGGCGTGGTTTTTCCTCTGCCTAATAAAGATGATTTACTTTTAGTTCGACATCTATGGGAGGTGGCAGCAGTGATTTTCACCTTTGTGTTTTATCGATATTTATTGAAAGAATCGCATCATGGCTAAAGAATATAAAATTTCCGGATACGGTGAAGAGGATGTTTCTCCAGAAGAAACTCTGGCGGATTCTTTTAGTTCATATTCCAAAGTAGAAACTCCGATCTCTTCCACTGTTCTGCAGGTCTTTTATGGTCTCATTGCTTTGGTTTTTGGGTTTTTTATTTTAACCGCTTTTAAACTCGAGGTCTTGAACGGTAAAGATTTTCGCGCTTTAGCTATCGGGAACCGTTCTTCGGTTTATGATATACCTGCTATGCGAGGGAATATTTTTGATCGCTCCGGAGAGGTGCTTGGAGAAAATCAGCCAGTTTTTGATTTGGTGGCGATTTCAGCGGATTTGCCCAAAAAAGAAGAGCTAGCTGTCCTTATACAGGATCTTCGGGAAATCTTGGGAGACGACCTGGAAAGCTTGCAAAAATCCTTTGAACAGCGGGATTCCCAAGCGATCTTTTTTATTCGAAAAGATCTGGATAAAGAGCGGGTTTTGCAAATTCAGAATAAATACACAAGAGGGGTGTATGTCATTAATAGCGTAACGCGTAAATATCCAGAAGGAGTAAAGTTTTCCTCTGTTTTGGGCTATACCGGCAAAGTCTCCACGGAAGATCTTTTGGATACTTATTACGATATAAATGACCGAAAGGGGCGTGCCGGAATAGAGGCTAGTTTTGAAAATTATTTACGTGGTGAGCATGGCCGAATATTTTTTGATCGGGCAAATAATCGCTATATTCCTTATCCATCCAAGCCGGGCCAGAGCCTTGTCCTCAATATTGATGCCGAAGTGCAGCGGCATCTCTATGATTCCGTGAATGAGATTTTACGGGCGCATGGATTAAAATATGGATCGGCTGTTGCTCAAAATCCGAATACCGGAGAGGTTTTGGGAATGGTTAGCTTCCCCGCTTATGATAATAACGAGCTATCCTCGGAAATTAGCGAAGATCTTTATCAGAAATATTTCATTAGCAAGGATCGTCCGTTATTTAATCGAGCGTTAGGTGGACGGTTTAATCCCGGTTCCACCATCAAAGCCATCCTGGCTTTGGCTGGATTAAAAGAGAAGGTTATTACGCCAAACACCACCATTACGGATTCCATGGGCTACATTAGTATTCCGAACATCTATAATCCCGAGATTGTTTATCGGTATCGAGATTGGCGAGTGCAGGGGACGGTGGATCTTAAAAAAGCCTTGGCGTGGTCGTCGGATATTTATTTTTACTCGGTGGGAGGAGGCTACGGAGCAATCAAAGGCTTGGGTTATGATCGATTAGAAAAGTATTACCGTGCTTTTCTGATAGATCGAGCCTTGGGTATTGATGTGCCTGGAGAAAGCGCGGGGTTTGTACCGGATGAAAAATGGAAAATAGAAAAATTTGGCCAGCCCTGGTTTACGGGTGATACTTACAATGTTTCTATCGGACAGGGTGACTTGGTGGTAACGCCCCTGTGGCTTAGCTCGTATATCTCGGCGTTAGCCAACGGCGGGACATTTTATAAGCCGGTGCTTGTAAAGAAGGTGGTGGACGGAGATAAAAAGGATGTAAAAGTTTTTGGCAGTGAAGAGTTAGCTAAATTACCTTTCGATCGTGCCACCTTGGACATTGTTAGAGATGGGTTGCGCGAAGTAGTAGTTTCGGGGACAGGACAGCTTCTCGGTAATTTGCCCGTAAAAATTGCGGCGAAAACCGGTACGGCAGAGGTGGTCTCTGGTGCCAAAGTCTTGAACTCTTTATTGGTTGCCTACGGTCCCTATGAAAATCCGGAGATTGCCATTTCAGTTGTGATTGAAAATATCGGTCCGCATCAAGGTTTAGCTTTACAAGCCGCTAAGAAGTTTCTCGAATGGTATTTTCCCGCTCCCGCCCCGGTGGTTACGCCCGTACTGGTCTCGCCTTCTCCTGTTGATAACGTTGATTAAAAGCCCTTGATTTTATTTAAGAGTCTTGTTAAACTACATTTTCTTCATTGTTAGTATAAGAACCGGAACACCAAAAATATGGGAAATAAAGGACAATATTTCAGTCCGGAAGGGCTGGAAAAACTAAAGAAAGAGCTCGAAGACCGCAAATATACCTTGCGAAAAGAGATCGCGGGGCGTATTGCCGAGGCTCGAGATCTGGGTGATTTAGCTGAAAACGCCGAATACCAGGAAGAGAAAGAGCGCCAAGCCTTTAACGAAGGACGTATTGAGGAGTTGGAAAATGTCATCAAAAACGCGCAATTAATTTCGCACATCTCTGGCCAGTTAGTCGATGTGGGTTCAACTGTTAAAGTAAAATCTCCGGTCGGAGAACACACTTTTACGATCGTCGGTGCTTCTGAATCCAATCCGATCAAGGGCTTTATCTCCAACGAATCTCCTTTGGGTAAATCATTCTTAGGTGAGAAAAAGGGAAGCGAAATAGAAGTTAAAACTCCTAAAGGTGTAGTAAAATACAAAATTCTCGAAGTACTCTAAATACTTTTCAAAAAGTCCCGCCACGGTGGGGCTTTTTAGTTTGACCGATGTACGCTCCAAGGGGCATATTATTGAAATTTCTTTTTGACACAGAATGGTAAATACGGAAAAATGAATGAATACCAGATAAAGCCATTATAAAATCGGGGATTGCTATGTGGTTTAGTGCTTTTGGGGGTATAATTCTTTTTGTTCTTTCCATTGTATTCTCTGCGATGGGTGAGACTGGGTATGCTTGGATATGTCGTGTGGGGGCGTTGATCTTCTCGGTTTATTCCATTTATAGTCTAGTCTGGAGAAGACAGAGAAGGTGGGAAGGACCTCGCACGGTCATGGCCGAGGTGGGAAAATATCGACCCACCTCCTTGGCCAAAAAAGAAGAGAAAAAACAGCGGGATAGGCAAGCCAAACTTACGGTGGCCATTACCAATTTAATTATTGGCCAGGTCGATCTTGAAGTTCTATACTCACTTTATTTGACCGATAAAGAAAAGAAGCAATGTTTGGCGGCATGCTACTCGGGATTAGGTTTTAATCCCGATGCGGCCAAAGTGAAAAAATACGAGCCGGTAATAAAGTTTCTTCAAAGCTAATCAAGTAGAATGCGATTAACCTGCCCAGGACTAGGCGGGTTTTCTTTTTGCTTTGATTTTGCTATATTTACAAAAGCTATGTCTTTAGAAGAATTACGAAAAACAAAACTAGATAAACTAAACTTGCTTAAGAAAGCAGGGGTTAACCCATATCCGTCCAAATCTTGGCGGACGCATAAAATAAAGCAGGCTTTGGATGATTTTGATGCTCTTGCTGAAGAGAAGAGGCGGCTCGTTTTAGTTGGGCGAGTGATGGCGATGCGCTCTCATGGCGCTTCGACCTTTTTGGATCTAGAGGACGGTAGCGGCCGCATTCAGTCTTACCTCAAAAAAGACGTGGTTAGTGAATACGAATACGATCTTTTCGTAAACTCCGTAGAGGTGGGAGATTTTATTGAAGTCTCTGGCTTTTTATTTAAAACCAAGAAAGAAGAAAAAACTTTAGAAGTAGAAAAGTATCGAGTCTTGTCCAAGGCGCTTTTGCCTTTGCCTGAAAAGTGGCATGGCTTGCAAGATGTAGAGGAGCGTTTTCGAAAAAAATATCTGGATTTGATTTTTAATCCCGAAGTAAAAGAAAAAGCTTTGTTGCGTTCCAAGATTATCCAAGAGATTAGAAATTTCCTTTTACAGCATGAGTTTGTGGAAGTGGAAACTCCGATGCTGCAGAACATGGCTGGAGGAGCAAACGCCGCTCCATTCAAAACTCATTTGAATGCTCTCGACCTGGACCTTTATCTGCGTATTGCCCCGGAATTGTATCTGAAGCGTTTATTGGTGGGTGGTTTTGAGCGCATCTTTGAGATGAATCGTAATTTCCGCAACGAGGGAATGGATCGGGAACATAATCCTGAATTTACGATGCTCGAATTTTACGCTGCTTATCAAGACTATCAGTGGATGATGAGCTTTACCGAAGAATTATTCCGCACTTTAGTCGCGGCTCTATTTGGAGAACCGGTTCTGGAGCATGCTTCCGGAAAAATTAGCTTTAAGGAACCCTTTCCTAGAATTGAGTTTAATGAACTGTTGAAAAAATATTCCGGGTTGGATTATGATGAAGTGGACGAAGAAGATCTCAAGAAAAAGGCGCAAGAATTAGGCATTACCATTGAAAAGAAAATGTCCAAAGGAGTGATTGCGGATGAGATTTATAAAAAAGTGGCACGGCCGAATCTGATCAATCCCATCTTTGTTATTAATCATCCCTTGGATATTTCTCCATTAGCAAAGAAACTGGAAAAAGGTTCCGAGTCCAGCACTGTTGATTCTAATCATGTGGCCCGCTTCCAGCTTTTAGTAGGTGCCATGGAGGTAGCCAACGGTTTTTCCGAGTTGAATGATCCGCAAGATCAACGAGAGAGGTTTGAGATGCAGGAAAAGAATCGCGAGCGGGGCGATGAAGATGCTCAGCGCTTAGATGAAGATTTTATCGAGTCTTTAGAGTATGGCATGCCTCCGGCGGCCGGCATCGGTATTGGTATTGATCGTTTAAGCGTTTTACTAACCAATAGTCATAGTATTAGGGAGGTAATTTTATTCCCATTAATGAAACCAAAATAAGTTATAAAGTTCATAAAGTTGTAATGTTTGTAAAGTGGGGATCCGACTTGATGAACTTGAAAACTTTATAACCTGATAAACTAGTTTACGAAGCGCCTATGCTCGATATTAAATTCGTTAGACAAAATCCAGAGAAAGTTAAGGAAGCGGTAAAAAATCGACAAGCCAAGGCCGATGTCGATAAGATTTTGGCATTGGATACGAAACAAAAAACCTTACTTCAAGAAATTGAGGCAGGCCGAGCCGAACAGAACAAAAGATCAAGAGGGGGACCGAAGGCACCCGAAGAGTTAGAAGAATTAAAGAAACTTAAGGAAAAACTAAAAACGCTAGAAGAAGAGTTGAAGGGTATAGAAGCGGAATTGCAGGCGGGTATGTATAGTTTGCCGAACGTTCCTTTTGAGGATGTTCCGGTAGGTAAAGACGAAACTGGGAATCAGGTTCTAAGGGAAGTGGGTAAGAAGCCGAAATTTTCTTTTGCTCCTTTGTCGCACATTGAGTTGGGCGAAAAACTGGATTGGATTGATATGGAAAAGGGTGCAAAAGTTTCCGGGTCACGATTCGGTTATTTAAAGCACGAAGCCCCCCTGCTTGAATTCGCAATTATCAATTTTATAATGGAACGCCTTGCTAATAAAAATTACTTGGCCAAGGTAATCAAACAAAATAAGCTGGAGGCGGATAGTCGATCCTTTATTCCCTTGATTCCGCCGGTGATGATTAAGCCAGAAGCTTTTCGAGCTATGGGAAAACTGGACCCTGGGCAGGAAGAAGAAAGATACTATTTGCCCAACGATGACTTGTTTTTGATTGGCAGTGCCGAACACACCACCGGAGCGATGCATTGGGAGGAGACCTTGCCTGCGGAAAGTTTGCCGCATCGACACATTGCTTTTTCTACGGCTTTTCGCCGTGAAGCCGGTTCTTATGGCAAGGATGTAAAGGGCATGTTTAGAGTGCATCAGTTTGATAAACTAGAGATGTTTTCTTTTGCTCACCCTGAAAAATCAAAAATTGAACATGATCTCTTTTTGACGCTACAGGAAACGATGATGCAGGAACTGGGTATTCCTTATCGAGCTATGCTCATCTGTACTGGAGATATGGTTTGGACCGATGCTAAGCAATACGACCTTGAATCTTGGTTTCCGGCGGAAGGTAAGTATCGTGAGACACACTCCACTTCTAACTCTACTGACTTTCAATCTCGTCGCCTGAAGGCTCGCTTTAAGAATGCCGAAGGTAAATCAGAACTGGTGCATACGATTAACGGCACGGCTTTTGCGATTGGCCGAATTTTATTGGCCATTATGGAGAACTATCAGACTAAAGACTCGGTCAAAATTCCTAAAGCCTTACAGCGTTATACTTTTGGCATTAAAGAAGTGAAATTCCGAAAGTAAATAGCCCTCGCTCAGTAAAATAATTTCGGTGCACTTTGGCTATATGGATCGTGCTAATCTAAAAACCTGGATAGAGGTGTCGAAAGCGACCCTGGAAAATAATGTGCGAGTGATTAGGCGATTATCTCAGGGAAAAATTATCATGGCGGTGGTGAAATCCAACGCCTATGGGCATGGTTTAGTCGAAACCGCTAAGCTATTTTTAAAATACGGAGCGGATTGGATCGGAACGGACAATTTAAACGAGGCCGTGGCTTTAAGAAAAGCGAAAGTTAAGGCACCAATTTTAGTTTTAGGCTACACTCCCGTGGAGGCCCTGGCACTAGCAGTAAAAAATAAAATTAAGCTCACTCTTTACGGAGAGGAATTTTTTAAAACCGCTTCGCCTCATAAGAGGCATATCGATTGGCATTTAAAAATTGATAGTGGAATGTCGCGCCAGGGAGTATTGTCTGAAGATTTACCGGTATTTATTCAAAATCTAAAAAACTTTCCGGACATTAAGTTAGAAGGAGTCTTTACACATTTTGCTAACGCCGATGATATTCCACGCCTCGCTTATGCACGCACGCAGCTGGCCAATTTTCACGGAGCCTTGGCGGTTTTAGAGGCGAATGGTATTAATCCTAAAATTATTCACGCCGCCGCTACCCCGGCCTTTTTCTCTTTACCAGAAGCCAGCTTTGATCTTATTCGGGTAGGAATTGGTTTTTATGGCCTATGGCCATCAGATAAATTTCAAGAAAGTTTCGGGGGTTTCGGATTAGAACCGGCTTTGAGCTGGAAGACGCGCGTGGTGCAAGTGAAAAAAATAAAAAAGGGTACGCCGGTGGGTTATGGTATTACGGAAAAAGTGCGGAGGGATTCGACCATCGCAGTTTTGCCGGTAGGATATTACGATGGGTTTTTTCGGGGGCTTTCCTCGATCGGCCGAGTGCTTATCCATGAGCAATCGTGTAAAATATTAGGAAGAGTTTCGATGAATCTCTGTGTGGCGGACGTTAGTGCGGTGTCGGCAGTGAAAGTGTGGGATGAGGCAGTATTAATCGGACAAAGCGGAGAAGAGAAGATTACCCCCGAAGAAATCGCCCAAAAATTGGGAACGATCAGCTACGAAGTAGTTTCGAGAATTAATCCGCTATTGCCCAGGATATATCTTTGAGTTCATCAAGTTTTTCAAGGTCTTAAAGTTTATAAAGTATTTCTGCAAACTTTATAACCTGATGAACTTTATAACTTTATAAACTAGCTTTGCGTACTATCAACCAAACTTATCAGGATGCTTACCGCTCTAAAAAGCGAAGAAAGTTTGCGGCCATTGTGGCCGTCTATTTAGCGATCTTTGGGGCGATCGTCGTCGGTGTTTTTTATGCCCTCTTTTTTTCTCAGTTGATGGCAGTGACCGATATTGCTATCGAGCAGAAAAGTTTTATCAGTAATGAGCAAATCCAAAAAACGATTGATGAGTATCTGGAGGAGAAGACTTTTTTTATAAAGAGATCTAATAATATTTTTTTGCCAAATAAAGAGAAGTTAGCGCTTTTATTAGCCGAACGTTTTCCGGTTTTAAAAGATATTCAGGTTAAGAAAGATCATTCTCATAAATTAATTGTCCAGGCTAGTCACCGCGAAGGAGTGGGGATCTGGTGTTTTAAAAAGCAGAATGCCTGTTTTTATTTTGACCAGGAAGGAGTTATTTTTGATCATGCGACCGAATCTTCCGGTACATTATTCTTAATGGTAGAGGACTATGTAAGCTCTTCGGGAGCATTAGGTCAACTGGTGACTAATACTGAACAGTTTTCCTGGATGATGGGGTTGCAAAAAGAAATGACCAAGGCGAAGGTGGGTTTAGCGAAGGCGATCATTCCGGAAGAACTTTTCCGAGTGAATGTTAAAACTACCGAAGGGTGGGAAATTTATCTCAGCACGAATGAACCTTTATCTCCACAAATCAAAGCGCTCTCCATTTTCCTTGCCAATAAAGTTTCTATGGAGCAGAGAAGTTTGTTACAATATGTTGACGCCCGGATCCCCAACCGCATCTACTTCAAGTAATGGACGTTTGTCCGGTTTTTTTATTTATGCTATTTCTTTGAGAGAGAAGATCCTTAAAAAAAGGTGCATAATGCAAGCAATCATTTTGGCGGCGGGAAACTGTTCAAGATTTTGGCCACTGGCGCAAGATCGGCATAAGAGCATGTATGAAATTGGTGACGGGAAGCCCATCCTGGCCTATACGATTGCGGGTTTACAAAAAGCGGGTATCGATGATCTCGTTGTGGTGGTGGGAGAAAAAGAGCGGGCGATACAGGAGTTTTTTAGTGATGGCAAAAAATGGCAGGTGAAAATTCAGTATGTTGTGCAACTCAAGCCCTTGGGGATGGGCGAGGCTATTCTGCGAGCCAGAGAATTCTTACAGCCTGCCAGAAATTTTTTGGTTCTCAATGCTAGCCAGGTTGCGGCTGGAGAATTGGTGAATGCCCAGCGGCGAGCGTTAAAGCTGCTTGATAGGCAAGTAGTCCTCTTTGGTCAAAAAACGTTGACTCCTTGGAATTTCGGGATTATGCAAATTGATCAGTTTAATGTTTCCAAAATCGTCGAAAAGCCCGAAAATTATATCGGTGATACAAGAATTTTGGGCGTCTATGCCTTGCCCTACTGGTTTCTGGAAGCATTGGAACACTTTGATCAAGAGTATTCGTTTGAATCCGCTCTCAGCAGTGTTCTAAAGAAAAATGGCGGAGTACGAGGCATTATTCTTCCGGAAAATATTTCCCTTCCTTCTTTAAAATATTCCTGGGATCTTTTGGCTATGAATCGCTGGGCGATGGATCGCTGGCAAAATAGAAATATTGAAATGAGCGGGGATGTGGAAATTCATCCTTCGGCCTTTATTTATGGCCCGGTGGTGATAGAAAAAGGAGCGAAGATTTTAGAAAACGCAGTAGTCCGCGGCCCATGCTATATTGGAGAAGGCTCGATCATCGGAACGCATAGTGTGGTTCGAGATCATTGCTATGTTGGCCGGGGAGTGATGGTCGGGGCGCTTAGTGAGGTTAAAAATAGTTTACTCTATGACGGGGTGAGTTTGCACCGCAATTTTATCGGGGATTCTATTCTAGATCGGGATTGCCACATTGGAGCAGGAACGATTGCTGCGAATAAAAAGTTTAAGCGTGGTAAAAAAGAAGTGCATCCGCATCGCAGCACAGTACGAGGAAAGAAAATCGATACGGGGCTGACGGGTCTGGGGGTAATTATCGGGATGAATTCCGAAGTAGGTATTAATGTGACCATTTTCCCGGCCGTTAAGATTGGTCGTGAAGCTGAAGTTCGGCCGGGAGTTATTTTACCTGAAGACGTGCCAGATTGTCATATTAGTCGTTCAGCAGATATTAATACAAATTGCGAAAGGAGATCAGTCTGATGCATGCTAATACTGAACTTTGTTTTGATCTAATTCGTCACGGTCAGTCTGTGGCGCAACTGCATCCGGAACTGATTGGGGGACGTACCGCAGGGGCGCCACTAACTCCATTGGGATATTCGCAGGCTAATGCGTTAGGTACGCGTTTAGAAAAAGAGGGGGTAAATTACGAGCTGGCTTTTTCCTCGCCATTTCCTCGGGCTATACAAACAGCTATGTCCGTCTGTGCGTGGCTGGACTATTATGCCAGTAACATTATCACGGTTAACGATATCATCGAACTAGATCAAGGAGAGTGGGAGGGCCGGTCTAGAGGGGAGGTCTTTTCCATAACCCATGCTCCGGGTTTAGCTTTGGAGGTTATGGGCACTTCGCCGTGGTTTACTCCTCCGGGAGGGGAATCTCAAAAGACCGTACAGAGAAGAATGTCGGAGTGGTTTGAAAGTACTTTTTTGAAAAACGGAGAGTATATGCAATCTGGAAGGCAGTGGCGATTTGCCATATTTGGGCATGGCACTGCGTTTTGTTGCTTTCTGCAAGATATCTTGGAATTTAAAAGTGTCCTGATTGGCAGGGGATTGATTATTGATAACTGTTCTCTGACGCGGCTGAGGTTCAATCGCCAAGGATGGTTTGTGGACAGCATTAATGATGTCGGACACCTGGTGGGTCTGGAGAATAGTCGGTACTAAAAGAGGCTTTGGCCTCTTTTTTCATTTACTTTCGAATATGATAGACGAAGATAGAATTGCCCACTACAGTGACCGGAGTGAACTTTTGAAGCCAGAGGTAGTTAATCGGTTTGTATTCATCTGGCGAGCCTTGTGAGCCCTGTAAGAATGTTCCGGAAACAG